>NZ_CP025803.1:2711250-3022500 GCF_003352065.1 Sulfitobacter sp. SK011
TTGCGCGCGCAGCCCTTCGGCGGCCGCGTTGGTTTCCCATGCGCCAAAGGCCATGACAAACTGCATCAGGATCACCAGACCAATCAGCAAGGCCAGCGGCATATAGCGCGCCATTTCGGCCTTCAGTTCGGCGAAATCAACGTCCAGCATCATGACGACAAACAGGAACAGCACCGCAACCGCGCCGACATAGACGATGATCAGCAACATCGCGACAAATTCCGCGCCCAACAGCACGAACAGCCCTGCCGCACTGAGAAACGACAGGATCAGCCACAGCACCGAATGCACGGGATTACGGCTGATCACGGTAAACAGGCCGCCAGCGATCACGCTGATCGCAAACAGATAGAATGAAAAGACCGTCATGCCCCGTCTTCCTTTTTAGTATCCGCCTTTTCATCCAACACCGTCTGCGCCAGTTCCAGCGCGCGGGTCATGGCGGGGATGCCGGCAAAAACCGACATCTGTCCAATTGTCTCAATGATGTGCTGCTTGGTGGCCCCTGCCTCCAGCGCGTGACGGACGGTCTGGCGCATCGCCACATCGTTTTGTGCACCCTGCATGGTCAGCCCGGCCAGCGTCAGCAACAACCGCGTGCGCGCGTCAAGCCCATCAGGGTTCAGCGTGTTGCCAAAGAAGGTTTCCATCAATTCCTTGGGCATCGTGCCCATCATCGCCTCAAAACCTTTCGGCGAAAACGCATCCATCGCCGGAAACGACTTTGCCATTTCCTGCGCCTGTTTCATCATCGCTTCAAAGGGGTTTGTGGGATCTGTCATCGGTACGGCGCATCCATTTCAAGGTTCCGGGCAATCTCGGCCTCCCAGCGGTCACCGTTCTCCAACAGTTTGTTCTTGTCGTAATACAGCTCTTCACGGGTCTCTGTTGAGAACTCGAAATTCGGACCTTCGACAATCGCATCCACCGGGCAGGCTTCCTGACAGAAACCGCAATAAATGCATTTGGTCATGTCGATGTCATAGCGCGTGGTGCGACGGCTGCCGTCTTCGCGGGGTTCCGCGTCGATGGTGATCGCCTGTGCCGGGCAGATCGCTTCGCAGAGCTTGCACGCGATGCAGCGTTCCTCGCCGTTCGGATAGCGGCGCAGCGCGTGTTCACCACGAAAGCGCGGGGAAAGCGGCCCCTTTTCATGCGGATAGTTCAGCGTGACTTTAGGCGCAAAGAAGTACCGCATGCCCAGCATGAACGCCTTGGCATAATCTTGCAGCAGAAAATATTTTGCCGCGCGGGTATAATCGGTCTGTGCCATCTCAGCCCCCTACTGTCCAGCGGGCATAGACGCCCCAGAACCAGTCAAATTTCGCCGCAAAGGCCACGAACACCACCCAGAACAATGAGAACGGCAGGAACACTTTCCAACCCAGACGCATCAGTTGGTCATAGCGGTAGCGCGGCGTGATAGCCTTGACCATCGAGAACATGAAGAACACCATCAGCATCTTGATGAACATCCACAAGAACCCGTCAGGCAGGAATGGAATGGGTGACAACCAGCCACCAAAGAACAACAGCGACACCAGCGCGCACATCAGCACAACCGCGACCAGTTCACCAATCATGAAAAGCAGGAAAGGTGTCGAGGAATACTCAACCTGATAACCCGCCACCAGTTCTGATTCCGCTTCCGGAAGGTCAAACGGCGGCCGGTTGGTTTCGGCCAAGGCGCTGATAAAGAACAGGATCAGCATCGGGAAATGCGGCAGGAAGTACCAGTTGAAGATGCCCCAGTCGCCGTCCTGCGCGTTCACAATCGAGGTAAAATTCATCGAGCCCGTCGACAGGATCACCCCGATGATGATCAAACCGATGGAAACTTCATATGAAATCATCTGAGCGGCGGACCGCAGCGAGCCGAGGAAGGGGTATTTCGAGTTCGACGCCCAACCGCCCATGATCACACCGTAAACTTCGAGCGAGGAAATCGCGAAGACATACAGGATCGCCACGTTGATATCGGCAAGGATCCAGCCTTCGTTAAACGGGATCACCGCCCATGCGATCATCGCCATGACAAAGGATATCATCGGGGCCAGGAAAAACACTGGACGGTCCGCACCCGCAGGCACGACCACTTCCTTGACGATGTATTTCAGGAAATCTGCAAAGGACTGCAACAGGCCAAAGACGCCAACAACGTTAGGGCCACGCCGCATCATCACCGCAGCCCAGATTTTGCGGTCCGCATACATCAGGAACGCCAGCGCCAACAGCAGCGGCACCACCAGCAGCAACACCTGACCGACAGTCAGCAGGCCAATGCCCAGATATGTGTTGTAAAAGAAGTCAGCCATAGTCCCTCACACCGCCGGAATGCCCTTTTCCGCACAATTCTGTGCGGTTACTTCGGCATCAATTGTCTTCAAGCCCCGTGGCAGGCTTGGCGAGATTGTGTAAACAGCATCTGCCCGCCATATGCCAGCCTCTTGGGTCACATTTGTCCGCAGATGACGTGCAAAACCATAGCCACGGATCAGCGTATATTGTGCCGCTGCACATTCCGCATAGTCCGATACGTCACGCGTTGACAGCGCTTTGGTCATCGCCACGTTGAACTGCACCAGATCGCCGTCAAGCAAGGTGGTCTCTACCCCTTTGTATTCAGGGATAAAATCCTCTGCCGTTGGCACCTGAGGTTCGCAGGCGGCTAACAGGACAGGGACGAGGGCCAACATGGCCTTCACTCCGCCGCCATTGGGTTGGCACGGCGCGCGGCCGCATTTGACGACAATTCCGCCATCAATTCGCTTGCGCGTGCAATCGGGTTCGAGAGGTAAAAATCCGAGAGCGCCGGCGCAAAGCTGGCTTTGCCCAGTTTGCCCTTGGGCAACGCGGACCATTCGTTTTCCGGCACCTGATCAACATCAGCCAGATGCGGCACATCCTTTACCAGCAACTTGCGCAATGCCGCAATGGAATCAAACGGCAATGTCGCGCCCATCTCTGCGCTCAATGCCCGCAGGATCGCCCAGTTTTCCTTGGCTTGGCCCGGCGCGAACCCTGCGCGCGATGCCAGTTGTGGCCGCCCTTCGGTGTTCACAAACAAACCCGGTTCCTCGGTATAGGCGGCACCCGGCAGGATGATATCCGCGCGGTGCGCACCGCGATCCCCATGCGAGCCTTGATAGATCACAAACGGGCCCGCAGCGATGTCGACCTCATCCGCGCCAAGGTTATAGACCACATCGGCACCCGACACATCGTCCATGCCGCCCGGTGCAACCGCACCGATGTCCATCGCACCCACCCGGCCCGCCGCCGTGTGCAGCACCATCAACTTGCTGTCAGTCTTTTCGGCCAGTTCCATCGCGGCGGCCAGCACAGCGGCACCATCCGCCTCGCGCAGCGCGCCCTGGCCGACGATCACAAGGGACGGCACGTCAAGAACCTGTTTGAATTTGGTGCCCAGCACCTTGTCCAGCGCCGCGCGGTCAGTGCCCATATGCGCGTATTCGTAGGTCAGATCGACGGCTTCACCGATCAATCCGATATTGGCCCCCCGCGCCCAAGCCTTGCGGATACGTGCGTTAAGCACTGGTGCTTCAATCGCCGGGTTTGTCCCGATCAACTGGATCATCTGGGCGCTGTCAATGTCTTCAATGGTTGCGGTCCCAACATAGCCTGAACGGTTCCCCGCTGGCAGTTTGGCCCCATCGGTGCGGCACTCGACAACACCACCCTGCCCCTCGATCATCGTTTTAAGCGCATAGGCCGCTTCAACCGACACCAGATCACCGACCAAGCCAGCGACCTTCTTATCTTTCATCGCAGCAGCAGCAGCGGCCAGCGCCTCTGGCCATTCCGCCGGGCGCAGTTTGCCATTCTCGCGCAAATAGGGCGTGTCCAACCGCTGGCGGCGCAACCCGTCCCAGACAAAACGCGTCTTGTCGGAAATCCATTCCTCGTTCACGCCATCATGGTTGCGCGGCAAGATCCGCATCACTTCGCGGCCTTTGGTATCGACACGGATATTGGACCCCAGCGCATCCATCACGTCGATGCTTTCGGTCTTGCTCAACTCCCAAGGCCGCGCGGTAAACGCATAAGGCTTGCTGACCAGCGCGCCAACCGGACACAGATCAATGATGTTGCCCTGCAGATTGCTGTCGAGCGTTTGCCCCAGATACGCTGTGATCTCAGCATCCTCACCCCGGCCTGTCTGGCCCATCTGATGAATGCCCGCGACCTCGGTGGTGAAACGTACGCAACGGGTGCAGGAAATGCAGCGTGTCATGTGGGTTTCGACCAGCGGCCCCAGATCCAGATCGGTGCTGGCACGTTTGGGTTCGCGGAACCGGCTGAAATCAACGCCGTAGGCCATCGCCTGATCCTGCAAATCACATTCGCCCCCCTGATCGCAGATCGGGCAATCCAGCGGGTGATTGATCAGCAGAAACTCCATCACGCCCTCGCGGGCTTTTTTTACCATCGGTGAATTGGTCTTTACCACGGGCGGCTGCCCTTCGGGTCCGGGACGCAAATCCTTGACCTGCATCGCGCAGGATGCCGCAGGCTTGGGTGGACCACCAACAACTTCCACAAGACACATCCGGCAATTGCCCGCAATCGTCAGGCGTTCGTGATAGCAAAAACGTGGGATTTCCACGCCCGCCAATTCACAGGCCTGAATGAGTGTCATCGCACCCTCGGCTTCGATTTCCTTGCCGTCGATGATGATCTTGCGGATATCGCTCATATGCTCATTTCGCTTTTAGTAACGAACCTATACGGCTCGATTTTTGAATCTCTGCACGTCCAAAGGCACAATAGCTTTGCGGGTCCGAAGTATCGACCCCCTTTGCCTTGAAAAATGCAGCTGCTTTTGCCCGTAAACGTGCTTTGTCGGCCTCGCTGTCGGTGTAGGCCTCTATTTCCGCGCTTGTATAGCCCAAAGCCTTGGCTTCTGATTCTAGTTTTCGGACATAGGTGATGGCCCGAAACACCCGCGCGCTGATTGTTGGACAGTTTTTGCGGACGCGGTCCGCGATCCCCAAATCAAAAAGCGCATCGTCGATGGCCGCCACCTTGTTCAAGGGCTGTTTGGCCGCGACAGGTGTTCCCAGCAGGCCAACGCTCAACAGTATAATCAATATCTTACGCATTTTTACGCTCCTCATGTACGCCGGGCACAATGGCCCGATCCGCACATGGGGATTTGCGATGCTGATATGCAATATCAGTGCGCCCTTTGGACAATTGCGCGCGATATGCCGCGCATCTGATCACTGGGGACAAGTGCCTTGAAAGATCAACTTGTTGTCGCTGATCCGCAGTTGTTCCATGTCTGGTCCGATCGACCAATCGATGTCCGAATTACCGTAGTTTTTCACACAATAAGACACGCCTGCATGCCGCCCCGCCTCGCGGGCACCATCAATGGATTTTCCTGGCTCACTGACGGTCACCAGAAATACATCGCGTTGCTTATCAACTTTGCTGACCTTGGTGCGAAAGTATTTGCCGTCAAACAAAATGCGATCTGATTTCTTGGTGCAGCCCGCCATCAGCCCGGCTGTGATCAAAGCCAGAATTACCAAAGTTGATTTCTTCATTTCTGTACCCTTGAATGTGTCGGTCGCTGTAGTTCTGCCTTGTCGATAACGACAATAGAATCATGCACATGCACGCCGCTGAATTCACGCGCCAATGCAGGCACCTGCGGTTTGCCCTTATTGTGATACCACATGTGCATATCATCTATCATCCTGCGCACCGTATTAAAGAAATTTCCCGGCTGTTTAAACCCGCCGCCAAACCGCGCGATATAGGAAGTATGCAAATCCTCGATCATATAGGTACCCCCCATGGTCAGAAGCGGAAATAAAACCTCGAGCGATGTATGAACATGCTCCATCTGGTGGCTGCCATCATCTAGGACCACATCAACACCGCCCATTTCGCGGACCACATCGGCCAGAAACGCAGGGTCATCCTGTGAGCCAATCCGCACCATCGCAGACTGGCCATCGTACTGAGCACAGTCGGGGTTGATATCAACACCGCAAATCACAGCATCCTTGCCCAGGTACCGTCGCCACATCTGCAGGCTGCCACCATTGTTCACACCAATCTCAAGGAATTTGACCGGGGTGCCCCGATAGCGGGAAAAATAGCGATCATAGATCGGCAGATAATGATGCCATTTATGGACTTTCGCCCCCTTGTTGCCCGCATAGATATCAAGCAGATCACCATCAAAGCCATAGCGTTCGCGGATGTCTGCAGCCACATCGCCCTCTTGGGGGAACTTGAATTTCCACATCTCAACCTGTCCTGCTCTTGCGGCCGGAGGCGCTAGGTCGCCCCACTTTATCGTCTTCGCTTCCGTTATTCTGCAAAACGCCGGTTCAGGCAACCTTCGCCTGTGTGCACCCGTGGCTTTGCCACATCTGCGCCTGTTTCAAATGGGACCATCCAAAGGCGTGATCGCTGTCGCCATTCTCACGCAGATGCTCCAGCCGGGCCAATGCCTCATCCAGTGTCGGTTGATGGCCCTTTGGCACCCACCACATCACAAAATGCATCGCCCCCAGTACCTCAAACCATTCTTCGCGCTTTTCATAAAACTGCTTGTGGATCGTGCCCCAAACGAATTTCTCCAGTGTCTCGACGCTTTGCCAGACTGTCAGATTCGAAACATATTGCGGGTCACCCCCAATCGCAGCCTCGGTATTGCCGGTGCCCGGCTCACCTGATCCTTCCATCATCCAGACGAATCCCGGCATGCGTTTGCCAAGGCCGTTGATGCGGTCGAGGTTATCCATGAATTCCTTGACGCGCGGATCGTCAGTTGCGGCCAACAAACGCCCCACATTCAATTCCGCCAGATGCATGTCTTTCATCGTCTCTTCCTCTCTTTTAGCGGTGCCACCCCATCCAGAGCTTTGCGCAAAAATGCGATCGTCAGATTACCGCCGATATAGACCAGACCCACCAGCGCCGCATAGGCCCAGATCGGTACAATCCCATAGGTGATCGCCTGATGGGTCGCCCAGACGGGGACCGCAAAAATCGCAAACGAAAGGATCGCCGCCCCAAGGCTCAGCAATCCATCCCAGATGTTTCGGAAGAATCCCATTATGCCGCTGTTCCCTCATCGCAACTTTTGGTCTTCCACAGCTGCGCTTGTTTCACATGGGCCCAGCCAAAGGCATGATCACTGTCGCCGTGGTCGCCCAGATGCCGAAACCGCGCCATCGCCTCGGTCATTGTGGGTTGATGGCCAATCGGCACCCACCACATGGCAAAACGCAGGCTCTCAACCGCATCGTACCATTCTGCCTTGCGATCATAGAATTGCTTGTGCACCGTGTTCCAAACAAAATGCTCAAGGGATGAGACATCGCGCCAGACCGAAAGCGTGCTCGCCGTGCGAGGATTGCCGCCCAAAGCGCCATCCGAGGCACGCTGCTCCTGGTTCATCTCATCTTCGGACATCATCCAGATAAAACCGGGGCTGCGTTGCGCCACACCGTTGACCAGATCAAGGCCATCGACAAACCCCTGCACCCGCGGGTCGTCCCAGTCGTATTTGAGAATACCAAGGTTCAACTCGGCAAGGTGATGGCCTGCGGGTTGTTTCATGGTCTTAGAAAGCCGCGATCACGGCCAGCAGGGCCAAACCGACCATGCAGACAAATCCGATCATAAACATCGCAGAACGTGCAGGTTGGTTTTCTGTGCGGATGTGAACAATTGCCATAGCGACGCGCGATACGATGAACACCGACGCAAAGAGGTTCACCCAGAACGGCGTGGCCCCGGCAAGTATCGCAGCAATGGTTGCGCCAATGAAGGGACCGGAATTCTCAATCGCATTCATGAACGCGCGGTCAGCCCGATAGACAGGGTTGGCATAGTCCCGCTTTGGCTTACCACAATCACAACGATTTTCCGGCGTGCGCCCCCGTGTGGACAGGCCCGCGAGAATGAGACTGATCAAAGCCCACAGACCGAGCGAAGCGATGGCGTGACTGTATTCAGCGAATTGCTGCATGGTGCATTCTCCCTGGAAAAAAGAAACGTGAGGTCCGGTGCCAGTCGCAAATATTGATTAAATGTCCAGCATCAGGCCCACAAGGTTGTCCAAACCAACCCGCCGCTCAGCCGCCTTGCACACAGCCGGATCAAGGGGGCCACGCGAGGTATCCAATCTAAAAGGCGTGTTGTTCTCAGCATCAAACTCATTCGACAAACGTCGCGCTGCCGCCGCAACCGAGATGGACTTCACTGCAAAAAATTCGTCCGGCCGGGAAAATCGCAAGGCTGAAACATCCAGCTCGACATCGGCATGCACATCAATCCGTGCACAGCCCTTTGCAAGGCGTCTGGCCAAAAACCGTGCCGCCAAAATCTCAGGCACCGGGCCCGCGACCAGAACGCGTTGAAAGCCATCCCGGTTTGCCTGTGCAAGGGGCATCTGTACGCCTCCGAACACAAAAACGGCAACAACAAGTAGAAATCTCACTCCGCCGCCACCGCCGCGCTCACCCGTCCTGTCCGCTTGTGCTTGATCCGGTCCTCAATCTCATCGCGGAAATGCCGGATCAGACCTTGAATCGGCCAGGCCGCCGCATCGCCCAAAGCGCAGATCGTATGCCCCTCGACCTGCTTGGTCACATCCAGCAACATGTCGATTTCCTCAGGCTCCGCATCGCCTGTCACCAAACGGTCCATCACCCGCATCATCCATCCGGTACCTTCACGGCACGGTGTGCACTGGCCACAGCTTTCGTGCTTGTAGAATTTCGACAACCGCCAGATCGCTTTGATCACATCGGTGTTGTTGTCCATCACGATCACCGCTGCCGTGCCGAGGCCCGAGCGTTGTTCGCGCAGATAATCAAAATCCATAATCGCATCGCGCATCTGCGCGCCGGGAATCATTGGCACCGACGACCCACCGGGGATCACCGCCTTGAGATTGTCCCAGCCACCGCGAATACCGCCGCAGTGTTTTTCGATCAATTCCTCAAACCCAATGCTCATCGCCTCTTCGACGACGCAAGGGTTGTTCACGTGACCAGATATCGCAAAGAGCTTGGTACCCGCATTGTTCGGACGCCCAAAGCCCGCGAACCATTCCGGCCCGCGCCGCAAAATTGTCGGCACAACGGCAATCGATTCAACGTTGTTCACCGTGGTCGGACAGCCATAAAGACCCGCACCCGCAGGGAACGGCGGCTTCATCCGTGGCATGCCCTTTTTGCCTTCCAGGCTTTCCAGCAATGCGGTTTCCTCGCCACAGATATAGGCCCCGGCACCATGCGCCAGATAAAGGTCAAAATCCCACCCGGACTTGCAGGCGTTCTTGCCCAGCAGACCCGCGGCGTAAGCCTCATCAATTGCGGCCTGAAGCGCCTCTTTTTCGCGAATATACTCGCCACGGATATAGATATAGCAGGCATGCGCGTTCATCGCGAAACTCGCGATCAGACAACCTTCAACCAGCGTATGTGGATCATGGCGCATGATCTCACGGTCCTTACAGGTGCCGGGCTCGGATTCGTCCGCATTAACCACCAGATAAGAGGGGCGGCCGTCACTTTCCTTGGGCATGAAGGACCATTTAAGACCCGTAGGGAAACCCGCACCGCCACGTCCACGCAGACCGGATGCCTTCATCTGATCAATGATCCAGTCGCGGCCCTTCTTGATGATGCCGGCGGTGCCATCCCA
The DNA here is from genome assembly GCF_003352065.1 of Sulfitobacter sp. SK011. Lineage (NCBI taxonomy): Bacteria > Pseudomonadati > Pseudomonadota > Alphaproteobacteria > Rhodobacterales > Roseobacteraceae > Sulfitobacter > Sulfitobacter sp. SK011. The sequence continues at coordinate 2,720,950 of NZ_CP025803.1, forward strand.
ATGGCCGCGCCCCTGCGCGCCTTTCAGCGTGCGGTCATGCATACCGTAGATGTTGGTAAAAATGCGGTCTTTATCTTGAAGCATGACGCCTACCTTTGGTTTTCTTTGGCGGCCCTGCGGGCCTGCCACATCTGATAAATCACGACCATTGCCCAGAAAAGCGCCGCCAATGCTGCGAAATCAAACAGCAGGGCAAAGCGCCCAGGCAACCCCATCGCAGGGCCGACCCATTGTGCCGCCACCCACAAAACCATCGTTACAGCAATGACCAGACCAACTGTCTGGCCTTTGCGTGCAAGTGCTTTGTCGTCGGCGTTGGTCATGGATCACCCTGCCCCGGCTCAGGTCTTTTTCTTGCGCTTTGAGAACTCAGTCTCGCCGCCTTTTGCCAATATCTTGGCCTGTGCGATCCAACCGTCCCGCTCAATCCGGCCTTTGAAACGCAAACGGGCATCGACCCATTCGATTTCCTTTTTGCGCCATCCCGCAACCTGATCGTAATGGTAAACGCCCAATTCGTTCAGGGTGCCTTCCAGTTTTGGCCCAACACCGCTGATCAGCTTGAGATCATCCGCGCCGCCTGCGCGGGCTTTGCTCAGCATTTCTGGCTTGCCATCCGCCGCAACGGGCTTGCGCGCAGGCTTGGCCGCTGCTTTTGGTTTTGCTGCTGCCTTGGCGGGGGCGGCTGCCGCCTTCTTGGATGCAGTTTTTGCAGCCGCTGGCGCAGCTTCTGCTTTCTTGGCGGTTGCTTTCTTGGCGGCAGGTTTCTTGGCTGCCGGTGCTGCCACTGGTTCGGAACTGGTTGTTGCCGACCCTGCCGATTTGGCCGCAGTCTTTTTCGCTGTGGTCTTTTCGGCCGGAGCCTTCTTCTTTGCAGCGGGTTTTTTCGCCGCCGTTTTGTTGTCCGGTTCCTTCGCGACAGGATCGCTCATCAAGCCCGACGCCGTGGTGTTTTGGTCCGCGTTGGCGGCGGTTGATGCCTTGGCCGCAGCAGGTGCCGCAGCGCCCGCAGTTGTCGCTGTTGACGCAACCGCAGCGGACTGGCTTGCCGGGCGGCTTTGCGAGGCTGAACTGCTGGATGCAGATGGCGCTGTTTCAATCCCTGCGCACAGGAAATTCTGCAAAAGCCATCCTGCGATCACCGCAACGATGATCCCGGCAAAGACGGATGACACGAAGCCCCAACCGCCGATCCCCCACAAAATAAGCGCCAAAAGCAATCCAATGCCGCCGCCCATATACCAGCATCGCTTTGTGCAGGCCTCTTTTTCGGATGTGTTACTCATGTTTGTCCCTCTCCCCGCTTCTGCGGAAAATGCGGCTTATTTATAGATGCCGTCTTTCTTTGCGCGTTTCGAAAATTCGGTTTCTTCACCTGAGGCCAGACTGCTGGCCTGATCGACCCAATTGTCCCGGCTCACGCGGCCTTTGAACCCTTCGAGGTTTTGATCCACCCATGCGACTTCGTCTGCGCCCCATTTGGCGATCTGATCGTAGTGGTAAAACCCCATTGTGTTGAGCAAGGTCTCAAGCTTTGGGCCAACCCCTCTGATCAGTTTGAGGTCATCCGCACCTGCTTTTCGCGGGGCCTTCATCGTGCGTGGCTTTTTGCCCGGTGTGTCATATTCTTGTACAGCTGTGTCTGCTTTTGCAGGTTTCGGGTCAGATTTTGATGGTGGCTTGGCCTTGGATTGATTCTTGGCCTGTTGCACCGTCACCCCCGTCGCATCCGCAGGCTGTCCCTTGCTCGGAACGGGCCCTTTGGTGGCTGGCTTGGCTTTCGGTTTCTTTGCCGAATTGGCCGGCTTGCCCTGCCATGGGGCCAGCAGCGGCACTTCGGTGCCATCAATGCGCTTGACCGTGTCACCAATATCCACCGCCAATTGCACGCTGGCATTATACTGCGTTTTACCGCTGTCATGGTCTTTCAGGCTGGTCAGACCGCTGAGCGGCTCTGCGGCGTAGCGGCCATTTTGCGGCCCCGGTGTCGGCACCCGGCCCGCAGCCAGTTCATCCAGAATCTCATTCAGACGCGCGCTGGTCAGATCCTCATAGTAATCCTTGCCGATCTGGGCCATCGGCGCGTTCGAGCAGGAGCCGAGGCATTCGACCTCTTCCCAGCTGAATTTACCATCACTGCTCAACTCATGTGCATGCTGGGCGATGCGCTCTTTGCAAACGGCCACCAGATCTTCGGCCCCGCAGATCATGCAGGAGGTGGTGCCACACACCTGAATATGTGCCACAGAACCAACCGGTTGCAACTGGAACATGAAGTAGAATGTCGCAACCTCGAGACCTCGAATATAGGCAAGGCCCAGCATCTCGGACACATGCTCAATCGCCGGACGGCTAAGCCAGCCTTCCTGTTCCTGCGCCCGCCACAACAGCGGAATGATGGCGCTGGCCTGACGGCCTTCGGGATATTTGGTGATCTGCGCCTCGGCCCATGCCTGATTGGCGGGGGTGAAGGCGAATGAGGCGGGTTGGTCGGGGTGTAGACGACGGAGCATCAGAATAGGCTTTCGTGCATGCGGTGGCGACAGATGCCTCCGGCGGGAGTATTTTCAGCGAAAAGAAAAACGGGGCGGCTGATCACCGATCAATCTCCCCAAACACCACATCCATGGTGCCAATGATTGCGGCAACATCAGCCAACTGATGGCCCTTGGAAATGAAATCCATCGCCTGCAAATGCAAAAACCCCGGCGCGCGGATCTTGGCGCGGTAGGGTTTGTTGGAGCCATCGGCAACGAGGTACACGCCAAACTCGCCTTTGGGCGCTTCAACCGGGCAGTAGACTTCGCCCGCAGGCACGTGGAAGCCTTCGGTATAAAGTTTGAAGTGGTGGATCAGGCTTTCCATGTCGGTCTTCATCGCGGTGCGGGATGGCGGGGTGATCTTGCCCCGGGCCAGCACATCGCCCTGTCCTTCGGGCGCGCGCAACTTCTCAATCGCCTGCTGGATGATGTAGGTCGACTGGCGCATTTCCTCCATCCGGCAGAGGTAACGATCATAGCAATCGCCGTTCTTGCCCACCGGAATCTGGAATTCAAATTCGTCGTAACATTCATAAGGCTGCGCACGGCGCAGGTCCCATGCAAGACCAGAGCCGCGTACCATCACACCACTGAACCCGTAATCCAGAATGTCCTGTTCGGTCACCACACCGATATCGGCATTGCGCTGTTTGAAAATCCGGTTTTCGGTCAGCAGCCCATCGATATCGACCATGAAACCTTTGAGGAACTGTTCGGCCCATTTTTCAATGTCATCGAGCAATTCCGGTGTCAGGTCCTGATGCACCCCACCGGGGCGGAAATAGGCGGCGTGCAGACGCGCACCACAGGCACGTTCATAAAACACCATCAACTGCTCACGCTCTTCAAAGCCCCAGAGCGGTGGGGTCAGCGCGCCAACATCCAGCGCTTGTGTGGTGACGTTCAACAGGTGGTTCAGCACCCGGCCAATTTCGCAAAAGAGCACCCGGATCAGCGAGGCGCGGCGCGGCACCGGCGTATTCGTCAGCTTTTCAATCGCCAGACACCAGGCATGTTCCTGGTTCATCGGGGCAACGTAATCAAGCCGGTCAAAATACGGCAGGTTTTGCAGATAGGTGCGGCTTTCCATCAGCTTTTCGGTGCCACGGTGCAGCAAGCCGATGTGCGGATCGCAGCGCTCGACCACTTCGCCGTCCAGTTCCAGCACCAAACGCAACACGCCGTGCGCCGCAGGGTGCTGCGGGCCAAAGTTGATGTTGAAGTTACGGATTTTCTGTTCGCCGGTTTGGAAATCGGTCGAACCATCGTCATAGGTGTTTGTACGAATGTCGCCGTCCATCATGATCTCACTTTCACCAACTGTTCGCAAACCGTGTACCCAGTGGTCGTTTTAGAAACGGTCATCGCAGCAAGACGGGCTGTCAGTACTGCAGCCACCACAAAAACGCCGCCAAAAAGCAGTTCCATCACAGTTTCTCCAACTCTTGCAGCTTCATCCCCATCCACCACAGCAGTGCAATCGTGCCGAACGGCACCAGACACGCCGCGGCCCAATATTTATTGATGCCAAAGAACGGCAGCAGCTTGACCATCGGGATGGCCGTCAGTGCCGAAAGAATGAGCCACCACATGCCTTCCATTATTTCGCATCCGCCTTGTCGTCACCCGGCAGGATGTATTCCGCACCTTCCCAAGGGCTCATGAAATCAAACTGGCGGTACTCCTGAACCAGTTTCACCGGCTCATAAACCACCCGCTTTTCGACCTCGTCATAACGCACTTCGGTATAGCCCGTGGTCGGGAAATCCTTGCGCAGCGGATAGCCGCGAAAGCCGTAGTCGGTCAGGATGCGGCGCAAATCGGGGTGGCCGGAAAACAGGATGCCGAACATGTCAAAGACTTCGCGCTCGAACCAATTGGCCGAGGGGTGCACATCGACCAGCGACGGCACCATGTCCTTTTCCCGCACCGCGACACGCAGACGGATGCGGTGGTTCTGGTACATGCTGAGAAAGTGATAAACGACATCAAACCGCTTGGCGCGCCCGGTGTAATCGACCGCCGTGATGTCCACCAGCGTGGAGAACCGGCAGGTGGCATCGCCTTTCAGGAACTCCACCAGTCCGGCAATGTTGGTCAGCGTCACATCCATGTTCAGCTCGCCCTGGGTCACGTCCCAGGCCAGCACACAATCGGGGCGCTTGGCTTCGATATAGGCGCCAAGCTCTTGCAGTTGTTCGCTCATCCGTTCTCCTCCTTCCCGGCTGGCCAGGTTTCCGGCGCGTCGCACGCCATCAGTGTCTCGCTGGCGAATGTCGCGTTGTAACGCTGCAGGCCGTGGGTGAACCAGCAGCAGATCGCGGCGCCGTCTCCGACCGTCGCTTCCACCGTCATCACCGGCCCGCCGCTCTTGAGCCGCACAACGTCGCCGACGCTGACGCGGCCTGCCCGCGCATCGCTCATCGCACAATCGTCCCTGTCCGGCGCATCTTGCGTTGCAATTGCAGGATGCCATAGAGCAGCGCTTCGGCTGTGGGCGGGCAGCCGGGCACATAAATATCGACCGGAACAATCCGGTCACAGCCGCGCACCACCGAATAGCTGTAGTGATAATACCCACCGCCATTGGCGCAGGACCCCATCGAGATCACATAGCGGGGCTCTGGCATCTGATCATAGACCTTGCGCAGCGCGGGGGCCATCTTGTTGGTCAGTGTTCCGGCCACGATCATCAGATCGGATTGACGCGGGCTGGCGCGCGGCGCGGTGCCAAAGCGTTCAAGGTCATAGCGCGGCATCGAGGTGTGCATCATCTCAACCGCACAGCAGGCCAGACCAAATGTCATCCAATGCAGCGAACCTGTTCTGGCCCAGTTGATGATGTCGGCGGTCGATGTGACAAGAAAACCCTTGTCCTGCAATTCTGCATTCAGGTTCTGGGTGGCAACGTCCCGGTCCATGCCTGCGGTTGCCGGGCTGTGCGTTTGAGTTACTGCCATTCCAACGCCCCCTTCTTCCATTCATAGGCGAATCCGGCGGTCAGCACCGCAAGGAACACCATCATCGACCAGAAGCCAACCATGCTGACCTCTTGAAAGGCCACGGCCCACGGGAACAAGAAAGCAATTTCCAGATCGAAGATGATGAACAGAATCGATACCAGATAGAACCGCACATCAAATTTCATCCGCGCATCATCAAAGGCGTTGAACCCACATTCATAGGCAGAAACCTTTTCAGGGTCCGGGTTGCGCACAGCCAGAACCACAGCGGCAAGGATCAAAACGATCCCCAAACCGATGGCAACGGCCAGAAAAACGAGGATTGGCAGGTATTCCCGCAGCATGTCGTCCAAGGGGTGGCTCCTTTAGCGGTGCGTGGTCTTTGATCTTGAGCAAAGACCTGTGCAGAACAGACTTAAAACGGGTTTAACCGTGGCAGTCAGTGGGGTCAACGGGCGCAACGGCGGAAAGCGGGGGCTTTTCGGGGTCTGCCCTGCCGATCATCAGGCACATGCGCCATATCAATCCCTCACCTTGTCCATCCATTTGGCAATCATTGTGTGTTGGACGCTGGCCTGTGCATAGACCCGGTAAAAACCAACCAATTCGCGCACCGGGCCCGAGATGCGGTCAAACCCTGAAATGAACGCGACGATGACGCCAACTTGCGTCTCGCCCATCATCACCATGTATCCCCCGTAAAGCAGCACAGACAGCGGGCCCAATGAATTGAGCAGGTTGAGAACCGCCTTGAGGACGAACTTGAGCATGTTGAACCGCAATCGGTTCGAGAATATTTTCTTGAGGATCGGCAGATCGCCACCCTCTGGCGTGGCGTCAAGTTCGGACACCTCATCACCAAGCGTGCGCATATAGCCCACATGGCGTTCCACAAGTTTGTTGAGATACTTTTGCATAAAAGGGGTCACAATGATCTGAGGGACCATGAACCCGACGGCAAAAAGGGCAATTGAGGGTTCGACCACAGCCATATAGCCCAGCACGCCCAGCAGCAGCGCCACATTGGCACAGGATTGCGACAACCCCTCGCCCACAAAACCGCCAAGTTTGTCCACCTCGGTCCCTATGATAGAGACGACACGGCCGCTGTTTTCGTTGCCGTCCTCATCAACGGCATTGCCATAAAGGCCCAAAAGATGCTGGCGCGTATAGAGGTTGGTGCTTTCGGTCATCCAGACCTGATAGGTGTTTAACGCAAACTTGACCGCCTGATGCAGGACAATGATACCAAGATAGAACATCCCAAACTGCAAAAGCAGCGGCACATTCTGGGTCTCGACAACCTCGTTCACGATCCGCCGCTGCAATTCAATCGGGGCGAGGTTCAGAACCGCAACCACCACGGCCAGAAGGCAGGCCCAGACCTGATGCCAACGCGTCATCCGCCAGACAAAGGCCAACAGCGACGAAACCGCAGCATCGTCGCCGGTTTTTTCGATCTCACGTTCCTTGAAAAGGAAACTCAATAACTTCATCTGAAACCAATCAGCGCAAATCAAAAAGGAAAGCAGTTTTCGTTAATTAAACAGCTGATCTAGCGATAGCGCTGCCCCGCCAAGCATCAAGCGGCCAGTCGGCGCGCCGCGGCAAAAGAAATCAATCGGCGGCTTTTTTCGTCCCACAGATCAAGACTGGCGCATTTCAGGCTTTGCATGAATGTCATCCTGCTGCATTCCACCAATTCGCGGTGGTCATTGAGAACCTCAGACAGCCGATAAAACGGGATACGGCTGTAAAGGTGGTGCACGTGATGGATGCCAATATTGGCCGTGAACCAGCGCAGAATGGGCGGCAGGTCATAGTGCGAGCTGCCGTGCAGCGCCGCCTCGTGCAACTGCCATGTCTCGTGATTTTCCCAATGGGTCGTCTCAAACTGGTGCTGTACATAAAACAGCCACACACCCACGGACGCTGCGATCAATGTTGTTGGCAAAAACACCAGGAAAAGCGCCTGCAGCCCGCCAAAATAGATGATCACCGTCAGGATTGCGGCAATTGCCAGATTTGTGGCCATAGCGGACACCCAATAGCGGCCCTGATTCATCAGACCCAATGGTAGGCGGTACTCAAGCATGAACAGATATGCAGGCCCGATCCCGAACAATACCAGTGGATGGCGATAGGCGCGGTACAAGAACCGGCCAAAGGCAGTGCGCTGGTGATATTCCTCAACCGTCAGGGTCATGACATCGCCAATGCCACGCTGATCCAGATCGCCGGCATGGCTGTGGTGAATGGAATGGGTCCGACGCCAAACATCATAGGGCGTCAAGGTGATCACGCCAAGCGCCCGACCGATCCAGTCGCTGACATTGCGGTTGCCAAAGAAAGACCCATGGCCACAATCGTGCTGGATGCAGAACAGGCGCAACAGAAACCCGCCGTTCAGCGCAGAAAGCAAAAAGGCCCCGAGATAGCTGTACTGCGCAACCCAGCATGCTGCGATCCACAGGACAACGAAAGGCACAAGGCTGACTGCCAATTCAAAGCTGCTGCGCAACGTGTTTGGTTCACGGTAACTCGCCAGTATTTTGACCCAATCGCGGGCGGCTGCTGCTGCGGGAGTGTTGTGCGATATTTCTGCCATGACCTGCTTCTTTTGGTTTTGCCATCCCGGATAGCCTAATGCAGATACATAGCAAGTGTTAAAGCCGCATTGACCGAAAAGACATCCGTTTTAAGGGCATCTGCCGGGTCTTTTGGGTAACTTTTGCAACGGTTAAGTCACCCAGGCGGCCTTGCGTTTGTCGAAAAACGCGCCGATGCCCTCGGCTGCTTCGTCGGTTTCCCACCGCGCGGCCAGGGCCGCGATGGTGTGGGCCACAACCGCATCGTCAATCCGCGGCCCCAATTCCCGGGCCAGTTTTTTGGCCGCGGCCACAGCCCCCGGCGCACAGGAAAGATAGGGCGTGACCTCTGCCTCGATGGCCGTATCCAGATCTGCCAGTGGAACGCTGCGCGCCAGCAATCCCAGATCAACGGCTTCAGACGCGCCAAAAAGCCGCGCAGACATGAACACCCGGCGCGCCCGTCCTTCGCCCATCCGGGCAAGAACGTAAGGCCCGATGGTCGCGGGAATGATCCCCAGCCGGGTTTCAGTGAACCCCATCTTCAGGGTATCAACGCCAATTGCCACGTCGCAGACGCTTGCCATGCCAACACCACCGCCAAACGCATTGCCCTGCACCCGGCCAATCAGCGGCTTTGGCAAGGTATTGAGCGCGCCCAGCATCGCGGCCAGCTTGCCCGCTTCTTTTGACCGGGTTGCCGCATCCATATCCGCCTGATCGCGCATCCAGCCCAGATCGCCACCGGCACAAAACGACGTGCCCGCCCCGGTTAGGACAACCACACGCACGGCAGCATCAGAACCCAGCTGTGTCGCTGCCTGCGTCAGTTCTGCCAGCATCCGGGCTGACATCGCATTGTGCTTTTCCGGTCGGTTCAGCGTCAAGGTCGCGACACCGCGTCCATCCACATCCAAGCTGATTGTGTCAAACATTGTCCGCTCCTTGCGTTAATTCTGGGGGTAACCCCGGCACCGCGCGCCCGGCTCTTTGCCAATCCTCAAATATCCATACCATCCGGTCTACGAACCAGATCTTGGGCAGCATGGCCAAAGCCGTGCCAAACACCGCCCCTTCCCACCACAAACCCCAAAGGCCCCATGTCATGATGACAATGCCCGGCAACGTCAGCCACCCCAGCACCAAGGCTGCGCGCTGATGATGGGCGGGCAGCTCTGCTTTATGCTCAAGGTAAATGCGCTCGCCATAAACGCCCTTGCTCATCCAGTTATCAATGTTGTCGGGTGGCGCGAAAGCGCGCGGGTTGAACCAGATCCACGCAATCGCCACGGCAACCGCAAGCACCGCCCCCCAGCCAAGCCACACACGGCTCCAGACTGCCAGACTGAACAGTGGCAGGCCCGTGGCCATCCGGGTCCAGCCCGACCAGGGGTTCGCATGACGTGCCCAGACGACATCGTTCATGCCCATCAACCGCTCGGCCCAGGCCGCCAGTTTCATGCCGTTCGCATCATCTGAGCCATCGCTGCGGCATCATCCAGCACAGATTGGTCAAGGCCCGTCTGATAGCCAAGTGCCGTCAGATGACGGTTCACCGCCTCTGTTGCCACGTTGCCCGGCGAACCGGGGGCATATGGACAGCCTCCAAGCCCACCCACAGCCGCATCAAACACCCGCACGCCCATCGACAGCGACGCATCGATGTTGGCCATCGCCCGGCCCTTGGTGTCATGGTAATGCCCGGCCAACCGGCCCGCCGGCACCACGTCGCGCACCGCCAACAACATGCGTGCAATGCTGTCCGGGGTGCCTGCGCCAATGGTATCGCCCAGCGATATCTCGTAACATCCCATCGAAAAGAGTTTGTCGGCGACCTTTGCCACATCAGCCGGGGCAATCGGGCCATCATAGGGACATTCCACCACACACGACACATACCCGCGCACCGGGATATCAACATGCCGCGCCTCTTCAAGTATGGGTGCAAACCGTTCGAGCGATTCCGCGATACTCGCGTTGATGTTCTTTTGGCTGAACCCTTCGGAGGCGGAGCCAAAAACGGCGATCTCATCAGCACCGGCGGCCAGCGCGTCTTCGTAGCCCCGCATGTTGGGCGTCAGCGCCGCATAGCGCACGCCATCCGCGCGGGTGATCTTGGCCAGAACCTGTGCCGAACCTGCCATCTGTGGCACCCATGTCGGGCTGACAAAACTGGCGCATTCGATCCGGAAAAAACCAGCCTGCGACAGGCGATCGACCAGCGCCACCTTTTTATCTACAGAGATCTCTCGCGCTTCGTTTTGCAGACCGTCCCTTGGACCGACCTCAAAAATCTCACATGGTCCCAAACTCATCGCGTCCCCCTATTTGATCCGGCCCTTTTTTCGGACCGATATGGTCAAACCTTAACCTTGCTTCATTCGATAGGCCAAGGCGGATAAAAGTCTTTTTCGTATATCCCACCGTTTTGAGGCAGCGATTTGCCAAAACTCGCACGCTCAGTGATCCGGTCATACCATTCTGAAACCGCCGGATGCCTGTCCAAGGTCACAAAGTAGCGCGACATGTAAACCGCCTGACCCACAGAGATATCCGCCGCCGAAAACCCAGAAGTCAGCATGTAGTCGCGGTTTTCAATGGGGGTGCTGAGCCGCGCCTCAAGCGCGTCATAGCATTTGGCGACCCGCGCTGCCTCCAGCTTCATCACGATGGGGCTGCGCATGTGATCCTCGCGCAGCGCAATGTGTTGCTGTGTCAGGGCGGCCGTATGCTGGCTGATGGTCTCGGCGAAATGCACCCAGACCAGCCACGCCATCCGGTCGGGCGCATGGACCGGCCTGCCCAGCCGATCCGGGCTGAACCGTTCACATAGATATTGCGTGATTGCCCCTGTCTCAAACATCCGCTCGCCGTCGATTTCAAGTGCAGGAACCCGGCCCGCTGGCGACAGGCTGAGGTATTCAGGCTCTCGCAGGCTTTTGTCAAAGGCATGCAGTTTGACGTGAAACTCGACGTCCAACTCGTGCAACAACCACAAGGTGCGCATCGAGCGGGTTTGGGGGCTGTGGTGCAATGTGATCATAGTTTGTCCATTATAGGCCCCGTATTCCGGTATTGCGCGGATGTGCGGACCCTCATGCGGCTGCCGCTTCTTCCGCCTCCAGCCGCACCAGTGCGGCCCCTGCTTCAACCTGATCCCCCGCGGTTGCCAGCACCTCGGCCACCACACCATCGCGTGCCGCCAGCAACGAATGTTCCATCTTCATAGCCTCCAGCACCGCCAGCCTGTCGCCTTTTATCACAGCCTGACCCACCTTAGCATCAACACTTCGGACCAGACCGGGCATCGGTGCTTCGACCAGATTGCCATCGCCATGCGCGCCAGCGGCCCTTGCAAGCGGATCAATCAGGGAAAAAACCATTCCGTGATTTTCAAAGATGGTGATGGTCTGACCCGCGACCGCGACCTGCGCGGCCAATTGCCCGGCGATCTGCCACTGGCCGCCGATCCGCTCAGCGGTCACATCCTGATCGCCAACCGTCCAGATCTGCGCATCCGGTGACAGCACGCGCACCTTGATCACCTGTTCCTGATCGCCCCAGGCCAGCATCACCTGCCGTCGCAGGGGCCGCCACAGGGTCAACCCGGTCTCAGGCCCCGTTTCCAACAGCCCAAGTGCTGCCATGCCCGCCAGTGCCACATGGCGTGGCGCGATGTCAGGCACCTTGGTCAGCGCGTCAATGTCGCGGGCGATCAGCCCGGTATCGACATCGCCCTGACCGAACCCTTCATGCCCCGCCAAGGCCCCAAGGAATGCCAGATTGGTCACCGTGCCGCCCACCTGACAGCCCGCCAGCGCCGAGCGCAAACGCGACAGGGCGATCGCACGGTTTGGTCCATGCACAACGATCTTGGCAATCATCGGGTCGTAAAACGGACTGATCGTATCCCCCGCCCGCACGCCACTGTCAGCACGGCTATTCGGGGCAAATTTCAGATGCGTCAGCGTTCCGGTTGCAGGCAAGAAACCCTTTGGCACGTCCTCCGCATAAAGCCGCGCCTCAAAGGCATGGCCGGTGATGCTCAATTCGTTCTGGCGTTTCGGCAACCCGTCCCCTGCCGCCACCCGCAACTGCCATTCGACCAAATCGACACCTGTGATCATCTCTGTCACCGGATGTTCAACCTGCAACCGCGTGTTCATCTCCATGAAAAAGAACCCATCCGCGCTGAGCCCGCCGGACCCATCCACAATGAATTCAACCGTCCCGGCCCCGGCGTACCCAATGGCCTCGGCCGCCTTGACCGCGGCCTGCCCCATCGCCTCGCGCATCGTTGCGGTCATGCCCGGTGCAGGCGCTTCTTCGATCACCTTCTGATGGCGGCGCTGCAGCGAACAATCGCGCTCAAACAAATGCACGGCCTGGGTGCCATCGCCAAAAACCTGCACCTCAATATGGCGCGGTTTACTGACAAATTTTTCAACCAGCACATCCGTATTGCCAAAGGCAGTTTTGGCCTCGGACCGGGCGGATGCCAACGCGCTCTGAAATTCCTTGGCCTTTTCGACCAAACGCATCCCCTTGCCGCCCCCACCAGCGACGGCCTTGATCAGCACCGGATAGCCGATCTTGTCTGCTTCCGCCTCCAGCAACGCGTCATCCTGATCGGCCCCATGATAACCCGGCACCACTGGCACGCCTGCCTTGATCATCAACGCCTTGGCCGCGTCCTTGAGGCCCATCGCCCGAATGGCCGACGCCGAGGGCCCGATAAAGGTCAGCCCGGCCTTTTCGACCGCTTCGACAAAATCAGGATTTTCAGACAGAAACCCATAGCCGGGATGGATCGCCTGCGCGCCCGTATCCAGCGCCGCCTGAATGATCACATCGCCTTTGAGATAGGAATCTGCCGGGGCCGATCCGCCGACATGCACAGCCACATCTGCCATCTGCACATGTTTGGCCCGCGCATCAGCGTCCGAATAAACCGCAACACAGCGCACGCCCATCGCTTGCGCCGTTTCCATCACCCGACAGGCAATTTCGCCCCGGTTCGCAATCAAAATCGTTTCAAACATCAGCCAAAATCCTCAACCATTTTAAACCGCTCACACATCAGCTTCATATCCGGCGCAAACACACCGGCACGCCGAAAATACGCCTCATATCCTTTGCGCCAATGCTCAAGATCGCGAAACTCGCCTTGGGCGGCGACAAATTCGGCATCCATTTCATCAAAACGGCGCGTTTGCACCTCTACCGTTTCGGTCATGACCGCTGGCGTCCCATCCCAATTGAGAGCTATGTCCCGACGTCCCACCTCGGGCCATGCATCGCCACCATCGCCGTAAAAGGACGCCGCATCGCAGGTCGCCGTTTTGTGACCACTGCGCACCAAAGCCAGAATCTCGGCGCACAATTCAGGCCCATCGCCGAACCGAAAGGTTTCCGCGTCCGGATTGGCATCTATGATCTGCTGCAACGTTTTTGTCATGGTCCATCCTTACATTCTGAAAATGCCGAATTTCGTTTCTTCGATTGGCGCATTCAGCGCCGCAGACAGGCTTAGAAACAGCACGTCCCGGCTTTTGCGCGGATCAATGACGCCGTCGTCCCAAAGCCGTGCAGACGCATAAAGCGGGTGCGATTGTTCTTCGAACATATCAATTGTGGGCTGCTTGAACCTGGCCTCATCCTCGGCGCTCCACGTCTCGCCTGCCCGCTCAATCGCGTCCCGTTTCACCGTGGCCAGCACACCCGCCGCCTGCGGCCCGCCCATGACTGAGATGCGTGAATTGGGCCATGTCCACAAGAACCGAGGGCTATAGGCGCGCCCGGCCATGCCGTAGTTGCCAGCCCCAAACGAGCCGCCTACCAGCATGGTGATTTTCGGCACATTGGTACAGGCCACCGCCGTCACCATCTTGGCTCCATGCCGCGCGATGCCTTCGTTTTCATACTTTCGCCCAACCATGAAGCCGGTGATGTTTTGCAAGAAAACCAAGGGGATGCCGCGTGCTGAGCACAGTTCGACAAAATGCGCGCCCTTTTGCGCGGATTCCGAAAACAACACACCGTTGTTGGCGATGATCCCGATGGGACAGCCCTTGAGATGCGCAAAGCCGGTCACCAATGTCTCGCCGAAGCGGGGTTTGAATTCGTCAAAGCGGGACCCATCCACCGTGCGCGCGATCACTTCGCGGATGTCATAGGGCGTGCGCAGATCGCTGGGCACAACGCCCAAGACCTCATCCGGGTCATAGGCGGGGTCTTCGGGCGTTTCCCATTGCACTGTCGCGGGTTTGGCGCGGTTCAGTGACGCCACGGCCCGCCGCGCCAAGGCCAGTGCATGGGCGTCATCCTCAGCCAGATAATCCGCCACCCCGGAAAGGCGCGTGTGCACATCGCCGCCGCCCAGATCCTCGGCCGTCACAACCTCGCCCGTCGCGGCCTTGACCAAGGGTGGTCCGGCCAAAAAGATCGTGCCTTGTTCTTTTACGATGATCGTCACATCCGACATTGCAGGCACATAGGCCCCGCCCGCCGTACAGGACCCCATCACCACGGCAATCTGTGGAATGCCCTTAGCGCTCATCCGGGCCTGATTGTAGAAAATCCGGCCAAAGTGGTCGCGGTCCGGGAACACTTCATCCTGATTGGGCAGGTTGGCCCCACCTGAATCCACCAGATACAGGCACGGCAGATTGTTCTGTTCGGCAATCTCCTGAGCGCGCAGGTGTTTTTTGACCGTCATCGGATAATATGTGCCGCCCTTCACCGTGGCATCATTGCAGACCACCATGACCTCAAGCCCGTGCACCCGGCCAATACCCGCAATCACCCCCGCACAAGGGGCCGCCCCATCATAAAGCCCATGCGCCGCCGTCGCCCCGATCTCCAAAAACGGTGAGCCGGGATCAAGCAGGTTCGCCACCCGTTCGCGCGGCAGCATCTTGCCCCGGCTTTCATGGCGTGCACGGGACTTTTCACCGCCGCCGAGCGCTGCGGCTTCGGCGGCTTCTCGGACGGTTTCAAGCGCTTCCAAATGAGCCGCCTGATTGGCCTTGAAAGCCTCAGAGGATGGGAGAGCTTGGGATATGAGTTTCATTGGATAGCCTCTAATTTTCAAATACGGGTGGCATCAACGGGGCTGCACGTGGGTTTCGTTCCAGCCTCACGATACGGTAGGATAGGAACCTGCCGATCACATAACTTACAGGTGCCGCAACACAAACCGCCAAGATGATCAGCGGCAGTCTGCCACTAAAGGGATCTTTCCCGCTTTGAATTTGCTCGATGCTACGCAGAATTTCCTCGGTGTTCCTACCATTCCACGAGGGCGGTCCTGCGAGGGCGGACTGGTGCAAAGCCCAGTTCATAATTGCATAGAAAATCGCGCAGGCTATGACCCAGCATAAAACCTCCAGCTTAACCATCGTTCCCTTAAGGACCCGCAAGTCCATCTTACAACTATAGCAGCGGACTTTCCCCAGTTCCGGCTCTTTGTACATCTTAAAGTAGTTTCCGTAACTTTTTACGAAAAACGGCCAAATTCGGTTGATCCAAAGCAACTTGCGCACATGCCAGTATTCCTGCCGTGATTTGCAATTGGGGCAACGGAAACCTGCAACAAAGTTGAGAAGGCCGGTCATGCCGCACCCTCCGCCACAGCCATCGCCTTCAATTCCTTCCGAATAACTTTGCCCGTCACCGTCATCGGCAGCGCCTCCAGAAACGTGATTTCCCTTGGGTAAGAATAGCTTGCAAGCCGTTCCTTAACCCAATTTCGCAATTCTTCCGCGCCAACATCAGACCCGGCATTTCTTACAACGTAAGCCTTCACCACCTCGGTTCGCAAAGCATCCGGCTTGCCCACAACCCCCACCGTCGCCACACCGGGGTGCATCATCAGGCAATCCTCAATCTCTGCCGGGCCGATCCGATAGCCGGCCGAGGTGATCACATCGTCCTCGCGGCCGACAAAGCGCAGGTAATCGCCCTCCCACAGTCCCCGATCCCCGGTGATCAACCAGTCACCGCGAAACTTGGCGGCCGTTTCATCGGGCCTGTTCCAATAGCCCAGCATCATTGAGGCCGAGCCCCGGCGCACGGCCACATCGCCTTCGTCCAGCGTGGGCTGACCTGTTTCATCAACCACAGCGACATCATGCCCAGGCACCGATTTGCCGATACAACCCGCCTTGGCTGGGAAATCAGCGCCACAACTGCTGGCCACCATGTTGCATTCGGTCTGGCCGTAGAACTCATTGATATCTAAACCAAATGCGCCCCGGCCCCAGTTCAGCATCTCAGCGCCCAAGGGCTCCCCGCCACTGGCAACAGACCGCAGACCGGGCAATGACACGTTCGCGGCCTTGAGCATCCGCAGCGCTGTCGGCGGGAAAAACACGTTGCGCACGTCCCCGCGCGCGATCACATCCGCGCAGCCGTCTGGCGAAAATTTCACCATCCGCGCCGCCACCACCGGAACGCCCAGCGCCAGCCCCGGCATCAACACATCAAAGAGCCCGCCAATCCACGCCCAATCCGCCGGTGTCCAAAGGCAATCACCGGCTTGACCCAAATGATCATGGCTCAGGGCCACCCCCGGCAAATGCCCCGTCAGCACGCGGTGGCCGTGCAGGGCCCCTTTGGGGCTGCCAGTGGTTCCAGAGGTGTAGATCAGCACCGCAGGATCATCCGGGCCCGTGTCGGCAAAGGCAATCGGATCACCTTTGACACCGGCCTGTTTGACCAGCCAAGGTTCCGCCAGATCGCCCAGTAATGCGGCCCCTTCATCATCGGTCAGAACCAGCGCCACACCTGCGTCACCGCACCGCGACGACAGGGCATCACGCTTGAAGAGCTTGAACAAAGGCACTGAAATCGCACCGATTTTCCAGATTGCCAGATGGGCAGCGGCACACCAGGGTGACTGCGACAACAACACACCAACCCGGTCTCCAGGCTGTACCTTTTGCACAAGCGCGCGCGCCAGATCGTCGGTCATTTCTCCTAGTGCACCAAAGGTCACATCGCGCCGTGTCTCCCCTGTCAGATCAACAACAGCCAAAGCATCGGCAGGATGTGCCAAACACTGCGCGGCCATGTTCAGCCGCGCCGGAATGTCCCATTGTCCGTTCTGATCCAAGCCCGGCAGCATTATCCGATCACCTGTCCGTCGCGGCCAACGCAAGCGCCTGCTGCCCGGTCAATTCCAGCCAGCAGGCCACGGTCGCTGGCCCGCCTCCGGTGCCACCACCCCATTTGCTGCGCTCATAATCGCAGGATGCATCGCGAAACGTGATCCAGGCGCGTTGCATGGCGCGCAAGGCGCTGGCCTGTGAAGGAACTGTCGCCCCGATAACACGCATCTCGGCGTCAATCTGTTTGGCTTCGGCCATCCGCAATTGATAGTTCTGGTTCAGCATCCGGTCCCAAAGCTGCCATTCGGCGTCCAGACACCCGCCCATGCCCACGGTTGTCCCACCCAATTCTGTGTTCATACAGGCCGACGATGACAGGCCGATACAGGCTGTTTGCGCGTCGGGATCGGCGGCATATTGCAGGCATTGCAGGGTTTGCACATCGGAATAGGGCCAATCCTGCGCCAAAACCGGGCTGGCCAACAGGGCGGCGATGACACCAAAACCTCTCACCCCATCGCCCCCATCATCTCGCGACCCACCAGCATCCTGCGAATCTCGGACGTGCCGGCCCCGATTTCCATGAGCTTGGCATCGCGGAAAATGCGACCCACCGGGTTGTCCGACAAATACCCTGCCCCGCCCATCGCCTGCACTGCCTGATGCGCCTGCACCATTGCTTGCTCTGACGCATAAAGGCAGCAGGCTGCGGCATCCTGACGGGTTACATCGCCCCGGTCACAGGCCTTGGCTACCTCATAGACATAGGCGCGTGCCGAATTCATCGCGGTGTACATATCGGCCATCTTGCCCTGCATCAGTTGGAAACTGCCAACCGGCTGACCAAACTGCTTGCGCTCGGCCATATAGGGCATGATTTCGTCCAGGCAGGCCGCCATGATGCCAAGGCCGATGCCCGCCAGGACGACGCGTTCGTAGTCAAGGCCGGACATAAGCACCCGCACGCCCTTGCCCTCTTCGCCCAACACATTTTCAAACGGCACTTCGCAATCGTCAAAGATCAGCTCTGCGGTGTTCGACCCGCGCATGCCCAGCTTGTCAAAGTGGTTGCTGGTGCTGAACCCCTTCATCGACTTTTCAATCAGAAATGCGGTGATGCCTTTTGATCCGGCATCCATATCCGTCTTTGCATAGACCACCAGCGTTTCGGCATCCGGGCCATTGGTGATCCAGTATTTGTTGCCCGATAGCCGGAAATGATCGTTCCGCTTTTCGGCGCGCAGTTTCATGCTGACCACATCGCTGCCCGCACTTGTTTCAGACATCGCCAACGCGCCCACATGTTCGCCCGAGCATAATTTCGGCAGATACTTTGCCTTTTGCTCAGCCGTGCCATTCAGCTTGATCTGATTAACGCAGAGGTTTGAATGTGCGCCATATGACAACGATACCGACGCCGAAGCGCGCGCGATTTCCTCAACCGCAACGGTGTGCGCGACATACCCAAGGCCCGATCCGCCAAATTCTTCGTCAACGGTCATGCCAAGCAAGCCCAGTTCGCCCATTTCCGTCCAAAGTTCAGCGGGAAATTCATTTTTGCTGTCGATGTCGGCGGCCATCGGCTTGACCCGCTCTTGCGCCCAACGGTGCACCATCTCGCGCAGCGCGTTAACATCTTCACCCAGATCAAACTGCATGCTGGCGTTGAACATTGACTTCCCCCAAATTTATTGAACGCTTGTTCATTACTTACGCAACAAGCCGTTTTCCGTCAAGCATTTTGCGCCACACGGAACTGCAAGCGCTGTGTCGTCGTTAGCCCTGCGAAGACGATAACATGATTTAGCAAAGAGAGCAGAAAATGACCGATACATTGAAAGAGAAATTCTGGGACCGCCTTGAAGACACCCGCACAGGCATGATGGCCGCAGAGGGCGCACGCGCTGTCCCAATGAGCCACTATGTCGATGACGACACAAAAGAACCGGTGATCTGGTTTATCACGGCAAAAGGCACCGATCTGGCCAAGGCGGCAACAAAGGGTGCAGCAGGAGAATACATCATATCCAGTAATGACGAGGCGCTTTACGCCCGCATTGAAGGTCATGTCAGAATTTCAACCGATGCCGCAAAGCTGGATGAGATTTGGAACGGGATCGCGGCCGCTTGGTTTGAGGGTGGAAAACAGGATGATGATGTTCAATTGATCCGCTTTGATCTGACCGAGGCCGAAGTCTGGGCAACCGGTGGCAGCCTCAAGTTTCTGTATGAAGTCGCCAAGGCCCATCTAACCGACAGCAAACCTGACATGGGCGACCATGGCACCATCCATTTCAATGCGGCCTGATTTGAAACGTCTCAACCCTTCTCCGATTTCGGAGGGGGGTTATTCTTGCGACTGATAGACTGCGCTTACCTCGGCCCGGATGATCCGGGCGATCAACGCGCAGTCCTCCAGACTGAATGTCAGCGGCACACGCATATCCACGATCCCGGACAAAATCGCATCGCTTGCAGGCATCCGGGGCGCATCGACATAGCGCCATGAATCGTAACGGCTGGTAAAGCCAACCGGCTCGGCCCCGCCGAACCATTTCAATTCGACCCCGCGCGCGGCACAGCGTTTCAGCACCTCGCGCACGGCGTCCTCGGCCCAGTCTTTCAGCAAAAACTGAATGGACGAGCCAACGATCACCTCTTGCGCGGGGCGGTCGATGACCGTCAGGCCCGGCGTGTCGCGCAGCCCTTTCTCAATTTCATAGTACCGCGCATTCCAACGCGCGCGTTGCGCATCAAGTTTACGCAGCTGCGGACGCAGGATCGCCGCGCGCAGATTGTCCATGCGTCCGGATATATTGGGGGTTTCATACCGTATGGTCTCAAACGCCTCTTTCGAAGGGCCCGCCGCGTGCCGTTCATAAAGCATGTAGGAGCCCGACAGGATGATCGCCCGCGCCGCAACTTCGGCGTCATTGGTCACAAACAACCCGCCCTCGCCGGAATTCACATGCTTGTAGGTCTGGCAGGAATAGCACCCGATTTTGCCTTGGGTGCCTGATGCGACCCGGTTCCATGAGGCACCCATCGTGTGCGCGCAATCCTCGATCACCGTGACGCCTGCGGCATCACAAATCGCCATCAACGCGTCCATATCTGCCAGATGCCCCCGCATATGGCTGAGCAGCAGCACATCCGCCTGGTCCGCCTTTGCAGCCAGATCATCGAGATCAATCACCAATTGGTCCGTCACCCCGACAAACACTGGCACGGCCCCCACGGCGGCAATGGCCCCCGGCACCGGGGCGAGCGTGAACGTATTCGTCAGCACCTTATCACCAGGCTTTACGCCAACAGCGCGCAGGGCGGTTGCCATGGCATAGCCCCCAGATGCCACCGCAAGGCAATATTTCGCACCAACCTGGGCGGCAAACTCCTGCTCCAACAGCGCGGTTTCGGCCACCTCTCCCGCTACCGTGTTATAGCGATGCAATCGCCCATGCCGCATCACGGCAATCGCCGCCGCAATCCCGTCTTCGGGAATGGCTTCCTGCTGGGTAAAACTTCCCTTGAACATCTCATTCATGCCACAGCCTTTCCCATTAACCGTTCAACAATGCCGTGCAGATCTGCATAATCGTCCAGCAGCGCCTCTGGCTCAAGTGCGGCCATATCACCACCAGCCGGACCGAATGTCACCAGAACACAAGGCACACCCGCCGCCCGCGCGGTTTTGCGGTCGGTGTCCGTGTCACCGATCAAAATACAGCGGGCCGGATCACCGCCCGCCCGCCGCGCGGTTTCAAATAAATGTTCCGGATCAGGTTTGCGCACCGCCAATGTGTCAGCACCAAGCATCGCCCCAAAGGCATCCCGCACACCCAGACGTGTCAGCAGTAAATCCGCGAGCCTTTCGGGCTTGTTGGTGCAAATTGCCACCCGGTATCCGCCACCTTTCAGCGCCGCAACCGCATCCATCGCGCCGGGGTAAAGCACCGTATGGGTGTCAATGTCGGCCGCGTAAGCTTCAAGCAATACTGGATAATACTGGTCAATTGTGGCCGCATCATCAGCGCGCCCCAGCCGCTGCATCCCTAAGGTCAGCATCGCACGGCCACCGCGCAGGGCGGTGCCTGCATCAGCGGCGGCATCCAGCATATCACCGGCCCCCATGTCGCGAAAACACACATTGGCAGCAGCGATCAGATCACCACTGGTGTCCGCCAGCGTGCCATCAAGATCAAAAACAACAGTTTCCATGTGTCATCCCTAATTGGCGGTTACCCGCCGCTTGTGCTCTGCGCGATGTTGCAACCCGCAATCTTGTTTGAACGCCCCGCACTTGCGCCTTTTTGGGAACCGCGTAAAGAGAATGCAAGAGAAGACCATAAAGAGACTGATAATGAAAACCGCACTGATCATCCTTGCCGCTGGCAAAGGCACACGGATGAATTCGGACCTGCCCAAAGTATTGCACCCCATTGCCCATGCGCCGATGCTGGAACATGCGATGGCGTCGGGTGCCGTGCTCGACCCTGCGTGCATCGTTGTGGTGGCGGGTCATGGTGCCGATCTGGTGCGCAAGGCGGCACTGGATTTTCATGAAGGTGCTGAAATTGTTGAACAGGTCGAACAGCTGGGCACCGCCCATGCCGTCGCACAGGCCAAAGATGCCTTGGCCGGGTTTGATGGTATGGCTTTGGTTTTGTACGGCGATACCCCGTTTGTGCAGCCTCAAACACTTGCGAAAATGCAGACCGCCCTTGGCAGCCATGACCTTGTGGTACTGGGGTTTGAGGCGGCTGACCCTGCCCGCTATGGCCGTCTGATCCTGCAGGGCGAAACGCTGCAGCGGATTGTTGAATTCAAGGACGCAAACGAAGATGAACGCGCCATCACCCTGTGCAACAGCGGCGTGATCGCGTGTAAAGCAGATCTGCTGTTCGATCTGATCGACTCGGTAGGCAATGACAATGCTTCGGAAGAGTACTATCTGACCGACATCATAGGTATCGCCAATGAACGCGGGCTATCGGCAACTGCCGTCACCTGTGATGAGGCCGAGACCATGGGCATCAATTCACGTGCCGACCTCGCCCGGGCCGATGCCGCCTTTCAGGCGCGCGCCCGCGCGGCACTGATGGCAGATGGCGTGACCCTCATGGCACCCGATACCGTCTATCTGGCGCGCGATACGGTGATTGGCCGAGATACGACCATTGAACCCAACGTCGTTTTCGGCCCCGGTGTGACCGTCGAATCCGGTGCAACGATCCGCGCTTTTTCGCATCTCGAAGGCTGTCACGTGTCGCGCGGCGGCATCATCGGGCCCTACGCCCGCCTGCGCCCTGGCGCTGAACTGGCCGAAGATGTCCGCGTCGGCAACTTTGTCGAGATCAAGAATGCGCAGATCGCCGAAGGGGCCAAGATCAACCACCTGAGCTATATCGGTGACGCCACAATCGGCACCAAATCCAACATCGGCGCAGGCACAATCACCTGCAATTATGATGGCGTGATGAAGCATCACACCCACATCGGTGACCGGGTTTTCATCGGATCCAACACCATGTTGGTCGCCCCTGTGTCAATCGGCGACGATGCCCTGACAGGATCGGGGTCTGTGATCACCTCTGACGTGGAACCGGGGGCCTTGGCCCTGTCGCGTGCGCCACAAGTTGAAAAACCGGGCAGAGCGCGAAAAATGTTCGAAATGTTAAAGGCAAAGAAAGCCAAAGCGCAGCGGAGCAGCTAAAAATGTGTGGAATTGTTGGGGTATTGGGCAACCACGAAGCAGCGCCTATATTGGTTGAGGCGCTCAAACGCCTTGAATATCGCGGTTACGACAGCGCGGGAATCGCAACGGTAAACGCCGGAAAACTGGCGCGCCGCCGCGCGGTGGGCAAGCTTGTGAACCTCAGCGATCTGCTGGTCCATGAACCACTGGCAGGCAAGTCCGGCATCGGCCACACCCGGTGGGCGACCCACGGCGCACCAAGCGTGACCAATGCACACCCCCATCAGGCCGGTGGCGTGGCGGTTGTCCACAATGGCATCATCGAGAATTTTCGCGAATTGCGCGCCGAGTTGGCCGAACATGGCGTGAAATTTGTCACGGAAACCGACACCGAAACCATTGCCCTGCTGACCCAGCACTATATCACCCAAGGTGACAGCCCCATCGAAGCAGCGTCAAAAACCCTCGCCCGGCTTGAGGGTGCCTTTGCACTCGCCTTTCTTTTTGAGGACCACGACGATCTGATGATTGCCGCGCGCAAGGGATCACCTTTGGCCATCGGCTATGGCAACGGCGAAATGTTTGTTGGCAGCGATGCGATTGCGCTGTCGCCGCTCACCGACAGGATCAGCTATCTTGAGGAAGGCGACAGTGCGGTCATCACCCGAACATCCGTCGAAATCAGGGATGCCAATGGCACGCTGGCCAATCGGGCCATCAAAACCATTCAAATGGACTCCACCCGCATCGACAAAGACGGCCACAAACATTTCATGGCCAAGGAAATCGCCGAACAGCCCGCTGTGATCGGACAGGCGTTGGCGCATTACCTCGGTGAGGATGGCGCGATCAACCTGCCCGGCAAGGGCATTGATTTCACCAGTGTTGACCGCATCACAATGGTGGCCTGTGGCACCGCGTCCTATGCCTGCCTGACCGCGAAATACTGGTTCGAACAGATTGCCCGCCTGCCCGTTGAGGTCGATGTGGCATCAGAGTTCCGCTATCGTGAGCCACCGATCCCGCCCCGCACCATGGCGCTCTTTGTCAGCCAATCGGGCGAAACCGCTGATACATTGGCAGCCCTGCGCTACTGCGAAGGCAAGGCCAGCAGCATCACATCGGTGATCAACGTGCCGGAATCCTCGATCGCACGCGAAAGCGATCTGGCGCTGCCGATCTATGCAGGCGTTGAAGTGGGCGTGGCCTCAACCAAGGCGTTCACCTGCCAGTTGACAGTGCTGTTTATGTTGGTGCTCAAGGCGGCCCGTGACCGGGGGGTGCTGGACGAAGACACTATCGCCGATCACATCAGTGCCCTGCGTGGATTGCCCTCGGTGATCAACGCCAGCCTTGCACAAAGCGACGCCATGCGCGCGGCGGCGCGCAAGCTTGCCTCGGCCCGCGACGTGCTGTTTCTGGGGCGTGGCCAGATGTATCCTCTGGCCCATGAAGGCGCATTAAAACTTAAAGAAATCAGCTATATACACGCCGAAGCTTATGCGTCTGGCGAATTGAAACATGGGCCAATTGCGTTGGTGGATGAAAACGTACCAGTTGTGGTCATGGCACCCCGCGATGCGCTTTTTGATAAGACGGTCAGCAACATGCAGGAAGTCATGGCGCGCAAGGGCAAAGTGATCCTGATCTCAGACGCCAATGGCTTGGCCGAGGCCAGCGATGGCGTCTGGGCCAGCATTGAAATGCCACCCATTGCTGACGCACTGGCCCCGATCCTATACGCAATCCCTGCGCAGTTGCTGGCCTATCACACGGCGGTCGCCAAAGGCACCGATGTGGATCAGCCCCGCAACCTCGCCAAATCAGTGACGGTGGAATAATGGCAAAGCAGTTCGACAAGATCAGCGATGATCACGCGGCTTTCATCGCCGCACAGCACATGTTTTTCTGCGGCACTGCTGCTGCGGATGGCCGGGTGAACGTCTCGCCCAAAGGGATGGACAGCCTGCGCGTGCTGGGCCCCAACCGGATCATCTGGCGCAACCTGACCGGGTCGGGAAATGAAACCGCGGGTCATCTGGCACAGGTCAACCGCATGACGTTGATGTGGTGTGGATTTGAAAAACGCCCGATGATCCTGCGCGCGTATGGCACGGCGCGCACATTGCATCCGCGGGATGCAGAATTTGCCGAACTGAACGCGCATTTCCCACCTTCAGAAGGCGCGCGTCAGATGTATGATCTGACGGTTGATTTGGTTCAATCAAGCTGCGGCTATGCCGTGCCGTTCTACGACCATGCAGGTCCACGCGATGTGCTTGCGCAATGGGCCACCAACAAAGGGCCAGAAGGCATTGCCGCCCATTGGGAAAACAGCAATCAAACCACCATTGATGGCCTGCCCACGCATATTCTCGCCGACGCTGATGATTGAAAGGTTTGTCGACCAACTCGTCACGCTTGGCGATCCCGCCCGTGCACAAGACATGCGTCGCTATCACAAGGCGGATCGCTTTTACCTGGGGCTCTCGAACCCGCAGATTAACGATCTGACCCAAAGCTGGCGCAGCGAACTGGATGCCCCGGCCCGTGTCGCCCTGGCCGACGCTTTATGGAAAACAGATGTTTACGAGGCACGCCTTGCCGCCGCCAAACTGCTCACCCAGGCGCGCATTCGGCCTGACGATGGCCCGGCATGGGATCTCATTGCATCCTGGACACCTGACTTTGACAGCTGGGCCATCGCCGATCACGCCGCAATGGCCGGGCAAAAACGTCTGGTGGCGGACCCCAGCCGCCTTGACCAGGTGGAGAAATGGGTCGCCTCAGATCACATGTGGACCCGCCGTGCCGCCTTGGTCAGCACCCTGCCCTGGACCAAACAGAACCACCCAAAACCGGAGGATCTGATCATCCGTGATCGCGTCTTGGACTGGGCCGCAACCCTCGTCCCGGATCGCAATTGGTTCATTCAAAAGGCCATTGGCTGGTGGCTGCGTGACCTCAGCAAACATGATCCGGACCGGACAAGGGCGTTCATCGCCAACCATGGCCCACAGATGAAGCCCTTTGCCGCAAAAGAAGCCATGCGGTTGCTGAACAAGCGCTAGCCGCCCCTTCCCAATTTCTTTTCGCCAAAATACTCACGGGGGGGAATCGCGGCTGGCCGCGATGGGGGCTGGCCCCCGTCGCCGCATCAGCCTTCCAGCGCAACCTCAACTTCGGTCAAATCCGTCAGCGACGCATCAATCAGTCGGAGTGCCGCCAAAGACATGCGGCTGCCAGCGGTCGCAGGCCCGTCAATCGGGATCAGCGTCACCAAAGACGACTTGCCATTGGCAAGGTTGGTCACCCGACCCTGCGCTTCGGCTTTGACCAGCGGTGTCTTTAACCATAATCCGGGTTCTGTCGGACTGCCCAGCGAAGCAATTGTTTTCCCAAGCGCCCTTGTCGGTGCCGTTGCCGGGGCTGCTGCTGCGGCGCGTTGTTCAGGGGTCGTGGTATCCAAAGCCTCGGCCGTCTTGGCGGCGGCGGGCGGGCGGGGCGCGGCTGTTGCAGGGGTCAAAGCCGCTTCGGTGACCGGCGTGTCAGCAGGCAAAGCGGTGTCCGGGGCATTCGCCCCACGTCCAATCCCAAGGCGCGCCGCCATATCGCCGCAGCCCGCGATGCCGACTACCAAAAGACCAATGATAAAAATACGTGTCATGTCCAAACCCTATCCACACCTGCGCACGGCATCAATCACCCAATTGTCGCTTGCCCCTGCTTGGGCGGGTGATTACCTATGAAGGATGAATGCTCCTTTGATCGACCCCTTTGCACGCGCCATCACCTATTTGCGGGTCTCTGTGACAGACCGCTGCGATTTTCGCTGCGTCTATTGCATGTCGGAAAATATGACCTTTCTGCCTAAGAAAGAGCTGCTGACCCTTGAGGAACTGGACCGTCTGTGCACCAACTTCGTTGATCTTGGGGTGGAAAAGCTGCGCATCACCGGGGGCGAACCTTTGGTGCGGCGCGGCATCATGACGTTCTTTGATGGCATGTCGCGCCATCTTGAGGCGGGCACCCTCAAGGAGCTGACCCTGACCACCAACGGAAGTCAGCTGGAACGCTTTGCGGACGATCTTTATGCCGCCGGGGTGCGCCGGGTGAACATCTCACTCGACACGCTGGATGATCAGAAATTTGCCGACATCACCCGCTGGGGCCGCCTGCCGCAGGTGCTGCGCGGTGTGGATGCGGCGCAAAAGGCCGGACTGCGGGTCAAGATCAATGCGGTCGCACTTAAAGGATTTAACGAAGACGAACTGCCCACGATCACCGCATGGTGCGCAGCGCGCGATATGGATCTGACGTGGATCGAAGTGATGCCGATGGGCGATATCGGCAATGAGGACCGGCTGGACCAATACTGGTCGCTTAAAGATGTGCGTGCGCGCTACGCCGATCATTATACCGTCACTGATCTGGCTGAACGCACGGGCGGACCGGCGCGCTATGTAAGGCTTGAGGAAACGGGCCAGAAAATTGGCTTTATCACGCCGCTTTCCCATAACTTCTGC
Source organism: Sulfitobacter sp. SK011 (assembly GCF_003352065.1). Classification (NCBI taxonomy): domain Bacteria; kingdom Pseudomonadati; phylum Pseudomonadota; class Alphaproteobacteria; order Rhodobacterales; family Roseobacteraceae; genus Sulfitobacter; species Sulfitobacter sp. SK011. The sequence continues at coordinate 2,748,372 of NZ_CP025803.1, forward strand.
GAAAGCTGCAATCGGGTGCGGATTACCTGTACAGGCGAGATTTACATGTGCCTGGGTCAAGAGGACGTAGCCGATCTGCGCGCACCTCTGCGCGACCATCCGCACGATGACACCCCGCTGAAAGACGCCATTCGCGCCGCGATTGATCGCAAACCCAAGGGCCACGATTTCGACTATTCACGCCAGCGGCTGGACGGGAAAATGCCCCGCCACATGAGCCACACAGGCGGTTAAGGCGTCATGGACGCACCTTTTCTTTATCGTGCCTGGGTGATGGCCAGCAGCCTGATCGTGCCATTTGCCGCGCGCAGCAGCATCCGCAAACTGCGCGACGCAGGCGTGTCTGTGACCCGCGCCCACGAGAAATTGGGCCATGCCACCGAAGTACGCCAGGGTGGTGGCCCGCTGATCTGGTTTCATGCCGCATCTGTGGGGGAAAGCCTGTCTGTGCTGGCATTGATCACCCGCATCGGCGTGGCCCTGCCGCGTGCGCATTTTCTGATCACCTCTGGCACGGAAACATCCGCGCGTCTGGTGGCACAGCGGATGCCGCCGCGCACGGTGCATCAATTTGCCCCTCTAGACGCGCCCGGCCCTCTCAAACGCTTTCTCAAACACTGGCGGCCAGATGCGGCCGTGTTTGTGGAAAGCGAGTTGTGGCCGCAAATGCTGCGCCGGACCTATGCAAGCGGTGCGCGCATGGCGATGGTCAACGCCCGCCTGTCCGAGGCTTCGATGGCGCAATGGCGCAAAATGCCAAAACTCAGCGCCTATATGCTGGAGGTGTTCGACCTGATCCTGACCCAGAATAATGCGATGGCAGGGGCCATGGTGGGATTGAACGCGCCTGCTGATCGGGTGGCGCGCGGCATCAACCTCAAATCCATGGCCGGGCCTTTGCCCATCGATCATGATGCAGTGTTTGAGGCGCGCGCCGCTTTGAGCCATCGCCCGGTCTGGGTCGCATCCTCGACACATCCGGGCGAAGAGGAAGTGGTGCTGAGGGCGCATGGGGCCTTGCTCAAGCGCCATCCCGATCTGTGCCTGATCTTGGTGCCCCGCCACCCGGAACGCGGCGACGAAGTGGCGGATCTGATTGCCGGTGCAGGTCTTAGCCTGACCCGCCGAACGCGCGGCGATGCACCGGGCGGACAGGTGTTTCTGGCCGACACGCTGGGCGAGCTTGGGACCTGGTATGCGCTGAGCGATGTTGTTTTTCTGGGCGGGTCGCTGCGCCCAATCGGGGGGCATAACCCTTACGAAGTGGCGCAATCAGGATCGGCTGTCCTGTCAGGTATCCACGTCACCAATTTCGCCGAAACCTTTGCCGAGATGGAAGGTTTGGGTGCCGCCCAACTGGTCGCAGATGCCGATGATTTGATTGAGAAGCTGGAGGCGTGGCTGTCCGATGACGCGGCGCGCACAAAAGCCTGTACCGCCGCGCGCGAATTTGCTGATGGTCAAACCGACATATTGGACAGTATCGCCGCGAGGCTGATCAAAGCCCTGGGGTTGGATACGGATGCCTGAGCTTTTTGTTACCAATTACAACCCGCATTTCACCGGCGTCTCGGCCACGACCGCCAATGTGGTGCGCCAGCAAACCGCGCGCTATGACATGGCTTTGGTAGGACAACCGTTGCCCGCCTGCCCTGCCCCACTAAGCCGCAGCGATGCCCATCGGGCGTCGATGACCGCGCCCAAGGACAAGCCCTTTGCCATCTGGCATGTCCGCCGCAACCCTGAAATGCGCAGTGCCATCTGGCTGCGTGACGTGCGCCGTGCGCCGATCAAAATCGTCTTTACCTCTGCCGCGCAGCGGTTGCATTCCGCCTATCCCCGCTGGCTGATTTCCCGGATGGACGCGGTGATTGCCACGACCGATAAAGCCGCCGAATTTGTCCCCCACGTACGCGCCGTGGTGCCGCATGGCGTAGACACCGACGTGTTCTGCCCCGCCCCGGATCGCGCTGCCGCATGGGCCGATTTAGGGTACAGCGGCACCCATGGCATTGCCACCGTTGGCCGCATCCGCCCCGAAAAAGGCACGGATGTCTTTGTTGATGCGATGCTGCGCCTGTTGCCGCAACGACCCGGTGCCACAGCATTGGTTGTAGGTCGCGCAGGTGGCAAATTTGAAGGTTTCCTGCAGGGCCTGAAAGACAAAGTGGCAGCGGCTGGCCTTGCCGATAGATTGCTGTTTGTAGGTGAAGTTCCAGCGTCAGACCTGCCAGCGTTGATGCGTGCCTTGTCATTGGTCATGCAACTGCCGCGTTACGAAGGCTACGGTATGGTCCCCCTTGAAGGGCTGGCGTCAGGTGTGCCCTTTGTCGGCAGCGACGCCGGATATTACCGCAGCTTTTCGGCTCAGGGACGTGCCGGCAGCATCGTCCCCCTGGACGCCGAAGCTGCGGCTGCGGCCGCAATGGACTGGCTATCAGCCGACACCCCCGGTGCGCAGGCCATGCAGACCCGTGAGATCGCAGAAACCCATTTCAGCGCCAAAGCCGAAGCGGATGGCATTGGCGCTGTTTATCGTGCGCTTTGGGACAAGTAAGAGCGGTCGTTAAGGCGGCGCGAGGCCGACCTTGCCTTTCAACCTGACGCCGGCATCCGCTGTTCCACAATCCCGGCCCACCAGCTGCACCCCGCCGGGATCGCCTCATCGTTGAAGTTGTACATCGGATGATGGACCATTGCGCCGTCGCCGTTACCCATAAGGATATAGGCACCCGGACGCTCTTCGAGCATGAAGGCAAAGTCTTCGCCCCCCATCACCAGAGGTGCCTCGACACAGTCCCCCGAGACCGAGCGCGCCACATCGGCGGCAAATTCGGTCTGCACATCGTGGTTCACCATAACCGGATAGTTGCGGGTATATGTCACGGTCGCCTTGGCCCCCAACGAGGTGGCCATGCCTTCGCATATCTCGACAACCCGCTTTTCTGCCAGATCGCGCAGATCATTGCTCAACGTGCGCACGGTGCCCAGCATGTTCACCCGCTGCGGGATCACGTTGAAAGCCTTGGATGAGGTTTCAAATGATGTGATCGACACCACGATATTGCCAATCGGATCGGCATTGCGGCTCACGATGGTCTGGAGCGCGGTCACGATGTGGCTGGCGACCACTGTGGTATCAATGGTTTCGTGGGGTTTGGCGGCATGCCCGCCCAGCCCTTCAACTTCAATCTCAAGTAAATCTGTTGCGGCAAAGAACGGGCCGGTACGGATGCCAAATTGCCCCGTGGGCATGCCCGGCCAATTGTGCATGCCGTACACTTCCTGAATGCCCCAGCGGTCCATCATCCCGTCTTTGCACATCTCAAGACCGCCGCCGCCGCCCTCTTCGGCGGGCTGAAAGATGACCACGGCAGTGCCGTCAAAGTTTCGGGTTTCAGCCAGATATTGCGCCGCCCCAAGCAGCATCGCCGTATGGCCATCATGGCCGCAGGCATGCATCGCATTCGGCGTTTTTGAGGCGTATTCAACCCCTGTCTGTTCATGGATCGGCAACGCATCCATATCGGCGCGCAGCCCGATGACCTTGCCCGATTTGGTATCCTTGCCTTTGATCACCCCCACAACGCCGGTGCGCCCGATCCCTTCAACAACCTCGTCACAGCCAAAGGCGCGCAACTTTTCGGCGACCGTGGCCGAGGTCCGGTGGGTTTCAAACAGGATCTCAGGGTGTTCATGCAGGTCACGCCGCCATGCGGTGATGTCGTCATGCAATTCTGCGAAACGGTTCTTTACGGGCATTGAGGTCGTCCTTTTTTGTCAGCGCGGCGGGCGATGCGCCCCCCTACTTGGGTCGGTTTGAGATGGGCATATCGCCCACCGGTGTTGTCAGGCCGCAGGCAGCCGCGTTTCGACCATTTCGGCAAACCAGGAACAGCCCGCCGGAATGGCATCGTCGTTGAAATCATACTTGGGGTGATGCACCGTTGGCCCATCACCGTTGCCGATCATGATATAGGCACCCGGGCGCGCATTGAGCATATAGGAAAAATCCTCGCCCGCCATGATCGGCGGCGTATCGCGCCAGACACCGGGCGTGATGCTTTCGGCGGCATCGGCAGCAAAAACCGTATTCTCTTCGTGGTTCACCGTCACCGGATAGCCACCGTGATAGGTGATCTCAGCCGTGCATTGATAGGCCGCCGCCGTGTGGGTCACCACGGCACGCAACCTTTCTTCGGTCAAAGCACGAATGTCATCGGCCAGCGTGCGCACGGTGCCGCGCAAGATCACCTGCTGCGGCAACACATTATAGCTATCGGTATCGCTGCGCAGGGTGGATACCGACACAACCACCTGCTTGATCGGGTCCACATTGCGGCTGGCAATAGATTGCAACGCAACAAGCACATGCGCTGCCGCCAGATTGGCATCAATCGCCTCGTGAGGTGCAGCGGCATGGCCGCCCTGCCCCTCAATCACAATGTCAAACTGATCTGTGGCGGCCAGCAAGGCACCGGGGCGAATTGCAAACTCGCCCACGGGGTGGTCCGGCATATTGTGGATGCTGTACACTTCGTGAATGTCCCAGCGGTCCATCAGGCCATCTTTGACCATCTCATTGCCCCCACCGCCGCCTTCTTCGGCGGGCTGAAAAATCAAGACGCAGCGGCCATCGAAATTTCGCGTCTCAGCCAGATACTGGGCGGCCCCCAACAACATTGCCGTGTGCCCGTCATGACCGCAGGCATGCATTTTGCCCGGTATTTTTGACGCGTATTCAAGGCCTGTCGCCTCATGGATTGGCAGCGCATCCATGTCCGCGCGCAGACCGATGGTGCGCCCGGATGTGTTGGTCTTGCCTTCGATCACCGCAACAACGCCCGTACGGCCAATGCCGGTGGTGATATCGGTTATGCCAAATTCACGCAGCTTCTGCTCAACGAATTTTGCGGTTTCATGCACGTCAAACAGCAACTCGGGATATTGGTGCAGATGCCTGCGCCACCCGGTAATCTCGGCGTGCGTTTCAGCAAATCGGTTCTTGATTGGCATGTCGCTTTCCCCTGTTCGGCGGGGTCAGACGTTCGGCCCCAGCCGCATCGCGCTGCCGTCGGTGAATCGGGTGGCACGCAATCTGCTCAGATCATGCCCTACCGCGTCACCAGTGACCAGAGCCGCCAGCACCCGCCCCATCGCCGGACCGATGCCAAACCCGTGACCGGACATCCCCATGCCAATGGTCAGACCCGGCAATTGCGCACAAACATCCACCACGGGAACGATATCGGGCATTGTGTCGATCATACCCGCCCAAACAGATTTGATCGTAACAGGAGGCAGCGCCGGAAACATTTCGGCAAAATCACCTGACAAATGGTTGATTTCACGCATGTTTGGTGCCGGATCAAGGATCCGCATGTCCTCAAACGGGGTACGCTCATCACCGGTCCAGTGCCGGCGTGTCGTCCAGGCATCCGGAAAACCCCTTGGCGCTGCGGGCAGCAACCGCTGACCAAAGGGATCCGCACGCAGTTGTGTAAGGTATTTGGGTAAACTGCGGAACGCATCCGGCCCGACAAATAAATCTGATGCGCCCCGGCGGGCCAATGTGTATCCACCGTCTTTGCGGCGGCGAAACGCCACTTTTTGGTTAGCCGCAGCACCGGCATGAATATCAGGCAAGGGGCCTGTCGCCGCCACATTTTCGCGCACCGAAAGTTGCGGCAACGCCACGCCATGGTTGCGCAGAAACAGCGATGACCACGCCCCGCCCGCCAATACAACCTGGGTCGTGCTGATGCGGCCATTCTCCGTGATCACCCCCGCAACCCGGCCAGCGGCAATGTCCAGCATCCGCACGGCGCAATTCTCGACAATCGCAACGCTGGCCCGCGCGGCAATCGCGGCCAAGGCTGGCACCGCAAGTGTGGGTTCAGCCTGCATATCGGAAGGCGTCGTCAACGCCCCTGCAAAGCGCTGTGCGCAGTCCGGAAACATCGCCGCCGTTTCACTGGATGACAAAATACGGCTGTTGATCCCATGGGCGCGCGCATGGGGCAACCACGCCTCGTAACGGTCCAGCGCGCGGGCATCTTTTGCCAGATAGGTCACGCCCTGCTGACGCAATCCTATGTCGATATTGGTCTCGCCCGCCAATGCGCGCCACAACTGCAGCGCCTCCATCATGATCGGGATTTCATCGGGGTCCCGGCCTTGCTGCCGGATCCAACCCCAATTGCGCGAAGATTGTTCAGCTGCGATGCGGCCTTTTTCAAGCAACGCAACGCTGTGACCGCCGCGCGCCAGGAAAAGTGCCGTACAAACACCAATGATCCCGCCGCCGATGACAACGACGTCAGCCCGGTCCGGGGCTGGACCCGGATACGTTACGGGGGTCGCAGCGTTGAAGGGAAACGGGGTCATTTGACTTGGGCTTTCTGGGCAAAGTTCAGCCGGCGCGCGCCCCTTGCGTTCTGTGCCAACCAAGACGGGCGCATCGCCCACCCCGAGGTCAGCTTTGCAACCGCGCCACCAGTTTGCGCATGAAATCATGGCCCGCATTGAACTGCGCCACTTCGATGAATTCGTTGGGCTGGTGGGCCTGCGCGATGTCACCGGGCCCACAAATGACCGCACTATACCCCGCCTCCTGAAACTGCCCGGCCTCGGTGCCATAGCTGACCTTATGGCTGGCATTGTCACCTGTGATCTGGCGGACCAGCGTTTCCGCCTCACCGTCTTCTTCGGGCTCCAAAGCGGGAACATCAAAGCGCGGCGTCACCTCGATGCGGGTATCTGCCACCACCTTTTGCATCTGCTTTTCGACCTCACGCACCTTCTTGAGATAGGCGGTGCCCCAGGCATCCTTGTTTTCGCCCGGCACCACGCGGAAATCCATCGCGAAAAAGCAATCCTTGGCGGTGATGTTATGCGCCGTGCCACCCTCAATCATACCGACATGCACGGTGGTGAAGGGCGGATCGAACATCGCCGCCAGCGCGCTTGGTTTGCGGCCCATGTTTTCGGTGTTCATCTCGTTGGCCCATTCAATCAGCTTGGCCCCCGCCATGATCGCGTTGACGCCGGTGTGCAACAGTGATGAATGAACCTCGAACCCAACCACATGGGTGTTGAAACCGGTACCCCCCTTATGCCCGGTCACAGCCTGCATGGTTGACGGCTCACCGACAATCACCGCCGACCCTTTGGGCAAAACCGGCTGCATGGCTTTGATCATCGGCGGCGCGCCGGTACATCCGACTTCCTCATCAAAGCTGAGCGCGATTTGCAGTGGACGTTTCACCCCCGCATGATGCGCCTCAACCAGCGCCCAAAGAGCCAGCGCGTCGAACCCTTTCATGTCACAGGTGCCCCGCCCGTAGTACTTGCCATTCTTTTCAACCACGCTGAACGGGTCAGTGTCCCATGGCTGGCCGTCAACAGGCACCACATCCGTGTGACCGGAAAGTACAATTGCGCCTTCTTCCCATGGGCCAACATGGGCAAAAAGTGCATGTTTGGGCTGTTCTGGATCGATGTAGCGGTGGCTTTCGATCCCGTGACCGTCCAGATAACCGGCAACCCAGTCAATCAGCGGGATGTTGGTATCACGGCTGACTGTGGGAAAGCTGATCAACTTTTCCATCAACGCAAAGGGGGTCATGCGTTCTGCCATTGTAGCTGTCCTTTGAATGCCGCTCTTCAGTAGCCGCTGTCAGTGGTCAACACGAAATGACCTTTTTCTACTTCGTCGTAAACCGATGGTTCCGCAACATAGCTTGTCGGATGAATGGGTGACGGTATCGGCTTGAAATTCAAGTCTTTTTCATCTTTGCGCTTGCGGGGATCGGCGATGGGAACCGCTTTCATCAAGGCCTGCGTATAGGGATGTTGCGGATTCTCGAACACCCGGCCACGAGGGCCCAGTTCCACAATCCGGCCCAGATACATCACGCCCACCTGATGGCTGACCCGTTCAACCACGGCCATGTCATGGCTGATGAACAGGAACGACAGTTCCATTTCCTGCTGCAATTCCAGCATCAGGTTCAGCACCTGCGCCTGTACCGACACATCAAGTGCGGACACCGCTTCATCTGCGATGATCAGCTTGGGGTTAAGCGCCAATGCGCGGGCGATGGCCACCCGTTGGCGTTGACCGCCCGACAATTCGTGTGGAAAACGCCGCATGAAACTGCGCGGCAATTCTACACGGTCAAACAGCATTTCAACCCGTTCTGTAACTGCCGAGCCCGTTAATGTATTGAAATTATGGATCGGTTCGGCGACCTGATCGCTCAGCTGCATTTGCGGGTTGAGAGACGCAAAGGGATCCTGAAAGATCATCTGCATGTCCAGCCGCGCGGTGCGCAGGTCGTGAGAATTCAATGCCATGATGTCTTTGCCGGCCAGATTGATCTCGCCGGTCATCGGTTCAACCAGCCGTAATATAGACCGGCCGGCAGTGGATTTACCGCACCCGCTTTCGCCGACAAGGCTCAACGTCTGACCCTTATTGATCGAAAACGACAAGTCCTCAACCGCATGCACATTTGCAACCGTTTGGCGCAGAAATCCGCCTTTGACCGGGAACCGCGTGGTGAGGTTTTTGACCGTCAGCAGCACCTCGTCGGTCCCTTTGATCGGCACGATTTCCTTGTCCTTGGTCCCCAAAAGCTTCATCGGCTCCGGGTACGGTTTGCCGGTCATCTCGCCCAATTTCGGCACCGCCGCCAACAAAGCTTTGGTATAGGGATGCTGCGGGTTCTCGAATATCTCTTCGACGGTGCCCTCTTCGACCTTTTTGCCACGGAACATGACAACAACCCGGTCCGCCATCTGGGCAACAACCGCCATGTCATGCGTGATGAACATGACCGCAGTTCCGGTTTCGCGCTTCAGCCGATCCATCAGCGCCAGGATTTCGGCCTGAATCGTCACATCAAGCGCGGTGGTCGGTTCATCCGCGATCAACAGACGCGGCTCACAGGCCAGGGCCATTGCAATCACCACACGCTGGCGCATGCCGCCAGAAAGCTCATGCGGATATTGTTTGAGACGCGCCTCTGGCTCCGGGATACGCACCTGCTTCATCAACGCCAGTGCCCGTTCTTCGGCCTGCGCCTTGTTCATTCCCTTATGCAGGCGCAGCCCTTCAGTGAGTTGTTTGCCAACGGTAAAAACCGGATTGAGCGCGGTCATCGGTTCCTGAAAGATCATCCCGATCTCATTGCCGCGAATGTGGCGCATCACGTCCTGATCTGTTTTTGCCAGATCAATCTCACCGCCCTCCAGCCGATCAAAAAGCAGGCGACCGCCCGCAATTTCGCCACCCCCATATTCAACAAGGCGCATCAGTGACAGCGAAGAGACAGATTTGCCTGAACCTGATTCGCCGACCACACAGACGGTTTCGCCCGACCGCACATCAAAACTGACGTGTTCGACGCCCACCACCGGACCATCTTTGGTCTGAAACTCTACTCTGAGCTCTCTAATCTGGGCGATCGGTGCCGCGTTTGCGTGATCCAGCATCTTTTCCCCTATCGCAATTATTTGGAATGCGTTTCTCGTGACGCTAAGGCCAATTCACCAAACAAGTCAAACACCACATAATCTGGCAGCCCAAAGTTACGAACTGAACATTTTGCCGGTCAGGGGGCGCTACAAGGGTTGCTTTTTTGTCCAAACCTGTTTCGATGTGCGCATGCGCTTTGGGGAAGCATTGGCAGAAAGCAACAAATTCCGCACGATAACGCGAAGTTACCTGTTGTTCTTTGCACAACCCCGGAACGATCATAAACCGGCGGGAACAAACCTGCCCCAATAACGTGACACCATAAATGTGTCCAACAAGGAGTGAGTTATGAAAATGAGAACCCTACTGATGGGCGCTATTGCATCTACTGCATTTGCGCCTTTCGCCCTTGCGGATGGCCATGAAGGCGAACGCGGGCGCGACGGCGAGGTCAAGATCATCTATTGGCAAGCGCCATCGATCCTGAACCCCTATCTGTCCGGTGGTACAAAAGATCTGGAATCAGCATCGCTGGTCCTGGAACCGATGGGCCGCTATGACGAAACCGGTGCTTTGGTGCCCTATCTTGCCGAAGAGATCCCGACCGTTGAAAACGGTGGCGTCAGCGAAGACCTGACATCCATCACCTGGAAAATCGCTGAAGGCATGGAATGGTCAGACGGCACCCCAGTGACCTCTGCTGACCTCGTCTTTACGGCGGAATACTGCATGCACCCCGAAGGTGGCTGTGCACAGGCGTCCAAATTCGATGGCGTTTCTGGCGTTGAAGCGGTTGATGACCGCACCGTCACAGTGACCTTCTCTGAGCCCAAGCCGAATCCCTATGGCCCCTTCATGGGTGGCCAGTCGCCAATCCTTCAAAAGGCACAATTCGCGGATTGTCTGGGCGCGAAAGCTCCTGAATGTACCGAAGCAAACTTTAACCCAATTGGCACAGGTCCGTTCACGGTCACCGAATTCCGTCCAAATGACGTGATCACGATGGCAGCCAACGAAAACTTCCGCCACGAAGGCAAACCCGCCTTTGCATCGCTGACCTTCAAAGGTGGTGGTGACGCGGTTGCGGCCGGTCGTGCGGTCATGGAAACAGGCGAATACGATTATGCCTGGAACATGCAGCTTGCACCGGACGTTCTGGCCAAAATGGCCGAAGCGGGCAAAGGCACACCAATCTCGGCTTTCGGGACATTGGTTGAGCGTCTTGAGATGAACCTCACAAACCCATCTCCTGATCTGCCAGAAGGCGAGCGGTCAACGGTTGCACACCCGCACCCGTTCCTGAGCGACTTCAACGTGCGCAAAGCGCTTTCAATGGCGATCGACCGTGAATTGCTGGTTGAAGTGGGCTATGGTCAGGCCGGTCGTCCGACCTGTAACCTCGTGCCTGCCCCTGCGCTTTATGCCTCTGACAACACAGAATGTCTGACGCAGGATCTTGACGGTGCCAAGGCGCTGCTGGACGAGGCCGGCTGGGTTGACAGCGATGGTGATGGCGTGCGTGACAAAGACGGCGTGAAACTATCGATCTTGTACCAGACATCCACCAACGCTGTGCGCCAGGATTTCCAGGCGTTGATCAAAGACTGGTGGAACCAGATCGGCGTCGAAGTCGAGTTGCGCAATCTGGACGCGTCTGTGTTCTTTGGCGGTGACCCAGGGTCGCCTGACACATTCCAGAAGTTCTATGCGGACGTGGAAATGTACGCCAACAACTTTGACGGCACGGACCCGCAGGCATATCTGTCGGCCTACCGTTGCGGCAACGAGCCCAAGCCTTCGAGCCAGTGGCAGGGTGAGAACATCAACCGCTTCTGCAACGAAGAGTACGATACCCTGCTCGACGAATTGTCGCGCACTGGTGAACTCGACAAGCGCGGAGAGATCTCAAAGCGCTTGAACGAGATCATCACCAAAGAGACAATGACAATTGTCCCATTGGTTGACCGTGGTCGTGTCTCTGCAGCATCAAACACCCTTGGTGGTGTGATCCTGAACACCTGGGACTCTGAGCTGTGGAATGTGGCTGACTGGTACCGCAAAAAGTGATTGGGAACGGCGGGTGCAAACCCGCCAACCCTTTTTCTTCGCAGGGCGGGGATAAAACTCCGCCCTGCATTCCCTCAAGACCGATCTGCAAAGGCGCCGCCCGATGTTGACCTTCACCATCCGACGTTTACTACTTTCAATCCCGACGCTTTTGTTCATCAGTTTCATCATTTTTGGCCTGCTCCAGCTTGCCCCCGGCGATCCGATGGCGCAGGTCCCGTTGACCGTACCGCCAGAGGTCAAACAGAAGATGCGCGAGGCGCTTGGTCTGGGTCAGGCGTGGTACATCCAGTATTACAAATGGCTTATCCAGTTCTTCTGGATTGAACCGATGGTGTTCATCGACTGGCTGACCAACAAGACCACCCTGTTTGGCTGGTTGCCCAACACGTCATTTTCCGAAGGTCAGTTGCGTGTGATCAGCTGGCAGACCCGTTCGCCTGTCATGGATATCGTGGTCCAGCGGATGCCGCAGACCCTGTGGGTTGTCGGCCTGAGCTATGTTGTCGGCATCGTGATCGCGATCCCCATCGGGATCTATTCCGCTTATCGGCATTATTCGCTGTTTGATCAGGCCGGGACATTTGTCACCATGGTCGGCTTTTCGATCCCGCCGTTCTTTACAGGCCCCCTTCTCATCGTGATCTTTTCGGTTTATTTTGGCTGGTTGCCGTCGATCTATGACACCACCCACGTCGTCAAAGACTGGGCGTCGTTCAAAGTGCAAATCTATCAGATGATCATGCCGGTGATGGTCTTGGCCCTGCAAACGACCGCACAGATCAGCCGCTACATGCGCGGTGCGATGCTGGACAACCTCAATCAGGATTATGTGCGCACCGCCCGCGCCAAGGGTTTGAGCGAAAGCGTGGTGGTCATGGTGCATGTTCTGCGCAACTCAATGATCCCCGTCGTCACCGTGATTGCACTTGGCATGCCTGCGATCTTTGGCGGTGCGATCATCACCGAGAACGTGTTCAAGGTGAACGGTATCGGGCAACTGCTGCTCACCGCACTTTTTGCCAATGACCTGCCGATGGTCATGACCCTGACCTTTATCTTTGCGATCCTGATCGTGCTCTTCAACCTTATCGCAGACGTGCTTTACGGACTGCTTGATCCGAGGATCCGCTATGACTGAGCAAGCAATCCCTGCCAGCCCCATCGAAGCCGATCTGGAAACATTCGGCGCGCTGCAAGACAAAGAGCCGCAAAAGCCGCCGCGTAGCCAGTGGCGCGATGTCTGGGATCAATTTCGCAAACACAAAGGTGCGTTGTTTGGCGGCGGCTTTTTGTTGTTCATCACCTGCGCGGTGATCTTTGGCCCCTGGCTTTGGGATGTAGACCCCAAGGGGTTGGACATCCGCAACAAGAACTGGCGGCCCGTTTATCAGTTGCTCTTTGACAGCGAGGCCAAAGCCGGTTGGGCGCATCCCTTTGGCACAGACCAGCTGGGCCGCGACATCATGGCCCAGATGATTGCCGGGGGACGTGTGTCCATGGCGGTTGGCTGGCTGGCGATGATTTTGGCATTGCTCATCGGTACGGCCATCGGGGTCGTTGCAGGATATTTCAAGCGCATAGATTTCTGGCTGATGCGCTTTACCGATCTGGTGCTGTCGCTGCCCATTCTGCCGTTGGTTCTGCTGGCCGTTACCTTGTTCCGTCAACCGCTGAACGCGAGCTTTGGACCGGAAGGCGGGATGTTTATTCTGATCGTCTCGGTCATAGGTCTGACGTCCTGGATGCAGACCGCGCGGATTGTGCGCGGTGACATTCTGGCGCTCAAGGAACGCGAATTCATCCTTGCGGCGCGGTCCATCGGTACGACGCCGGGCAAGATCATTCGCAGACATTTGCTGCCCAATGTGATCTCACCAATCATGGTCTCGGCCACTTTGGGTCTGGCAACCGCGATCATCACGGAAAGCGCGTTGAGCTTTTTGGGTGTCGGTTTCCCGTCCGATTATCCCACATGGGGCAAGCTGTTGGCCGATGCGGTTCAGCGGATGCAGGAGTTTCCTGAGCGCGTGCTGCTTCCCGGTATTGCGATTTCGCTGACGGTGCTGAGTGTGAATTACCTTGGCGACGGGCTGCGTGATGCGCTTGATCCACGGATCAGAGGCCGCTGAGTAAAATAAGAACCACAATAGCAAATGCATCGCCCTTTGCGGGTGATGCATTTTGTGTATTTGAAGAACAATGAACTTTAGTCCGGATCCGTCAGAATTTTGGAATATTGTTCTGCTGGGCTTTGGATCAACATATTCAAACGCACTTGATTACGCGTGAGCAAGGCTTCATCTGGGAAATAATTCTGCTTTTGAGGATTTTTCCGATGTTTGAGTCATTTGGATTTGAAGACGTCACGACCCGGCAAGCTTCTGTGCTCTTGGCACTGGTGATTGGCACCGCTTTCGGTCTGCTTGCCCAGCGCACCCAATTCTGTTTTCGCCGTGCCCTTGTTGGCGATGATCGTCGTGCAGCCGCAGGCGTGTGGCTGACCGCCCTGGCAGTCGCGGTGCTTGGCACCCAGGCGGCTGTTCTTGCAGGGTGGATCACCTTTGCCGATCATCGTTTCATGGTGTCGGACCTGCCGGTGCTGGCGATCGCCCTTGGTGGGCTTTTGTTTGGCGCAGGTATGGTGCTGACACGCGGCTGTATTTCCCGGCTCAGCGTGCTGACCGGGTCAGGCAACCTGCGTGCGGGGCTGGTGGTGCTGGTCTTTGCTGTGGTGGCGCATATGACCCTGAAGGGCATTCTGGCCCCTCTGCGTGTCGCGGTGGGCAGCGTGACCATCGACATCGGTGATATCGTGAGCCTTGCCGCCCTGCCCGGCGGGGCGTTGTTTTGGGCGGGCCTGATTGCGATCACTGCAATTGCATTTGCATTACGGTCTGGCAACAAGGCGGGATCCCTTCTTTTGGCGGCCCTCATTGGTCTATTGGTCCCGCTTGCCTGGGTCGGAACCGGCTTTGTGCTCTTTGATGATTTTGATCCGATCGCGATGGAAAGCCTGTCGTTCACATCACCCGGTGCCGAGACACTCTTTTGGAGCATCGCAAGCAGCGCAATCCCGGCCGGGTTCGGCACCGGGCTTTTGGGTGGCGTGTTTGTCGGTGCGCTGGCGGCCAGCCTGATCTTTGGCGGCTTTGAATGGCAAAGCTTTACCTCGGCCCGCCAGACCGGACGCTATATGGCGGGTGCGGGCATGATGGGTGTGGGCGGCGTGCTGGCCGGCGGATGCACGCTGGGAGCGGGCCTGTCAGGCGTGCCGACCCTTTCTGTTGCTGCGATCTTTACGATTGTCATGATTGCGGCGGGTGCGGTTTTGATGAACGTGCTGCTCAGCCGATCTTTTTCCGAAGGCGGCGCAGGCTCCACCACACGCCCGCAACAACCGGCAATGTGATCATCGCGGTCAGCATGCCTTTGCTGACCCCAAAGACCTCGACCAGCGGGTAGGCCAGATACCCCACCAGCGACACCGCGTAATAGCTGATGGCAACCACCGACAGCCCCTCAACGGTGTGTTGCAGCCGCAATTGCAGGTCTGCGCGTTTGTCCATGCTGGCAAGGATCGCCTGATTTTGTGCAGACCGTTCGACATCGACGCGGGTCCGCAACAGCTCGCTGGCCCGGATCGCGCGGGCTGACATGGATTGCAGCCGGGTATCCGTGGACGCGACGGTGCGCATCGCAGGCTCATAGCGGCGCATCATGAATTCGCCAAAGCCCTGTCGCCCCATAAACCGTTCTTCGCGCAGCACCTGAATGCGTTGATTGACAATTGCCTGATAGGCCCCTGTTGCGCCAAATCGAAACGCAGATTTCACCGCCAGCGTTTCCAGTTCGACCGAGATATCCAACAATGCGTGAAGCGTATCTTCGGCCAGCGCCGAAGACCCGCGCATCTGGGCCATCAGATCCGTCAGCTTTGCATCCAGCAGGCTAAGCTGCGGTCCCATGCCGCGCACCATCTCAAAACCAAGCATCGAAGCGGATTTATACGTTTCAATCTCACATAGCCGCTGCACGATGCGCCCGGTCCTGCGGCTGCCGGTGGAGGGGTCTACAAACACTGCAATCCGCAAATGCCCGGCAGAATCGATGCGAAAGTCGCTCGCCACCACTGCAGCGCGGTCCAGGACAGACGCCACTGCAAGGCTCTCAGGCACAAACCAGTCGGACAGATGATCCGCGATTGCGCCTTCGTCATGCGGCATCGGCATCAGCCGCAGCAGTGCCGAGGTGATCCGCCCGCCCGGTGCGGCTTCGAGCCAATAATCGGGAAACACCTCAAACGCGCCGGGATCAAAAGCGCGGTCGCTGACCCCTTCAAGAAAGACGGTGTAGGTCACAAATTCAGTGTGTTGTTCCCATTTCAGCCAGTATTTCCCCATCTCCCCGTAATAATGGGTCGCTGCGGGGTCGGGCAGCGGCGCACCATAATGCTCCAGCAGCTGGCTCAGATGTGCGAGGTCAAGCGACTTGTCACGGGCCGCAGCATCATGAGGCTGTTTGACGGACAGGAACACCGCCGTCGAAGGTGCATTGAGCGCTGGAAACGGGCGCGCATGCAATTCACCCGTCAGGGCATAGCGGTGCGGATAATCTTTGATCGGGACCATATCACCTGTCCGTTAAGCAGCTTCAATTTGCGGGCCAACATACGCATTTTATCGGGATTGAATAGATAAAAATCCATATATTTCAGGATATTGCGGTGTACATCTGCATACTGAGACACATGCGCGCGACCATCCTACTGGCCAGCCACACACTGCGGCCTAGATCAAGACGCTGTTGAGTGCGAAAGGATACCGCCTTGTCTGACCCGAAAAACGATGACGCTGATCAAGATAAAAGTCGTGATTTGACCCAAGGACCTGTGTGGCGCGCCCTAGCGGCGATGTCCGCGCCCATGAGTTTTGGGATTTTTGCGGTGCTGAGTGTCGGGTTGGCGGATGCGGTTTTTCTGGGCCAGATTGGCGGCACCGCCCTTGCCGCAGTCGGGTTTATCTATCCGGTCACAACGGCCATCACCTCCCTGTCAATCGGGTTAAGTGCCGGTGCCAATGCCGCGCTTAGCCAAGGGGTCGGGCGCGGCGACAGTGACGAGGACACGCGCCGTTTGGGATTGCATGGTATTGGCCTTGGGCTTGGCCTGTCTCTGCTGGCGGCAGGGTTGGTTTCGCTTTGCTATCCTTGGATTTTCTACGCTTTGGGTGCGGGTGAAGAGGTCAGCGGCAAGATTGCTGAATACATGCCGTTCTGGGCACTGAGCTTTCCTTTTCTGGTGACAATGATGATCACCAATGCAGTCTTTCGCGCACACGGAGACAGCATTACATCCGCCTGGATCATGGTGCTTGCGGCGGTGGTCAACGTTGGCCTGAACCCCTTGTTGATCTTTGGGCTTTGGGGGTTGCCGGAGCTGGGCGTTCTGGGGGCTGCGATCGCCACATTGATTGGGCGCATTATTGCTGTTGCCCTTGCCCTATGGATCGCCTGGCGGCGCGGCCTGCTTGGCTGGTGTGGCAAGCTGCTGGATGGGGCGGTTGCATCCGCCCGGAATATCCTGAATGTCGGCCTGCCCGCTGCCTTTTCCAACGCGATCAATCCCGCCGGCATGGCGCTTGTGACGGCCGCCGTTGCGACCATAGGAGAAACCGCCGTGGCAGGCTTTGGTGCCGCAACGCGGGTCCAATCCATGGCCATCGTGCCGCTCTTGGCGTTATCCGCTGGCATCGGTCCAGTGGTTGGACAGAACTGGGGGGCAGATGCCAAGGACCGCGCGCAAAAAGGCGTTGGCCATACGTTTTGGTTCTGTCTTGGGTACGGGGCCCTTGTGGCTGTGGTACTGGGTCTTTTCGCCACGCCCCTTGCAAACCTGATCGCCGCCAGCGCAGAGGACGCGTCCTATGCCGCCACCTACCTGCGCTATGTTGGTTTGTCTTTGTTTGGCTACGGCATTGTGATCACTGCCAATGCGGCGATGAATGCACGCGACAAGGCGCTGTGGTCCATGTCGCTCAGCCTGGGGCGCATCTTTGTGCTCTATCTGCCTTTGGCGTGGATTGGCGCGTTGACGTTTGGCTATCCTGGGATTGTGGGGGCTGCGGTGGTTGCCAATGTGCTTGGGTCCTGGGGTGGCCTTGTTGCGACGCGAGCGACCGGGCTGCTGGCGCTGGAATCCTGGCTTGTTGATGTGCCACGTCGCGCCTTGCCCGGTTAAACTGAAAAAAGGTGGACCTCGAAAGGCCCACCTTTTCCCTGACTCAAACACGACGGACCCGCGGTCCGCCGCATTCTTCAGTCGATCAGCGGGATCAGCTTATCAAGGCTGGCCTTGGCATCGCCGTAAAACATCCGTGTGTTCTCTTTGAAGAACAGCGGGTTTTCGATCCCTGAATAGCCCGTCCCCTGCCCGCGTTTGGACACGAAAACCGTTTTAGCCTTCCAGCATTCCAGCACCGGCATACCGGCAATGGGGCTGTTGGGATCGTCCTGTGCGGCCGGGTTCACGATGTCGTTGGAACCGATCACAATGGCAACGTCCGTCTTGGGGAAATCATCGTTGATCTCGTCCATTTCCATCACGATGTCATAAGGTACCTTTGCCTCGGCCAAGAGCACGTTCATGTGACCGGGAAGACGCCCGGCAACGGGGTGAATGGCGAACCGCACATTTTTGCCCCGTGCACGCAGTTTCTTGACCAACTCGCTGACCGCCTGCTGCGCCTGCGCCACCGCCATGCCGTAACCCGGAATGATGATAACCGATTCAGCATCGTTCAACGCTGCAGCGACACCATCCGCTTCGATGGCGATCTGTTCCCCTTCGACTTCCATCTGCGGGCCTTTTGTCCCGCCAAAGCCGCCAAGGATCACGTTGATGAACTTGCGGTTCATCGCCTTGCACATGATGTAGCTGAGGATCGCACCAGACGAGCCAACCAGCGCACCGGTAACAATCAGCAAATCGTTGCCAAGCGTGAAACCAATCGCCGCCGCCGCCCAGCCTGAATAGCTGTTGAGCATCGAGACGACGACGGGCATGTCCGCGCCACCAATACCAAGGATCAGATGCCAGCCGATAAAACCGGCAATCAACGTGACCAGCACCATCGTCCAGATGCCAGAACCGTTAAAGTACATCACGCCCAGGATCAGCGCGACGATCAAGGCTGCGGCATTGAGCATGTGACCGCCCGGCAGTTGCGTTGGTTTCCCATCGACCTTGCCCGCCAGTTTGCCAAAGGCAATGACCGACCCTGTGAAGGTCACTGCACCAATAAAGATGCCCAGGAACACTTCAACTTTGAGGATCGCAATTTCCACTGCATCCTTTTTCCAGAGCTTTTCACCAAAGCCCGTGAGATCCGCGTCATAGATCGACAAGCCGCTGTCGCGCATCGCCACCACAGAGCCCAGCATCAGATCAGCATTCAAGCCGATAAAGACCGCCGCGAGGCCCACGAAGGAATGCAGCGCCGCCACCAGCTGTGGCATATCTGTCATTTGCACGCGGCCTGCCACATAGTGACCGGCATAGCCGCCCGCAGCGATGGCGATGAGGATCAGCAGAACGTTGCTGACACCGGGGCCAAAGACCGTGGCAAAGATCGCTACACCCATGCCGACGATGCCGTACCAAACAGCGCGCTTGGCGCTTTCTTGATTGCTCAACCCACCAAGGCTGAGAATGAAAAGTACCGATGCCGCGATATAGGCGGCAGATGTAATTCCGAGTGAGAACATGGAACCCTACCCCCTTAAGATTTCTGGAACATGGCAAGCATCCGACGCGTGACGAGGAACCCGCCCACCACGTTGATAGATGCAATCAGGATCGAGATGAAACTGAGCAGGATCACCAGGAAACTGCCAGACCCCACCTGCAACAACGCACCAATGATCACGATGCCGGAAATGGCGTTTGTCACCGCCATAAGCGGAGTGTGCAGCGCATGGCTGACGTTCCAGATCACTTGAAAGCCGATGAAACAGGCCAGCGCAAACACGATAAAGTGTTGCATAAAGCTGGCCGGTGCGAAGGCACCGATCAACAGCATCACAGCACCGCCAACGGCCAGCAAAGTGACCTGAGATTTGGTTGCCGCCTTGAACGCTGCCGTCTCTGCCGCTTTCTTTTCATCCGGCGTCATCTCTTTGGCGGCGGGTTTTTTCGGCTGGGCTGCGATGGCCGCCACCTTTGGGGGCGGCGGCGGGAATGTGACGGCATTGTCATGCGCAATGGTCGCACCCCGGATCACGTCGTCTTCCATGTTGTGATTGATCACACCGTCTTTTTCCGGCGTAAGATCGGTCATCAGATGGCGGATGTTGGTGGCATAAAGCGTCGAAGCCTGCGCCGCCATCCGGCTGGGGAAGTCCGTATAGCCGATGATCGTCACGCCGTTCTTGGTGACGATCTTTTCGTCCATCACGGTCAGCTTACAGTTGCCGCCCTTTTCCGCCGCCAGATCGACGATCACCGATCCCGGCTTCATCGCCGCAACCATATCTTCGGTCCACAATTCAGGCGCTTCGCGGTTCGGGATCAGCGCCGTTGTGATGACAATATCAACTTCAGGGGCCAATTCGCGGAACTTGGCAAGCTGTGCCTCGCGGAATTCGGGGGACGACACCGAAGCATACCCACCAGAAGCGGAGCCATCTGCCTGTTCTTCTTCAAAATCGAGGTACACAAATTCGGCACCCATCGATTCAACCTGCTCGGCCACTTCGGGGCGCACGTCAAACGCCAGTGTGATGGCACCAAGCGATGTCGATGTGCCGATCGCAGCCAAACCAGCGACGCCGCCGCCCACGACAAGCACTTTTGCGGGCGGCATTTTACCCGCCGCAGTGATTTGCCCGGTAAAGAAACGACCAAAGTTATTGCCCGCCTCGATCACAGCCCGGTAGCCCGCGATATTCGCCATGGAGCTAAGCGCGTCCATCTTCTGGGCCCGGCTGATACGGGGGATCATCTCCATCGCAACCACGGTGACACCTTTGTCGGCAGCCTGCTTCATCTCTTTTTCATTGGCGACAGGGCTGAAGAACGAGATCAGCGTCTGTCCCTCGCGAAGTCTTTTCATTTCTGCGGCATCCGGCGCGCGAACCTTGGCAACCACATCAGCGGCTTTCCAAAGGGCCGCCGCAGTTTTCACAACCTCAACGCCCGCCGCCTTGTAGGACGCATCATCGAACCCTGCCGCAGCACCCGCGCCCGCCTCGATCACACACTCATGACCCAGCTTTTGCAGTTGCTGCGCTGAGTCTGGCGTCATTGCAACCCGGGCTTCGCCCTCAAAAATCTCTTTTGGTGTTCCGATCTTCAATTCAGAATTCCCCGCATCGATCTGATCGTGTCCCCCGTGGCACGATTTTCCTATCCAGCGATAACGTGCCACGTCGTTTTTCACAAGACACGGGGACAGCATGTGAGGCACTTAGCCAACAATAAAAAAGGCTGGAACCCATGGATTCCAGCCTTTTTACTTCTTTGATTTGGGCAGCCCCTTAAAGACCGGGGAAAACCCGCGTAAAGCCGCGTTGTTCGAATGTCGCCCCACGCTCGGCACCGAATACGAATTTGCCGCCAAGCCCGACAAAGGGTTCGGTGCCAGATAGACCACCGCTACTGGCCTTGGCTGTGCCAAGCTCCACATATAGGTTGACGTTGGGTGCCACGTCCCGGTCCAATTTGACCGCCAATTTGGAAAAGTCCGACCCGGCAGCGTCAACGTAATCGTACGACCCTGTCACGCCCAGCGCGGTTGCAAATTCATACCGCGCCATAACACCCAGCATGTCGCCATCCGAAGTGGCCCCATCAACCCGTGCGAGATAGCCTTCAAATTCGAATTGTCCTGCTTCATGACCAGCCTCGATGCCGTAAATATCCGCATCACCGCCCCCATTGGCGTTTTCGTTGGCATAGAACGCACCAAACGATGTCGCGTCATTCACATGATAGATGCCGTGCAAACCCAAGGTGGTGGTGTTCAGCCCCGTGATGTTGAAGTCACTGTATCCCAAATCGACCTGCGCGCTGATGTTCCTGTTAAAACCCAGCTCAACTGACCCGTCGATGCCAACCCGGCTGACGCTCGTGTCTTCGGTGAACGCGGAATAGGACAGCCCAATGGAGCCACCCGTGACTTCGACCGCATGCGCGGCCTGCATCCACAGGGAAGTTGCGCCGAAAACGGCGAGCGGAAGGATTTTCATTTTTACTGCTCCAATACGGGTTTTTAAAACTGGCCCTGTTTTCAGGTTGCCGTGATGGACATGCTATCTTTCTCAAATCAAAAGAACAATCTGGAATTGTGCCCGCCGCATCAGATTGTCGTTAAAGAGCAGCAAGATTGCGATAAAGCGCGTCTCCAGCACCTGAAAACGATCTCTTGCACCTTGGCCCGCTAAGGGCCAGCATCAGGCCATTCAAAGGGAGGCTATGTATGTATCTGCAAGGCAAACACGCGCTTGTCACCGGCGGCGGGACCGGCATCGGTCTGGCCATCGCGCAGGATCTTGCGGCCAAAGGCGCGCAGGTGACAATCACCGGGCGGCGTCAGGCGGTCCTGGATGAGGTCGCCACCGACGGGATATCCGGCTTGACGATGGATGTGCGGGATGAGCAAAGCGTCACTGACGCCATTGCTGCCGCGGTCGCGGCCCGGGGTCCGGTTCAGATATGCATCGCCAACGCGGGCATCGCCGAAGGTAAATCCCTGCACAAGACCGACATGGCGTTCTGGCGCAACATGATGGCAACCAATCTGGATGGGGCGTTTCTGACCATCCGTGAAAGCCTGAAAACCATGCGCCAGACCGATTGGGGCCGGGTCATTGGCGTGTCTTCCATGGCAGGATTACGGGGCCTGCCGGGGGCCGCCTGCTATTCTGCGTCAAAGCACGGGATGATCGGGCTGATCCGGTCGCTGAGCGAGGATTACATGGGGTCTGCTTTTACGTTTAACGCGCTCTGCCCCGGTTATGTGGACACCCCCATCGTGACACGCAACACAACCTCTATCGCTGAACGTGCCGGTGTGACCGAAGACAAGGCCCGCGACATGATGATCAAGGCCAACCGCCACCAGCGCCTGATTGAACCCAGCGAAGTTGCCGCCGCCGCCGCGTGGTTGATCGGACCCGGATCAGGCAGCATCAATGGCCAATGCATCGAGATTGCGGGCGGGCAGATGTGACGTCATGAGGGGCGGCACCTGTGGCATCCGTTAAATGCGCGTTAACCACCCAGACCCTACCTTCGTGCTCATGTCAGACCAAATTCCCAGACGCTGCCCCGGTGGCACCTTCTTTTTCACGATCCGCCTTGCGGACCGCAGCAGTGACCTGCTGATCCGGCACATTGCGCACCTGCGCACCGCCATGCGCGAAACAAAGCTGCGCCATGCCTTCCAGATCGACGCAATCTGCGTATTGCCCTCTGTGATCCACACAATCTGGACCTTGCCAGAGGGCGAAACCGGCTATGCGAATCGCATCCGCATGTTCAAATCCAGGTTTTCACGCAGCCAGCCGATGCCTGCCCATCGCACCCTGCATCAAATCCAACGTGGTGAAAAAGGCATCTGGCAACGTCGCCATTGGGAACATCAGATCAACGACAGCCTGGACTTTGCCCGCCACCGCGATCTGGTCTATCTCAGCCCGGTCCACGCGGGTCTTTGTGAAACTCCGCAAGACTGGCCCCACACGTCACTGCACCGAGATATGGCCACCGGGGTTCGGGCACCCGACCCGATCGGCTACGGTGCAGCACGATTGAACCATATGCCGCCTCCTCCCCATCGCTACCGCGACGATATTCAGCGCGCCATGTGACGTATGCGCCACCGCTATGGCAATCAGACAGCTTTGAGCGCAGGCACGTCAGTCTTTGCCGTCCATCCGCGAACCGCATCGCCAAAACGCTCAAACAGGGGGCGTGACACCGGATCATTTGCCGCATCCCATTCAGGATGCCATTGCACCGCCAGCGTAAAGCCCAGAGCACCTTTGACATAAATCGCTTCTGGCGTGCCGTCCTCGGCGTGCCCGTCAACCACGATGCGCATCCCCGGTTCTTTGATACCCTGCCCGTGCAGCGTATTGGTGCGCACGATCTGCGCGCCCATGACATCATGAAACACGCCCCCCTGCGCAAAGGTCACATCATGGCGCAGCTCAAATTTCTCTTCCAGCGACCCATCGGGGGGCATCCGGTGGTTCATCCGGCCCGGCAGATCGCGAATTTCGGGATAGAGCGTGCCACCCATGGCGACATTCACCTCCTGAAAGCCGCGGCAAATTCCCAAGAACGGCTGTCCCCGCTCGACGCAGGCGCGCACCAGCGGCAATGCAATGGCATCACGCGCCCGGTCAAATTCACCATGGGCTGCGGTTTCGGCCTCGCCGTATTCTTCGGGATGCACATTGGGTCGCCCGCCGGTCAGCAAGAAACCGTCGCAGATGTCCAGCAACTCGGCCACGCTCACGTGGCGCGGATCGCTGGGAATGATCAGGGGAACACAACCTGACACTTCGGATATTGCATCCGAATTCATCTGCCCGCCAGCATGAACGGGATATTGGTCATTCAAAAGATATGAATTTCCAATAATTCCGACGATAGGTCGCGCCATAACTCACCTTATCCCAGTCTTTTTGGCAGATGATACGCTCAGAAATCTGCCACCTCAACCGGGCAACGCTTAAATCTCTCCGATGACACCCGCCGCCTCGATGCCCGCCATGGCCGCAATCGCGTCATTGCCCGACGTATCGCCCGTCACACCCACGGCACCAATGACCTGGTTTTTCTTATCGCGCAGTAACACGCCCCCCGGCACCGGGATCACCTGGCCACCAAAAACACCGTTAACGGCGGCCATGAAATACGCCTGTTCATCAGCGCGCTTCATCTGGGCGGTGCCGGCCATGCCAAGCATGACCGCACCGTATGCCTTGCCATGGGCAATCGCAAAACGACCGGGAGACGCCCCATCTTCGCGCTCAAACGCCTGCACATGGCCGCCTGCGTCCAGCACCACAACAGACAGAGGTTTCAGCTCCATCTCGCGGCCTTTCTTCAAGGTATTCCGGATAATCGTGCGGGCTTTGTTGAGCGATAGTGCCATGAAAATTTCCTTTATGTCCCTGTTGATATTCTGCGCGTCGAAGGCGTGGGGCAAGAGGCCCTCACACCCACATGGTCAGGCAAGCGTCAGCCCGCTGCGGCTTTCAGTTCAAGACGCCGCGCGTGCAAAACAGGCTCAGTGTATCCCGACGGCTGCTCGCGCCCCTTGAGAACCAGATCACAGGCCGCCTGAAACGCGATGCCGTCAAATCCCGGTGCCATTGGCGTATAAAGCGGATCACCGGCATTCTGGCGGTCCACAACTGCGGCCATCTTTTTCAGTCCGGCCAGTACTTGGTCTTCGCTGATCACACCATGATGCAACCAGTTTGCCAATGCCTGCGCCGAAATGCGGCATGTTGCGCGGTCCTCCATCAGTGCAACATCATGGATGTCGGGCACCTTGGAACACCCCACACCCTGATCAATCCAGCGCACCACATATCCCAGAATGCCTTGGGCGTTATTTTCAATCTCGCGGGTAATTTCGGCCTCAGAAAGGTTGCGTCCGGCCATCACCGGTATCGTCAGCAGATCCGCCAATGTGCCACGCGCACCGCCCTCTTTGATCTCTTCCTGACGGGCCAGCACGTCAACCTGGTGGTAATGCGTGGCGTGCAATGTGGCCGCGGTTGGTGACGGCACCCAGGCGCAATTGGCACCAGATTTTGGGTGGCCGATCTTTGTTTTCAGCATATCTTCCATAAGGTCGGGCATCGCCCACATGCCTTTGCCGATCTGCGCCCGCCCCTGCAACCCGCAGGCAAGGCCGATATCGACATTGCGATCCTCATAGGCTGCAATCCACGCGGTGTTCTTCATGTCGCCTTTCGGCACCATCGGTCCGGCTTCCATAGAGGTATGAATTTCATCCCCCGTCCGGTCCAGAAACCCTGTGTTGATAAAGGCGACCCGGTGCTTTGCGGCGCGAATGCATTCAGCCAGATTGGCCGAGGTGCGCCGTTCTTCGTCCATGATACCCAGCTTGACCGTGTTCTGTGGCAGGCCCAATGCGGTCTCAACATGCGTGAATATCTCGTCAGCAAAGGCGACCTCTTCGGGACCATGCATTTTCGGTTTGACGACATAGACGCTGCCGGTGACCGAATTGCCGCCCTCGCGCTGCAGATCGTGCATCGCAATCAGTGTGGTGATCATCGCATCCATCAGGCCTTCGCCCACTTCCGCCCCATCGCGGTCCAGCACCGCCGGATTGGTCATCAAATGCCCGACATTTCGGATCAACATCAACGACCGCCCCTTAAGCGTCACCGCGTCACCGTCCGGTCCTTCATAGACGCGATCGGTGTTCATCACCCGCGTCAGGGTTTTTCCGCCCTTTTCAAAGGTTTCCGTCAGATCGCCTTTCATGAGGCCCAACCAGTTGCTATAGGCCACAACTTTGTCTTCGGCATCGACGGCTGCAACGCTGTCTTCGCAATCCATGATCGTGGACATCGCCGATTCCAGCGTGATGTCTGAGACATGCGCAGGATCGTCCTTGCCAATCGGATGATCTGAGTTCACATGAATATCGATGTGCAGCCCATTGTTTTTCAACAAGATACTTGTCGGTGCCTCGGCAGCGCCCTGAAACCCTACAAACTGTGATGAGACAGCAAGCGGAACACCGTCCCCCACGGCGGCAATCAATTTGCCATCCTCAATGCGGTATCCTTCGGCAGACACATGCGACCCGACGGCGAGCGGTGCCACCTCGTCCAGAAATGCCTTTGCCTTTGCAACGACCCGCAAACCCCGCGCCGCATCATACCCTTTGCCGCTCGGCAGATCGCCCAGCGCATCAGTCCCATAAAGCGCATCATAAAGGCTGCCCCAACGGGCGTTCGCCGCATTCAGCGCAAACCGGGCATTTGTGATCGGAACAACAAGCTGTGGTCCCGGCACCTGTGCAATCTCGGGATCGACATTTTCGGTTTCAATCTCGAACGCCGGTCCTTCGGGGATCAGATAGCCGATCTCACGCAGAAACGCGGTATAGCTTTCCGCATCATGATCCTGACCTCTGTGCTGCACGTGCCAGCTGTCGACCTGCTTTTGAATGTATTCACGTTTGGCCAGCAGAGCGAGATTTTTGGGGCCGAGCTCATGGACAAGTCTGGAAAACTGCGTCCAAAAGACGTCTGCGGCGACGCCCGTCCCGGGAAGGGCCTTTTTCTCTAGGAAATCAACAAGCTGCAGATCAACCTGCAAGCCATCTTTATCAACTCTTGTCATTATTCGCCCCTCAGACATCTCGTAAAAGCCAGCCTTAGCGAAGGCTTACCCAGAAAATTTTGGATGATCAAGCATAACTGGTAAAAACTTATTACCAATTTTCGCATGTAAGGTGAATTGGACTGCTCAGCATTGCCGCCACTGTCACTGGTACAAAAAAGAAAGTGCGGCGGCCAATGGCCCCGCACCTTTCTTTCAATCATCGCAATATGCTTAGTTGCCGACAGTCGTATCCACAGTCGGTGTGCTCTCGATCACCGCTTCGGTCTCTGCCTCGTCACTTTGTAGGACGGTGTAGAACACCAGACCAATAAGCATCAGGGCAGCGAAAACGATCACACCCTTCATCCCCAGTAGCGGGGCCTTGTGACGGTCTTTTTGCTTTTCAACGTTCGTATCGGGAGCTGACATATTCTTCTCCTATCTCGTGTTTCATTCAGTTGGGAACCCTGCTTGCGGGTCCATTGCTACGGACATAACGTATGGCCAACAAGTTCGTTCCAAGTTGAGGTTCCGCGATGCGTGATGCTGCCCCCCATACCATTTATCTGGCCGATTATTCCCCATTTGGCTTCGTAGTGGACGATGTCAAGCTGACCTTTGATCTGGACCCCCATCACACCCGCGTCAAAAGCCGCATCGCGTTTCGCCCCAATCCCGATGCCAAGGACAACACGTTCTTTCTGCACGGTGAAATGCTCAAACTCATCAGTGCGGCCATTGATGGCGCACCTGTCACCCCCACGCTCACCGATGCGGGGCTGACCTGCCCCGTGCCGAACGCGCCGTTCATCTGGGAGGCCGAGGTTGAGATTGACCCAAAAGGCAACACAGCACTTGAGGGGCTTTATATGTCGAACGGCATGTATTGCACTCAATGTGAGGCCGAAGGATTTCGCAAGATCACCTATTACCCCGACCGCCCCGATGTGATGGCGACCTTTGGCGTCACCATCAACGGCCCGCATCCTGTGTTGCTGTCCAACGGCAATCTCGCGGTCTCTGACATTCACCATGCCGAATGGCATGACCCATGGCCCAAACCGGCCTATCTCTTTGCGCTGGTGGCCGGCGAACTGGTCGCCCACTCCGATCATTTCACCACCATGAACGGGCGCGAGGTTGAACTGAACCTCTATGTCCGCCCCGGTGACGAGGGCAAATGCGCTTTTGGCATGGAAGCGCTGAAAGCGTCGATGAAATGGGACGAGGATGTCTATGGCCGCGAATACGATCTGGCGCTTTTCAATATCGTGGCTGTGGATGATTTCAACATGGGCGCGATGGAGAACAAGGGGCTGAACGTTTTCAACTCCTCTGCTGTGCTGGCCTCGCCCGAAACCTCGACCGACACGAATTTTGAACGGATCGAGGCGATCATCGCGCATGAATATTTCCACAACTGGACCGGCAACCGCATCACCTGCCGTGATTGGTTTCAGTTGTGTCTAAAGGAAGGCCTGACTGTTTTCCGCGACAGTCAGTTCACCTCGGACATGCGATCAGCCCCGGTCAAGCGCATCTCGGATGTCATCGATCTGCGCGGGCGTCAGTTTGCCGAAGATCAAGGCCCACTGGCGCACCCTGTCCGGCCAGAAAGTTTTCAGGAGATCAATAACTTCTACACGGCCACCGTTTATGAAAAAGGGGCCGAAGTGATTGGCATGCTCAAACGGTTGGTCGGGGATAAGGCTTATGCAAAGGCGCTTGACCTCTATTTCGACCGCCATGATGGCGATGCAGCCACGATCGAGGACTGGCTCAAGGTATTTGAGGACACCACGGGTCGTGACCTTACACAATTCAAACGCTGGTATTCGCAGGCCGGAACGCCACGGCTTTCTGTCAAAGAAAGCTTTGAGAACGGCACACTGACGCTGGCGTTCACGCAGTCCACACCGGCCAGCACAGCAACGCCCGATCCGCAGCCGTATGTCATTCCAATTTCCGTGGGTCTTATTGCGAAAGATGGCAGTGAAGTCGTACCAACAGATATTCTGGAGATGACAAAAGCCGAGCAGAGCTTCACTTTTGACGGGTTGGACGCCGCCCCAGTTGCATCGATCCTGCGCGGCTTTTCCGCGCCTGTTGTACTGGATCAGCCACTTAGCGACGCGGACCGGGCACATCTGCTTGCCCATGACACGGACCCCTTCAACCGCTGGGAACAGGGGCGCACACTGGCCCGGCAGGCGCTTCTGGCGATCATCCGAACAGGTGCTGCGCCTGCCGACCGTTACCTTGACGGGCTGCGTAATGTCGTGACCGATGGCACGCTCGATCCTGCCTACCGCGCGCTGATGCTGGGGCTGCCCAGCCAGTCTGACCTTGCCACAGCCCTTCACGATTCAGGCGAAACGCCAGATCCGGCGGCAATCTACGATGCGCTCGAAAGCCTGCGAGACATCATCGCCCGCCATTTGGGTGATGACTTGCGCATTCTCTATGACGCGCATCAAGTTGAGGAAACCTATCGCCCCGATGCAGAACAATCGGGCAAACGGGCGCTGGCAGGGGCCATGCTCAGCTTGATCTCTCGTCGCGAGGGCGCGGAACTGGCAGCGCAGCAATACAAAGCTGCCGATAATATGACACTACAACTCTCCGCGCTCGGCTGCGCGCTGCGCGCGGGCCAGGGCGACGGGCTGTTGCAGGCGTTCGAGACGCAATGGAAGGACGACCGGCTGGTCATGGACAAATGGTTCGGCCTGCAGGTGCTTGAAGCGGACCCCCAGGACGCCGCTCATGTTGCTGATGCCCTGACCCGGCACCCCGATTTCAACTGGAAGAACCCGAACCGGTTCCGCGCCGTTCTGGGCGCGCTGTCCATGCATCATGCCGGGTTCCACCACGCGAGCGGCAAGGGCTATACCCTGATGGCCGACTGGCTGATCCGGCTTGATCCGGTGAACCCGCAAACCACAGCGCGCATGTGTTCGGCATTTCAGACATGGGCACGTTATGATGCTGACCGACAGGCAAAGATCGCAGCGCAACTGGACCGCATCCTTGCAACGTCTGAGCTAAGCCCCGACACTACTGAAATGCTGACCCGCATCAGGGGCGCGTAGACCATGCCGTTTCTCATTGCCCTGATCGGCATCGCCATCACCGCCTATATTTGGATGAACCGCGTCAAACGGGGTACCGAAATTGCCGGAGAATTGATGGATGCCGCCGGTGACGTGAAAAACGCCGCACGCCGCTTTGGGTTTCGCCGCCGGGCCAACCAGCACCCGGTTGAGGGCATTGACGATCCCAAA
The DNA here is from genome assembly GCF_003352065.1 of Sulfitobacter sp. SK011. Taxonomy (NCBI): domain Bacteria; kingdom Pseudomonadati; phylum Pseudomonadota; class Alphaproteobacteria; order Rhodobacterales; family Roseobacteraceae; genus Sulfitobacter; species Sulfitobacter sp. SK011. The sequence goes on from NZ_CP025803.1 coordinate 2,778,583, forward strand.
CTCGCCATCGGCGGGCTTGCGGTCGCTTTTCTTGAGATGGACGACCTGCCGACAACAGATGCGCGGGCCCAGATGGATATCTCAATGCGCAAGCATTTGAACCTTGATGCAGATACAGCGCAGGAAATTGCCATTCTGGGCCGCTGGTTTGTCGAGGAATGCCACGGGCCGGTTCAGGCGTTTCCCCGTCTGGCGAAAAAGCTGCACAAAATGGATGGCGCATCTTATTTCGATGATCTGATGGCAATTCTGAACGACATGACCCACACCAGCGCAGGCGGTCCAAGCACCCGGCAAACCAAAGCGCTAAGCGATCTGGCACGGGTCTTTCGGCTGAAATGACGGCACCCTTTGTTTTTGACCAACAGGCGCGCAGCCGCAAAACCCTGCTGATTGTGGTCAGCATCTGGGTGGCACTCGTGGCTGCTTGGATCTGGTTGGATGCGGCACTGTGGATCGTGGCTTTTCTGGCGGCCTTCACCCTGCCCGCCGTCTCTGACCTGATCCGCAATCCGCTCAGCGGGCTTACGCTGAACAACCAGACCCTCAGTTGGTTTTCCGGCCGCCGAAACGGAACGCTGGAACTGTCCGAGATTGATCACATTCGCCTTGATACGCGGCTCGATTTTTCGGTGCGGGTCACGGCAGTGTTGACCACAGGGCGCAAGATCAGGTTGCCATTTGAATCGACCCCGCCACATCAGGCATTCCAGAACGCGTTGGAAGCCCGCGGGGTCAAAACCCAGAGGCACCATTTTCAGTTGTTGCAATGATAAAGGATTACGGGCGTTCTTTGGGTCGGGTTGCATTGACGGGTTTGCAGTAATTCTGCCCGCGCAACCACCCTGCCATGTCCCGACGCTTGGCTGCACTGCGCATCGGTCCCCAATCGGCGGCAACACCACGCCCGCCCCGGCCATAGATCACCCCGTCCCGCGGCACGGTTACAGCCATGATACGCACGGCACAGCTTAAATTTGCGGCACCATTCTTGAGCGCCTGGCCCGATCCGACGTTGCATTTATACCCCCGCGCAGTGCCCGGCAGAATTTGCAATAATCCATACCAGCGGCCACCGCCGCCCACGGCCCAGGGCTTGTAGGTACTTTCGTGTTTGGCCAAAGCGGACAGGAACCCAACCCAGAACGCACCGCGCGTCTGATCTGTGGCGGTCTTGTATGCAGGACACCACGTTTCAATATCACCGGGCACCAGATCAACCAAAGGCTTACCATGCGCCTTGAGCGCAGAAAGGGCAGCGCGCGTCCAAACCTCATGTCCGCCCATGTGTTGCCACCTTGTGCGCGGTAAATAACTGCTGCGTGCCGGGGGGCGGACATCCGTGTAAAATCTTGGCACCTGGACAGTCAGGTCAGCGGGGGCATCGCTTCGTGACGCCAATGTCAGAGGGTGGTCCGGCGACATCAAAAAGGTCCTTTTTCCAGCCAGCGCGACATCATCCACGCCAACGGTCGATTTGGCCAATTCGCCAGACTCAGACACAATCAGGGGTTGTGATATTTGCACATGATTCCCGGACAAGCGAACGCTTCTTGGCGTTTCCGCAGCAACCGACGCCGCCAACAAAGCCAGCGCGCCCCCCCAAAGAACATGTTTCATCACCCATGATTTAAACGCTCTTATGGGAATTTTGCAAGCAATTCACGCAAACACCCGCATGTGGCGAAACAAAGCGATACGCAATTTTGATTCGCTCAGCTTATTGAACCATTCGCGCCGAGAATGCGGCATTCATTTGTTATTGCACGTTAAAGGTGTACTAAAATCGCGATATTACCGTGCCTGCGCCACCGTTACGCCCCAATGGACCCGCATATTCTCGGGCATGTGAAGTATTAAGTTCGGATTTCAGGTATGAAACGTTTAACCAGTTTTTTCAAAAGGGTGCTGAGCCAACAAGGCGACTACCCGTCAGATAGCCTTATTGAGACATTGGATGAGGGCCATCTTGCCACGTCCTTGCGCCGGCGCCCCGTCCCAATGCACCAAAACCTCGCTCAACCCATTGAAGCGCTTCTGAACATCAGTTGCCCTGATCCGACGGCAGAAGAAATGTTGCGCGACAAACATCAGCGCAGCGCCCAGCGCCTCGCGCGGCAAGAACGCTGGGCCGATCTTGCAGAGATGATTTATCATGCTGATCAAAACCGCGAAATGACCCCCGGTGCCATGCCAATTGCGGACCTGATGGCGTTTGGCGCACGGGCGGATGTGGTTCTGGCTGTCGAACATGCCCTGCAGGATGGCAGACCCCCAAAAGGGGCCCCCATGATGGCTGGCATTGAGGCGCTCGAATATATTCTATCCGAATTTCCAGGAAATTACGTCATCGCTGCGATCGTGGCACAAGCCCATATTGATATCGGCTGGGCATGGCGCGGCACCGGGTGGGACGCAGAATTGTCGAGCCAGAACCGCGAAGCATTCTCTGCGCACTTTGACCGCGCGCGCGACATCCTGAAACCGTATTGCGGTCAGGCATTGGATTCCCCCCTTCTTGCCGCAACCTGTTGCGCCTTGGTCGGCGGCACAGAACAGGGCCGGCTGACCGTCGCAGACCTTTATGAAAAGCTGATTGATCTGAACCCGTCCAACCCGCGATCCATGCGCGCGATGGGCAATTACCTGCTACCACGCTGGTGCGGCAGCTACGCCGAGTTGGAGCTTGAGGCGCGGCGCACTGCGGCACGCACCCAAAGTATTTGGGGCGCTGGCGGTTATACTTGGGTGATGTTTGACGCAATTGCCTGCGACGATCAGGCCTGCGCAAATCTGGATTTGCCATTCTTTATCGAAGGCTTGCGTGACATCCTTGATCGACGCGCGGATCCCTACACCACCAACCTTCTGGCTGCCTATTGTGCCAATGCTGTCGGCCTCACTTTTTCAGGCAACGACGAAGCCGATCAGGTCCGTACCCAGATTGCGGATGCCGCCCGCTGGATCGTGCGCGAATATCTGACCGAATTGCATCCGATGATCTGGGCCCATGCAGCCCGCGGATTTGACAACAATTTGCGCGTTCATTCGCTCTCCCGCTTTGCGGCGTCGGGCCGCGATGACGCAATGCGCATCATCTCAATGCTGTTTCAACGCGAAATTTCTTCAGGTCAAAAGATCGTCTTTACCGAAACGGGCCCGGTTGCGATGGCGAGCTAAACCCCCTGCGGCTGACCTTGAGCGCCCTTTCAAGCGACCGTCGCGACAGCACCTCAACCCTCATCCCACTTGCGACGCCTTGGCACGTGATCTAAGACCCAACTGATCCACATCGTGCGCGAGGCGACCAATGCTTGACCTGACCTATGACACCCCGAAACCCCGTGTGATTGCAGGGGCCAAGCATGACTGGGAACTGGTCATCGGCATGGAAGTGCATGCGCAGGTGCAGTCCAATGCCAAACTGTTCTCTGGGGCCTCGACCAAATTTGGGGCCGAACCCAATTCGAACGTGGCTTTTGTCGACGCGGCCATGCCCGGCATGTTGCCGGTCATCAACGATTACTGCGTGGAACAGGCGGTGCGCACCGGGCTTGGCCTCAAGGCCGAAATCAACCTGAAATCTGCCTTCGACCGCAAGAACTATTTCTATCCGGACCTGCCGCAGGGCTATCAGATTTCGCAGCTTTATCACCCCATCGTGGGCGAAGGCGAAGTTCTGGTCGAGATGGGCGACGGAACCGCGCGTCTGGTCCGTATTGAACGCATCCACATGGAACAGGACGCAGGCAAATCCATTCACGACATGGACCCCAACATGTCCTTTGTTGATCTGAACCGCACCGGCGTTTGCCTGATGGAAATCGTCAGCCGTCCCGACATTCGTGGCCCCGAAGAGGCCGCCGCCTACCTCGCCAAACTGCGCCAGATCTTGCGGTACTTGGGCACCTGCAATGGCGACATGCAGTCCGGCGCGATGCGCGCGGACGTCAACGTGTCTATCTGCCGTCCCGGCCAGTACGAAAAGTATCACGAATCTCAGGACTTCTCGCACCTTGGCACCCGCTGCGAGATCAAGAACATGAACTCCATGCGCTTTATCCAGCAAGCGATTGAGGTTGAGGCCCGCCGCCAGATTGCCATCGTTGAGGCGGGCGGCGAAGTGGTACAGGAAACCCGGCTGTTTGATCCAGACAAACAGGAAACCCGGTCGATGCGGTCCAAGGAAGAGGCGCATGATTACCGCTATTTCCCGGACCCCGATCTGCTGCCTTTGGAAATTGAACAGGCATGGGTCGATGGCATCGCCGCCACCCTTCCCGAATTGCCCGACGCCAAAAAGGCGCGCTTTATCAGCGACTTCGGCATCAGCGATTATGATGCATCCGTGCTGACCGCGGATCTGGATTCGGCTGGTTATTTTGAGGAAGTCGCACGGGATCGTGATGGAAAGATGGCAGCGAACTGGGTGATCAACGAGCTTTTTGGCCGCCTGAAAAAGGACGAGAAAGACATCGCTGACAGCCCGGTCAGCCCGGCCCATCTGGGTGGCATCATCGACCTGATCGCCTCTGACGCGATATCGGGCAAGATTGCCAAGGACGTGTTCGAGATCACCTATACCACAGGCCGTGACCCCGCCGAGATTGTGGAAACCGAAGGCATGAAGCAGGTCACAGACACGGGTGCAATTGAGGCCGCCGTAGATCAGATCATTGCCGCGAACCCCGATCAGGTCGCCAAAGCCCGCGAGAACCCAAAGCTTGCCGGTTGGTTCGTGGGTCAGGTGATGAAAGCCACGGGCGGCAAGGCCAATCCGAAGGCCGTGAATGAACTGGTGGCGAAAAAACTGGGCGGTTGAGGGTGGCACCGTCTCCCTTCCCCAATCGCGCCACGCTTGCTACAATTGTCACGTCCAAATATGAGAAATCCGCTTATGCCGCGTTTTGAGTACAAAGTTGTTCCCGCCCCCGCCAAAGGCCTCAAGGGAAAAGGTATCAAAGGGGCCGAGGCGCGGTTTTCCCATGCGCTGCAGGAATTGATGAATGGCCTGGCCGCAGACGGCTGGGAATATCAGCGCGCCGAGACCCTGCCATCGTTGGAACGTGTGGGGCTGACCGGCTCCACGACTGAATGGCGCAATGTGCTGGTGTTCCGCCGGATGCGTGAAAATGAAGCAGAGTTGTTTGCGCCCGAGTTGCTGCCAGCACCTGACGAGACTCCACCGGAAACCGTCGCGGCACCTGCTGCAAAGGCCGACACACCGCGCGTAGAGGAAAAGGTCGCACCGCTTGCGGCCAAACAGGAAGAGACCGCGCCCAAGGCCGATCCCCAGCAGCAAGATGCAGTGCCAGGAAAAGACGAGCCTTTCGACAACGGCGTCGAGGATACCGACAGCATGGACCGTGTCGGTGCCTCGCTCACAAATCTTGCAGCGGTGCGAGACTCTGGAAAATCAAGTAATTAGGTGACGTTCTTAAACATCTAGATCAAGTGCAAGGGCATGAATGCGCGCGATGAGGTCCGGGCCAAGTGCCGCATGGACCGCACGATGCCGCGCCACACGACTTAAGCCCTTGAAATGATCGGCACGGATCATCACGTTGAAATGGCTTTCACCGCCCTCGCGATATCCGCCATGCCCTCGGTGACTTTCGCTGTCGTCGACAACCTCCAACACACGTGGCGCAAGCGCCGCGAGCAGCTTCTCCTCAATTTCGCGGGTGACCGTTCCTTTGTTAACTGACATTTTTTTATCCTACCCCCTTCAATCTCGCCCCACAGCGTCTAAAGTGACCGGCCTGAGTCGGAAAGGTCTAACCCATGCCCAAAGCTGATCCCTTCGGATTCGACATGTCCGTGTCGTCTTCGAAAAAGAAAAATCCACGCGGCAGGCGCGGCATGTCCGGCGCGTCAGAGACATCTCGGCGGACCTGCGATCATGCGGGATGTGACGAGGCGGGCAAATACCGCGCGCCAAAAGCGCCGGACGTGTTGGACGACTTCTTTTGGTTCTGTCAGGCCCATGTGCGCGAATATAATCTCAAGTGGAATTTCTTTGACGGCACCACCGAGGCCGAACTGAACGCGCAGATGTCCAGCGACAAGGTATGGGAACGCCCGACCAAACCATTGGGCGATCCTGAGGCACGGGCTTGGGCGCGGCTTGGTATTGAGGACCCCCATCAGGTGCTGGGTGCAAATGCCACGCAAAATCCCGGCAGAGGCCCCCAGGCCGGGCGACGCCTGCCCCCGACGGAGCGGCGGTCATTGGAAATTCTGGAAGCCAAGGACACCTGGACCAAGCCGGAAATCCGCAAAGCCTATAAACTGTTGATCAAGGTGCTGCATCCCGACATGAACGGCGGCGACCGATCCCAGGAAGAACAATTGCAGCAAGTCGTCTGGGCATGGGACCAGATCAAAGGCAGCCGCAACTTCAAAGACTGAGTTTTTCATGCCCGCCCGGCACCGCTGGGCGGCAGGATATTCTTGCGAAGTTATTTCTGCGCACATTCTCTGGATCAGCCACAGAGTGTTTTGACCCTAAATCGTACACCTTTGTGCAACATTTGCGCAGAGAAGTGACGTTTTTCCAGCGCCCCGATAACTGGCGACACCGGATGATGCCAGTTGCCTCTTTCCCTTGCGCCTCACCAAGATATGTTGCACCAGATACGCGCGTCGCAAAGTCGCGGCGCATGGGGCAAAAGGAAGATACGGCATGGACGACGGCGCACTGGACATCAACGCAAGACCAACCGAAGAGATTTCCGTTCGTGACGTCTTTGGCATCGATACTGACATGGTGGCCAAACGCTTTGCCGATCGCACTGACCGCGTGCCGGCGCTGGACAGCACCTACAAGTTTGATCCCGATACCACATTGGCCATTTTGGCCGGGTTCACGCACAACCGCCGCGTCATGATCCAAGGCTACCACGGGACGGGCAAATCGACCCACATCGAACAGGTGGCAAGCCTGCTCAACTGGCCCTGCGTGCGCGTCAACCTTGACAGCCACATCAGCCGGATTGACCTGATCGGCAAAGACGCGATCAAGCTGGTGGATGGCAAGCAGGTCACGGCGTTTCAGGAAGGCATCCTGCCCTGGGCGCTGCGCAACCCCACCGCCATTGTGTTTGATGAATACGACGCAGGCCGCGCCGATGTGATGTTCGTGATCCAGCGCGTGCTGGAAACGGACGGCAAGCTGACATTGCTGGACCAGAACAAGGTGATCACGCCGCACCCCTATTTCCGCATCTTTGCGACCGCCAATACCGTGGGTCTGGGTGACACAACCGGCCTTTACCACGGCACCCAGCAGATCAACCAGGGTCAGATGGACCGCTGGTCACTGGTGGCGACGCTGAACTATCTGTCGATTGATGCCGAAGTCGCCATCGTGCTGTCCAAAAACCCGCATTACAACACCGACAAGGGTCGCAAGACCATCAAACAGATGGTCACCGTTGCGGACCTGACCCGAACGGCCTTCATGAATGGCGAGCTGTCAACGGTGATGTCGCCCCGGACCGTCATCTCATGGGCGCAGAATGCCGAGATTTTCCGCAACGTCGGCTATGCCTTTAGGCTGTCATTCCTGAACAAATGTGATGAATTGGAGCGCCAGACCGTGGCAGAATTCTATCAGCGTTTGTTTGATGAGGAATTGCCGGAATCAGCGGCGAGTGTGAGTTTGGGGTGAGCGGTGAAAATTTCTTCAAAGAAATTTGCCAAAACTCTTTGAAGAGTTTTTCACCCAAGGTTCGGACGGAGGCGATATGAGCAAACCATCTGACAACCCCGCAGACGCGTTCAAAAAGGCGCTGGCCGAAGCCTCCAAGGTGATGGCCAATGACCCTGATCTGAACGTCAGCTATTCAGTCGATCCCTCGGGCTTGTCGGGCGATAACATGCGCCTGCCGCAGGTCAGCCGCCGCATGACCCGCGAGGAAGTTTTGCTGGCCCGTGGCACCGCTGACGCGCTGGCGTTGAACCGCCGCTATCACAACGGACAGACCCATGCGCGTTACGAGCCGCAAGGCGAAATGGCACGCGATCTTTATGAAGCGATGGAAACCGCGCGCTGCGAGGCTGTGGGCGCTCGGGACATGCCGGGCACTGCTGGCAACATCGACGTCAAGATCAAGCATGACGCGCTGCGCAAGGGCTATGATCAGGCCAAGCAGGCCAGTGACATTCCGCTGGCCACCGCTGCGGGGTATCTGGTGCGCCATCTGGCCACCGGTCGCCCCCTGCCTGCGGGCGCTGACAACGCGATGGAACTGTGGCGCGGGTTCATTGAGGACAGCGCGGGCGGCACACTGGAAAACCTGACCGATATCCTCGATGACCAATCCGCTTTTGCCAAATTTGCCCGCCAGATGATCAGTGATCTGGGCTATGGCGACCAGCTGGGCGACGACCCTGATACGCTGGACGAAGATCAGGAAGACGAAGCCGAAGAAGGGGCCGAAGAAGAGCAAGACCCAGACAGCACCGGTCAGGACGACCAGGACGATGAAGAAGCCGAAGGATCGCCCGAACAGTCGCAGGAAGACAGCCAGGATGCATCACAAGCTCAGGTCAGCATGGACGACATGGCCGATCAGGAGCTTGGAGACGAGGCGGAAATGCCCGAAGGCGACGCCCCGCTGGAGCCGCCTGCCCCGCAGCCCGTGTCAGACGCCGACCCCAATTATCTGGTCTATATGGACAGCGAAGACGAGGTGATCGGTGCCGAACATCTCGCCGACCCGATTGAACTGGAACGCCTGCGGGCCTATCTGGATCAACAGTTGGAGCCTTTGAAAGGCGCGGTAAGTCGTTTGGCCAACAAACTCCAGCGCCGCCTGCAAGCCCAACAAAACCGGTCCTGGGAATTTGATCTGGAGGAAGGCACGCTTGATGCGGGCCGGCTGGCGCGGATTGTGGCGACGCCGACAACACCGCTCAGCTTTAAGGTCGAAAAAGACACCGAATTCCGCGACACCTGCGTGACACTGCTGCTTGATAACTCTGGGTCGATGCGCGGCCGCCCCATTTCAATCGCGGCGATCTGTGCGGACGTGCTGGCCCGAACGCTGGAGCGGTGCAATGTAAAGGTCGAGATCCTTGGCTTTACCACCCGCGCCTGGAAAGGGGGCCAGGCCCGCGAGGCATGGCTGAACGCGGGCCGCCCGGTGCAGCCCGGTCGCCTGAATGATTTGCGTCACATCATCTATAAATCCGCAGATGCGCCCTGGCGGCGCACCCATCTCAATCTGGGGCTGATGATGAAAGAAGGTCTGCTGAAGGAAAATATCGACGGTGAGGCGCTGGAATGGGCGCACCGCCGCATGATGGCGCGGCACGAGTCCCGCAAAATCCTGATGGTGATCAGTGATGGTGCGCCGGTCGATGACAGCACCTTGTCGGTGAACCCTGCGAACTACCTTGAAAAGCACCTGCGCGATGTGATTGCGATGGTCGAAAAACGCAAAGCGGTTGAGTTGCTGGCGATTGGCATCGGGCATGACGTAACGCGCTATTATGAACGCGCCGTTACGATCACCGATGTGGATCAGTTGGCCGGTGCCATGACCGAACAACTTGCAGCGCTGTTTGACAGCGATCCACGGGCGCGCGCGCGCGTCATGGGGATGCGCCGCGTCAGCTAAGGCACTCATTCCACAGACCTATTGGGCAATTGAGGGAGAACGCGATGTTCCAGAGTTTCGAGGTCACGGCACGGCCGGAACAAGGACCACCCCGCCTCAAGGCGTTGCGCGCTAAATTGGCGGCTGAAGGGCTTGCCGGTTTCCTGATCCCCCGCGCCGACGCGCATCAAGGCGAATATGTCGCGGCCCATGATGAACGACTGGCATGGCTCACAGGCTTCACCGGATCTGCCGGGTTCTGCGCCGCCCTGATGGATGTCGCGGGGGTGTTCATCGACGGGCGGTACCGCACGCAGGTCAAGGCCCAGGTGGCATCCGATTTTACCCCGGTGCCCTGGCCCGAGGTCAGCCTCGCTGAGTGGTTGATTGAACAATTGCCAAATGGCGGTGTGGTGGGATTTGACCCGTGGCTGCATACCGCAGAACAGTTGGAACAACTGGATGAGGCGCTGGCGGACAGCGGCATTGAAATGCGGCGCTGTGCCAATCTGGTCGACCGCATCTGGGCGGACCAACCCAGCCCCCCGATGCAAGACGCAAAAGCGCACGCCCTTGAATTTGCCGGTGAAAGCCACAATGACAAACGCGCGCGGTTGGGCAAAACACTAACCGACGCAAAACAGACTGCGGCGGTGATCACCCTGCCCGACAGCCTTAACTGGCTGCTGAACATTCGCGGCGCCGACATTCCGCGCAACCCGGTGGCGCATGGGTTTGGCGTGCTACATGCAGACGGTGCCGTTGATCTTTTTATGGAACCACAAAAAGTTGCCGCCCTTGGTGACCATCTGGGCGATCAGGTAACGGTACATGCACCTGATCACCTACTGGCGCATCTGGGGACCCTGACCGGCCCGGTGCGGGTGGACAAGCAATCTGTCCCGGTGATCATCGCCGATACCCTGGGCGAACGGGCGGTGTGGGGGGATGACCCGTGTGCCTTGCCAAAGGCCTGCAAGAACGACGCCGAGATTGCAGGGTCAGCCGAAGCACATCTGCGGGATGGCGCGGCATTGTGTGAACTGCTGGCATGGCTCGATACAAAGGCCCCCGGCAGTTTGACCGAGACCGAGGTGGTGACCCAGCTTGAAACCTTCCGCCGCCGTGACAATGCCTTGCAGGACATCAGTTTTGAGACCATTGCCGGCACCGGGCCGAACGGCGCAATCATGCATTACCGTGTGACGACGGAAACCGACAGCACCCTTGAGGATGGTCACCTGCTGGTACTGGATTCGGGCGGGCAGTATCTGGATGGGACCACCGACATCACCCGCACAGTCCCAATCGGCACACCCAGCGATGACGCACGCGTCGCGTTCACCCGCGTACTGGCCGGGATGATCGCGATGAGCCGACTGCGCTGGCCCCAGGGTCTTGCCGGACGTGACATCGAGATGATTGGCCGGGTGCCGCTGTGGCTTGCGGGTCAAGATTTCGACCACGGGCTGGGCCACGGTGTCGGTGCATACTTAAGTGTGCACGAAGGGCCACAAAGGTTAAGCAAGATCAGCCATGTCCCCTTGTTGGCGGGCATGATCCTGTCCAACGAGCCGGGATATTACCGCGAGGGAGCCTTTGGCATCCGCCTCGAAAACCTGTTGGTGGTGCGCGACGCCCCCGCCCTGCCCGGCGGCGATGCACACCGTAAGATGTTGTATTGGCAAACGCTTAGCTTTGCACCGATAGACCGACGTCTGATCGTCGCAGAAATGCTCGAAGTTGCCGCGCGTAACTGGCTGAATGACTACCACGCACAGGTTGCGCAAAAAATTGGCCCGCGGCTTTCACCAGAGGCGAAACTGTGGTTGGATGCCGCAACAGCGCCGCTCTAGGCACCTGTAAAATCACGCGTTTGAAAGGGTTCACTATGGCCGACCATATCAAGATCACGAAAGCCGAAGGCACATGGAGCGTCCGCGCGGGCGGTGCCGTTCTTGGTGAAACCACAAACGCGCTTAAATTGACCGAAGGGGATTATCCGCCCGTCATCTATTTCCCACGCGGCGATATTGCCATGGCGTTTCTGGATTCTTCAGACAAGACAACACACTGCCCGCACAAAGGCGATGCCAGTTATTTTTCCGTGGTGACCAAAAGCCGCACCTTGAACGATGCTGTCTGGTCCTATGAAAACCCCAATGACGCCGTCGCGGCAATCAAAGATCACCTTGCGTTTTACCCCATTGATGAGATCACGGTCGAACAGATCTGAGCGCTCATCGCTCAAGAATGTTCTTCTGCCGCCGTCGCAGCCAAAGCGCGGTTATAGGCCTTAAGTGCATCGACATGGAACAACGCGCCCATCAATTCAGGCGGCGCGTCTGCGGAAAGCGTGACCACCGGAATGAACCGCGCTGATGATTGTTCAAAGATCGGCATCGCCGCCTCAAGTGTCGCGGTGCCGTCAATGTACGTGCCCGCATTGATCAAGTCCCAGCATTCGTCTTCATCGGCGGCGCGGTCGTCCTCTGGGCGGCGCATGATGCGGGCCGCCGTGAACATCGCGAGCAGATAGGCCTGTGGCCCGGCCGCAAGGTGAATGCCCCGCCGCTCCATCTGGGTCAGGAAAAAACTGCGGTCAACGATGCGCGACGCAAGCGCGGTCGACATGCTGACCGCGACCATCACCGCCAATCCTGTCTGCCAGTCCCCGGTAAGTTCAAATACGATCAGTGTGGTGGAAATCGGTGCCCCAAGGACCGCCGCCGCCACAGCCCCCATGCCCGCCAGCGCATAAAGCGTTGATGCCCCGGATACGTCCGGAAATATGCCCGTCGCAATCAGGCCAAAGGCCAACCCCGACAACGCCCCGATCATCAATGAGGGTGAAAACACCCCGCCGCCCATGCGCCCCCCAAGCGTGATGGAAACAGCCGCGACCTTGAGCATCGCAAAGATGATCACCTCATAAAGACCCAACTGCCCGGTCAGCGCCAACGACATTGTCTCATAGCCGACGCCAATGATATGGGGAAACCACAGGGCCAATATGCCAAGCAGCGCGCCCGCCACGGCAGGGCGCAACCAGCGCGGCAACCCGGTGCGTTTTTGCACATAATTCCCAAAATCCTCAGCCCAAAATATACTGCGCATCAATGCCACGGCGATCAATCCGCACGTCAGCCCCAGCAACAAGAATGCGGGCAATTCGACATAGAACTGCAAATCGCCATAGGTCGGCAGCACAAATTCAGTGACACCGCCAAATTCAAGGCGGTTGATCACGGTGCCCGCAACCGAGGCGATGACGATGGGGGCAAAAGCATGTACCGCGAAATGGCGCAACACGACCTCCAACGCGAATAGCGCCCCCGCAATAGGCGCGTTAAAGCTCGCAGAGACCCCGGCCGCCACCGCACAGCCCAAAAGATCGCGCCCGGTGATGCCATCCGCGTTTATCCGGCGGCTGACCCAGGTGGAGATGACCCCGGCCATGTGCACAACCGGCCCTTCGCGGCCTGACGAACCGCCTGTGCTCAACGTGATCCAGGAGGCGATGGCCGATGCGATCCCGGCGCGGGTCTCGACCCGGCCATCATGCAAGGCGGCCCCCAGAATGACATCGCCCACCGAACGCGCGCGCGCATCCCGGGTGAAATGATGCAAGATCAGCCCGACAGTAAGCCCGCCAAATGTCGGGATCAGGACCACCCAGTACCACGGCAGGCCAGTGATGAAACTGTGCAACTGCTGCACATCATCTGTTCCATAAAGAGTGGCCTGCAACCAGTTGATCCCCTTGCGGAAAAACAACGCCGCAAAGCCCGCTGCAATGCCGATCAACAGCGCGATGAACCAAAATGTCACCTTGCCCGGGCCGCGCAGTCGGATCACCTCATACCCGCGTTTGATCGACGCCTTTGCCAACTGAAGTTGTTGCGACAAAAAGGAAGGGTCAGGTTCACTCATAAGATTTCATGATCACGGAGCGCGGGTGTCAAGGTCAAGTACGTGATGGAAATCAGAACCGAAATACAGTCGATTTTATTCGAAAACACTGACATCACCCGGCCAACAGCACCTCGGCGGCCCCGCGTGCGGCATCGGTAATGACATCGCCCGCCAGCATGCGCGCAACCTCGTCAACACGCTCGGCTGGTGACAGCGGCGTCACAGTCGACGTCGTCATACCCTTGCTCACGGCCTTTTCCACCCGCCAATGATGCGCGCCAAGGGCGGCCACCTGCGGTGAATGGGTTACGACCAATACCTGTCCATCTTCGGCCAATGCCGCCAACCGCCGGCCCACCGCATCTGCGGTGGCACCGCCGACACCGCGGTCAATCTCGTCAAAAATCAACGTCAGACCGGATTGGCCTTGGGTCAGGCAGACCTTGAGCGCCAGAAGAAACCGGCTCAGTTCCCCGCCCGACGCGATTTTGCCCAATGGCCCCGCGGGCGCACCGGGGTTGGTGGCCACAGTGAAGGACACCGCATCGCGGCCCTCTGGCCCGGCGTCCTCGGGTGTGATCTGGGTCGCAAAGACAGCACGTTCCATTTTCAATGGGGCCAGTTCAGACGATACTGCTTTGTCGAGCTTTGTCGCGGCGCGGCGCCGCGCCTGTCCCAGCGCATCCGCCGCCGCATCATAGGCATCCCGTGCATCGCGCACCGCCTGTTCCAGCGCCGCCTGCTGCGCTTCGCCTGCGTCCAATGCCGCCAGCTTGCCGCGCAGGGTCTCTGCAAATCCGGCCAACTCATCTGGGGCCACGTCATGCTTGCGCGCCAAAGCACGGATCGCAAACAACCGCTCTTCCGCCTCTTCCAGCTCGATCGGGTTGAACGACATCGCGTCAATGGCATTGGCCACCCCTGACATCGCATCGTCCAGTTCCATCATCGCACGGTTCAGCGCGGCCATCGGTGCCTCTAACGCGCCTTCGGCCTTGTGGGCCACACCGTCCAGCCAGCGCAGCGCATCGCCAAGGCTGGTTTCGGCACCACCCTGCCCCAGTATCTCATAGGCGTTGACGACATCCGCGCGGATCTTTTCAGCGCCCTGCATCAGCCGCCGCTTGCTGTCCAGAATGGCCTCTTCGCCTGCCTGCGGGTCCAATTTGTCCAGTTCCGCAACCGCGTGGCGCAGGAATTCCTCTTCGGCCTGAATGGCCTCGCGTTCAACGGCGGCTGCCTTGGCCGCCTTGCGGGCGGCACTCAGCGCTTGCCACGCCGCGCGCACCTTGGCCTTTGCCGCGTCATTTCCGGCGAACCCATCCAAAATGGCCCGATGCCCACGTGGATTTAGCAGCCCCCGGTCATCATGCTGGCCGTGCAGCTCAACCAAAGTGTCCGACAATTCGCGCAGCACCTCACCAGAACAGCGGCGGTCGTTGACCCAGGCTGTTTTGCGCCCGTCGCTTGAATTGATGCGCCGCAAGATCAGCTCGTTTCCCGCTGGCAAACCGGCCTCTTGCAACACCGCATGGGCGGGATGGTCCGGTCCGAGGTCAAACCATGCCGTGACTTCACCCTGATCTGCGCCCTGGCGCACAAGATCGGCGCGTCCGCGCCAGCCCAGTACAAAACCCAGCGAATCCAACAGGATGGATTTCCCCGCGCCGGTTTCCCCAGTCAGCACATTAAGACCCGGCTGAAACGCAAGTTCCAGGCGATCAATGATCAGCATGTCCGAAATATCAAGTCCGCGCAGCATGTCGTTGCCCCAACGGATGGGTGAACCCCACCGCCCCTACAGCCACTCGCCCTTAATTGTCTGACGGTAAACGGCACTCAACCAGTTGTTTTTGTAAAACTTCGGTTCAAGCCCCTGACCCGTCAGCAATTTATAGCTGTCTTCGTACCATTCGGTGGATTGATAGTTGTGGCCCAGAATAGCACCGGCAGTCTGGGCTTCTTCATTCAGACCCAGCGCCAGATAGGCTTCGACCAAACGGTGCAGCGCCTCGGCCGTGTGGGTCGTGGTCTGGAATTCTTCAACCACAACCCGGAACCGGTTGATCGCCGATGTATAATGATCGCGGCGCAGATAATAACGCCCGATTTCCATCTCTTTGCCCGCCAGATGGTCAAAGGCCAGATCAAATTTCAGTATTGCCGATTTTGTGTATTCGCTGTCCGGGTATCCTTCGATCACTTGACGCAAGGACTGCAGCGCCTGAAATGTCAGACCCTGATCACGGCCCACTTCGTCGATCTGGTCGTAATAGCTGAGCGCCAACAGATATTGAGCATAGGCGGCGTCATCATCATCGGGATAAAAGTCGATAAACCGCTGCGCCGAGGACCGGCTGTTGGGATAATCCTTGTCTTGGTGATAGGAAAATGCCTGCATGATCAGCGCGCGTTTTGCCCATTCCGAATAGGGATACAGGCGCTCAATCTCAGCAAAATAGAATGCCGCATCGTCAGGACGACTGCGGTTCAGTTCAAATTCGCCACGCTCGAAAATCTGTTCTGCCGAATAGGTTTCAAGCGGAATTTCCTGAGGGTTAAAGAAGTTGCCCGTAAAACGACCGGCATCACGACTGCCGCACGCTGCAAGCGCTGCCACAATGCACACCGCACCGATCACTCGCATACGCGACCCTGCACCTGTCATGCCTGCATCCTTTGCATCGTCACATCCATGGCCAATTTTGACCCCTCTTTGCATCTAGCTAACACAATAATTTGCGATGCAAAACGCCCATTCCACACTTAGCTGCGCCGCGTCACACAAAAGCGATAGTGCTTATCCAATAACCACGCTTGCAATTGAATACATGCGCAACCCTGCACGATCAATGGCCCGGGTTGTTCCAGATGTGGCATTGGGGATTCTATCTGCAAAATCAACGCAGTCTCAGGCGACTTGCGGGATCTCATCCCAGACCAGACCATAGCCTGGCAAGCGTGACGCCATAGATGCGTCGCATTCAACCATGCGCACGGCACCGGGCGTCGCAAAAAGCTTGCGCAACAATGTGTTGGTCAGCGAATGACCGGCGCGGTTGCCGGTGTAATGGCCCAAAAGCGGCGCACCGGCCAAGGCCAGATCACCCAACGCATCCAGCATCTTGTGGCGCACAGGTTCATCCGCATGGCGCAGACCACCCGGGCTGATCACATGATCGCCCTCAAAAACGACGGCATTTTCGCCAGATTCACCGCCCAATGCCAGCCCATTCGCCTGCATCGCATCAACGTCCGCCTTGCGGCAGAACGTGCGGCTGTCGCACAGTTCGCGGGCAAAGGACCCGTTGTTCATCACCAGTGATTTTTTCTGATGGCCAATGGCGGCATCAACAAAATCAATCTCAAAATCAATCCGCAGGGTATGGGAGGGTGCCAGTGTCGCAGAGGCGTCACCGTCTGTTACGGTCACGGTTTTCAGCACTTCAAATGCCATCACCGGTGCGGCAAGGCGGCGGATGCCACGTTCCATGAACCCGCGTACAAAGGGGATCGCGGACCCATCAAGAATTGGCACTTCGGGGCCGTCGATTTCAACCAGTGCATTGTGAATACCACAACCCGCAAGTGCCGCCATCAGATGTTCAACAGTTGAGACAGACAGACCATTTGCATTTTCAAGTTTTGTACAAAGAGGCGACCGATTAACGGCATCCCAGCGCGCCGGGATCATCCGGTCGCCCACAACCACATCCGTGCGCGAAAACCAAATGCCATGGTGCGCACTTGCAGGACGCACAGTCACAGTCGCTTGCTGGCCAGAGTGCAACCCCTTGCCGGTAAAGCTCATCGCTGATTTGATCGTGTTCTGCACAAGAATCGTCCTCATCATTCCCAGATCGCTGTCCGGGCTTGAACACTGAACTAAGCGGGGCGTTCCTTTTAGACAATTCAACCTTTGCAACCGACTGAAACATGCCCGTTACAATTGGGCGCAAACACGCCGTCTGTTTTCCAATGCCCTGATAATAAAAGAAAAAGGGCCGCCCTCAGGCAGCCCTCTTCAAAGAACATGTGACTGAATCAGTTCGCCTGGCGGCGCAAAAACGCAGGAATTTCGATCCGCTCCTGATCCGCATCAGCCGCATCCTGAGGCTGTGGCGCTGCCGCTGAAGCGCGGGTTTGGACCGGTGGTTGCTGACGCACAGGGCGCTGAGCTGGCGTTTCGCCCTCTGCATGGCCCGTCATCCGGTTGATCAGAGAGTTAATCCCAAAGCGTGGTTTCTCACCGCCATGCTGCGGCACTGCGGTTGGCCGCTGCTGAGCTTGCGCGGCAATCGGGCGCTGCTGCTCTGGTGATGCTTTTTGTGCAGCTGCCCGCAAACGTGCCATCGCCTCTGGCGACGGCGTGCCGGGCGTTGGCGCACGCGGGGCAACAAAAGTCTCCGGCTCCACGTCCAGCATCTCTTCTGAGCGGGGCTCAAATGCCGCGACCTGTGGCTGATACGCGGGCGCAGGCAAGTCGTCGCTGTCGTCCGATGCGTCATCCGCAAAGATGTCTTCGGCCTGATCTTCTGCGGCAGCACGCTGTACATCGATATCGTCGAACATCTGCTGCTGGTCTTCTTCCTGCGACATCTCAGCTGCGACCGGGGCTGCAGCCGCTGCGGCGGCCATTGGCGCTTCTTCTGAAACCGCCTGCTGCTTTAAAGGCTGGCTCATGGACCGGCGCGGCACGGGCATTTCCGTGTTCACATCCGTGGCGTCGATGCCCGTTGCAACAACACTCACACGCATCAGGCCGCCCATATTCTCGTCCATGGTCGAGCCGACGATGATGTTTGCCTCTGGGTCCACTTCTTCGCGAATGCGGTTGGCGGCCTCGTCCAGTTCAAACAGGGTCAGGTCATGCCCACCGGTGATGTTGATCAGCACGCCCTTGGCACCACGCAGGCTGATTTCGTCCAGCAGCGGGTTCGCGATCGCCTTTTCAGCGGCCTGAATGGCGCGGTCTTCGCCTTCGGCCTCGCCGGTGCCCATCATCGCCTTGCCCATTTCGTCCATCACGGCACGCACATCGGCAAAGTCGAGGTTGATCAGGCCGGGGCGGACCATCAGGTCTGTGACACCTTTAACACCTTGATACAAAACATCGTCCGCCATGGAGAACGCTTCGGTGAAGGTGGTTTTTTCATTGGCCAGACGGAACAGGTTCTGGTTGGGAATGATGATCAGCGTATCGACGACCTTTTGCAGCGCTTCGACGCCATCCTCGGCCTGACGCATGCGCTTGGCACCCTCAAACTGAAACGGCTTGGTCACAACACCAACGGTCAGAACACCCAACTCGCGTGCGGCCTGCGCGATGATGGGTGCTGCACCTGTACCGGTGCCACCACCCATACCAGCGGTGATAAAGCACATATGCGCACCCGCCAGATGGTCGACGATCTGTTCGATTGATTCTTCCGCGGCGGCGGCACCGACGCTTGCCCGTGCGCCTGCACCCAGACCCTCAGTCACCTTGATCCCAAGCTGAACACGGTTCTCTGCCTTGGCCTGTTGCAACGCCTGCGCGTCGGTGTTCGCCACGACGAAATCAACGCCATCCAGTTGTTTTTCGATCATATTATTGACCGCGTTGCCGCCGGCACCACCAACACCGAACACGGTGATACGGGGTTTCAGATCTTCCTGTCCGGGCATCGATAGGTTGAGTGTCATATGTTGTCCGCCTGTTATGTTTGCCCCCGTCCCGCGGGGTTTGACCGTCTAAATTCCCATAATCCTAACGGTATGGGACCGTAACGTCACCTAAAAAACGCCATTTTGACGCTAAATATGGGCAATTTCTTGCCACTCCTGACCTTATATCGGTCAAGGCACCGCATTTTGCGGTCACCAGTTGTCCCGGAACCATTTGACCGCGCGTTTCAGTGACCGCGACGGATACCGGTCCGCGGGGATGTCGAAATCCCACCACTCATCCTGCGGGTGTGCCGCAAAGAGCGCCAGACCCACGGCCGATGCAAAGCCGGGGCCGGTTGCGGCCTGCGGCAATCCATGCACCCGCAACGGTCGGCCCAACCGGACCTGCTGTCCCAAAATCTTGCTTGCCAGCCCATCAAGGCCGGGGATCTGGCTGCCGCCTCCGGTCAGAACGATCTGTTGGCTGGGCAGATGGTCAAAGCCTGCGGCGTCCAGACGGACGCGCACCTCTTCCAGAATTTCCTCAACGCGCGGGCGCATGATGCCAATCAACTCAGCGCGGCTTGCGGTGCGGCGGTCATGTTCATAATCACCGGTGTCGCCGCCGATCTCGATCATCTCGCGGTCGTCCATCCCGGTGGCATGCACGCCACCATAAAACGTCTTGATCCGCTCGGCATTGGCGGTTGGCACCTGCAAACCCATCGAAATGTCGCTGGTCACGTGATCGCCCCCCATGCGCACGGTGTCGGCATAGATCATGTGTTTCTTGATGAAGATCGAGACGCTGGTCGATCCGCCCCCCAGATCGATGCAGGCGGCACCAAGTTCCTGTTCGTCCTCAACCAGTGACGAAATACCCGACACATAAGCCGATGACGCGATGCCTGCCAATTCCAGATCACAGCGTTTGATACAATGCGCCAAATGTTGCACGGCGGCGGCATCGACGGTCAGCATATGCATGTCCACGGACAATGCGTTACCCAATTGGCCGCGCGGATCGCTCAGCCCCGAGCGGTGATCAAGCGCAAAATTCACCGGTTGCGCGTGCAGAACCTCGCGCCCTTCGCCGTATTCGGGCACATCGCAGCTGGCCATCACCTGAGCCACGTCCTGTTCCGATACGACCTGTCCATCCAGATCAATTTCAGCATCCAACCCGTAACTGCGCGGCTCACCCCCTGAGAAACAGGCGATCACATGGTCGACGCGGATACCGGCCATCTTTTGGGCGGCCTGCAAGGCGGTGCGGATCGCGCGTTCGGTTTCGCCCATCGCGCAAATCTCGCCAAAGCGCACGCCGCGTGACCGGGTGGTCGCCGCGCCAATGACCCGGAACCCGGATTGCCCGGCAAGCGATCCAATCTCACCGTCCGTATCAAGCTGGCTTGGGCCGTCAAACCGCAGCACAAGGCAGGCGATCTTCGAACTGCCGACGTCCAGAATTGCGACCACACCACGCTGCATGGCAAGCTTGCGCATGTTCCGCATTGATCTTTGACTGTCGTAAAGGTCCATCATTGTTACTGTCCTGCACTCTGCCTGATGTGCCACCATTCGCGGGTGGCCTCTTCGTTCATTCGGACGGTTGGCCGTTGCGCCAACCGCATGTCCACACGCGCCACATCGCGGGTGAGAATCTCTTGGGCGCGTTCCAGCGCGATCACCCGTTCCAGGGCCTGCAAAGCCCCCTGTTCGGGCAACATGATCCGCTGATCACGGTCCAGCACGACATCCCAGCGCCGCTCACCGATGCGCACAACACCGCGCAACCGATTGCCCAGCGCACCGGCAACGCGGCTCAACCGCAATGCTTCGGCCACATCCCGTGTCGCACCTTGCCCGGCGATCAGGGGCATCTGCGGGAATTCAGAACGCGAGGTGATGGTGCTGATGTGCGCGCCGGTTTCGTCGATCAGGGTCAGGCCATCTTCGCTGCGCCAAATCGCGGCAGGCATGCGCGGTGTCACTTCTATCTGCAAAATGCCGCCGGGGCGAATGCGCACGCTGGCCTTTTTGACACCGTGCAAAGCATCGATCTCGGCCCGGATTTTCTTGAGATCAAGGTCAAAGGAGCTTTGCGGAAACCGCAGTGGAACAGCGGCACGGATTTCGGCGGCCAATTCATCTTCGGCCCCGTCAATCGCCATCAGCTTGACCATGAATTCCGGGCGTTCCTGAATGCCCGCGCGCGCATCTGCAACAGCATCCGTTATCGCAGTGCG
The DNA here is from genome assembly GCF_003352065.1 of Sulfitobacter sp. SK011. Lineage (NCBI taxonomy): Bacteria > Pseudomonadati > Pseudomonadota > Alphaproteobacteria > Rhodobacterales > Roseobacteraceae > Sulfitobacter > Sulfitobacter sp. SK011. Next base: position 2,800,001 of record NZ_CP025803.1, read on the forward strand.
GCGGTCGGCATCCGAGAGGTAAATCGTGCCAGCCAGCAATGTGATGCAAAACGGCACCCCAACGCGCAGCCCGAACAGAAACGCTGGCGTCAGCATCAACCGCTGCATACGCCATGCCCAACGCGATGGTGCGGGGTCTGACCTGGCAGGTCTGTTGGGGTGGCGGTTCATCTTGAACATGACGCGTCCTCCACCATCCAGGCGCATAGATCAGGAAAGGAAATGCCAACAGCCCGGGCTTGTTCGGGGCTCAGTGATGTTGCTGTCATGCCGGGCTGGGTATTGGTTTCCAAAAGCACCAGACCGTCCGCGCCTTTGGCCTCATCCCACCGAAAATCCGTCCGGCTCAACCCGCGACACCCAAGGGCCACATGAGCACGTAAGGCGAAATCGAGGCACAGATCAAAAATCTCCGCGGGAATATCGGCAGGCACCACATGGGTCGATCCGCCCTCTTTGTACTTGGCATCATAGTCATACCATCCTGTCGTCAGGATATCAGTGACCGTCAGCGCCCTGCCGTCCATGACCGTCGTGGTCAACTCGCGCCCCGGCACAAAGGCTTCGACCATCACAAACTCCGGCATGTCTGCGTCAAGCTGTGGCGGGCCGTTTGCATCCTCGTCCACCAGATAGATCCCGACGCTGGATCCCTCGTTGTTGGGTTTGACCACATAGGGCGGGTCCATCACATGCGATTTGCGCACATCGGCAGACGCAGCGATGACACTGTCCACAACGGGCAATCCGGCAGCACGGTAAACATCTTTGGTGCGGTTTTTGTCCATCGCCAAGGACGAGGACAACACGCCTGAATGGCTATATGGGACGCCCATCCATTCCAGCAAACCCTGCACACAGCCGTCTTCGCCCCAACGCCCATGCAGGCAATTCAGAACCGCATCTGGTTTAAGCTCGGTCAAAACGGCAGCAAGGTCGCGGCCTGCATCGACCTCGACCACCTTGTAATTCCGTTCCCGCAATGCGGCGGCGCAGGCATGCCCGCTGTCCAGTGACACCTCGCGCTCTGCCGAGGGGCCACCCATCAATACCGCCACTGTCGGGGTTGTCCTGCTCGACGTACCCACCTTGGTGCCTTTTAAGTCCCGGACCTTTTGCGGCCCTGATTATTGTTGTCGTTTGTCGTTTTGTTCGCCGCTTTGCGGCTTATGCCTCAGGCACCGGATCACCTGCAAATTCACCGATGCGCATGATTTCCCATTCTAGCCTTATACCGCTTGAATCGTAAACCTTTTTTCGCACCTCTTCGCCCAATCCTTCAAGATCGGCAGCCGTGGCATTGCCCGTGTTGATCAGAAAATTGGGGTGCTTGGGTGACATCTGTGCACCGCCGCGCGTGGCCCCGCGCATCCCGGCATCATCAATCACCTTCCACGCCTTAAGGTCATGTACATCTTCGGCCCGGCCCGTGCTGGAATAGCCCGCCGGATTGCGGAACGTGCTGCCCGCACTGCGGTCTTTGGTCGGTTGGGTTTCATCACGCTTGCGCAATTGATCGGCCATGCGACTGTGCAGGGTTTCGGGATCACCCGCCGGCGGTTCAAATGTAGCTGATATAAGGACGCAACCGTCCGCTAAGTCACTCTGGCGATACCGAAAATTCAGGTCGGCAGCTGTCAGTGTGATCAACTCCCCCGCCCGGTTGACCGCCTGTGCGCTCACAAAACAATCTGCCGTATAGCTTCCATAGCAGCCTGCGTTCATCCGCACCGCACCTCCGATGCTGCCCGGAATGGTGCGCAAGAAAGTAAGGTCCAGCCCCGCATCGGCCGCCTTGCGGGCCACATGCGCGTCCAATGCAGCGGCTCCCGCTGTCACAAGGTCGCCGTCAATTTCAATACTGTTAAATCCGCGCCCCAATCGGATCACCACTGCGTGCAACCCACCGTCGCGGACGATCAAATTGCTGCCCACGCCGATGGGGAAAACCGCCACCTGATCCGGCAATGCGCGCAAGAAATCGCGCAGGTCATCCACATCCGCCGGAGAAAAAAGAAAATCAGCGGGCCCGCCGACTCGCAACCATGTCAAATCGTTCAAAGGCCGGTCCGCAGTGAGCCTGCCGCGCGGCATTGGCAGTGTCAGCTTGTCCATAGATATACCTTAGCTTTCGCCTTGCTTCAGGGCAAACCGGCAACGCGTCTATTCGACCCGGCTGGCCCGAAACTGGCGTGCAAGACGCCCCACCAGAAAGCCGATGCCGAACGTTCCAATACCATACATTGCCAGCGCGCCCTGAGCCATCAGCGCATGCGCCTCAAACGGAGCAGCGTTCAGCCCGAATACAATCCAGGCCATGTTCAGCCCAATCCCAAGCAACAGAAGCCCTAGAAATGCAATCACCCGTATCCGGTATCCGCACCACGCACAGACCAGCATCCAGACCGCGAGAAGTGCCAGCATCGTCGTGACTGTCATGCTCATTCCGCCGGTCCTTTCACCGCCGCCACATTCCGACGCACCCAGCGGCCCAGATAGATCACCGGCCAGCGCAGCACGGAACACCCACCCGCCAGGACCAACAGACCAACCCACGGCCCATGCTGCACGGTGATATAGCCCAGGATTGGGATACCGACGGCGATCAGGACATAGGCATTGCGCCAATGATGATCCTTGCTGGGCGTCATCGCCAGCACATTTGCGATGACAGCCCAGAGGCACGCCAGCAACAAAGACATGCTCATTGTGGCACCTCCGGATCTTGACCTTTGAGCTTTGCAATCAGAAATTTCAATGGATTACGGAACATCGACACGAAGGCCGCCAGCGCCAGCAGCGCCGCGATCCAGTTTACTTGTATGCCGATCATCACAATCAAAACCGGGGCCGCAAGCAGCAAGATGACACCGGGAACATATTGCCTGCGCATCGGCAACATCGCCACGCAGGCAGAGGCAAAGACCCACAGGATCGAGAGCCAAAGCAGGGTCATGCCGCCGCCCCTTTGAGCGCGCGCAGCCGATCCGGGAGGCCATTGGCCCAGCCGCTGATCGTCCCTGCGCCCAGACACACAACCATGTCCCCGGGGCGCGCCTGTTCGGCAACGAGCCTCGCCAGATCATCTTCATCCTGAACAGCGCGGGCATGGCGGTGGCCATGCTGGATCAATCCAGCAACCAGGCTGTCACGATCGGCCCCCTCAATCGGGTCCTCACCGGCCGCATAGACATCGGCAATGCCCACGACATCCGCGTCATTAAAGCAGGCGCAGAAATCTTCGAAATGGTGGCTAAGCCGTGAATACCGATGCGGTTGATGCACCGCAATCACCCGCCCTTCGGTGGCCTGCCGCGCGGCTTTGAGCACCGCAGAAATCTCAACCGGGTGATGGCCATAATCGTCGATGATCGTCACCCCATCAACATCGCCCACTTTGGTAAAGCGGCGGTTCACGCCGCCAAACTTGGCAAGTGCGTCGCGAATTTCATCAGCCTTCATGCCCAGATGCCGTGCCACAGCAACAGCCGCCAAGGCGTTGGAAACGTTGTGATCGCCGGGCATCGGCAGGCTGCAGTCCTTGATCGCGATCTCTTCGGCCTGCAGATCAATGTCAAAGTATGCAACACCCGCTTTGTAATGCAGGTTCGTGGCGCGCACATCGGCCTGCGCGTTGAAACCATAGGTCAAAACCCGGCGGTCGGTGATCTTGCCCACCAGCTTTTGCACTTCTTCATGATCCGTGCAGCAGACCGCAAGCCCGTAAAACGGAATGTTCGACACAAAATCAAGAAACCCCTGACGCAGGGTGTCAAAGTCGCCCCAGTGTTCCATATGCTCTGGATCGATATTTGTAACAATCGCGATTGTCGCGGGCAGACGGTTGAAGGTGCCGTCAGATTCGTCCGCCTCAACCACCATCCATTCGCCCTGACCCATCCGCGCGTTGGACCCGTAGGCGTGAATGATGCCGCCGTTGACCACCGTGGGGTCAATACCGCCCGCGACCAACAGTTCGGCGACAAGTGTCGTAGTTGTCGTTTTGCCATGCGTCCCGGCAACCGCGATGTTGGATTTGAGCCGCATCAGTTCAGCCAGCATTTCAGCCCGCCGCACAATCGGCAGACCCTGTGCGCGCGCGGCATCCAATTCGGGGTTACCGGGCTTGATCGCCGATGAGATTACAATGACTTCGGCGTTTTCGATGTTCTTGGCCTCTTGGCCCTCAAAAATCGACGCCCCCAGCTTGGCCAGGCGATCGGTGATCTTGGTCGCTTTGAGGTCAGACCCCTGCACGGTATATCCATGGTTCAGCAGCACTTCGGCGATGCCTGACATGCCGATCCCGCCGATCCCCACAAAATGGATTGGCCCCACGTCGGTCGGCAGTTTTGTCGCCGCTGCATTCATTTGTCATTTCCTTTTTTCGCAAGTTCTTCGACGATCTGGGCCAAGGCTTCGGCCGCTTCAGGTTTGGCAATTGAAATGGCTGCCAGCGACATTTTCAAGGCACCATCGGAATCGCCCAAAATCAACTCAATTTGCGCGCCCAGACTTTCAGGGGTGGCGGCACCTTCTGGTACCATGATTGCCGCGCCGGCCTCGACCAGCCCCCGTGCATTTGCGGTTTGGTGATCGCCCGTTGCAGCGGCAAAGGGGATCAAAATTGAAGGGCGTCCAATCACAGACAAATCCGCCACCGATGACGCCCCTGCGCGGCTGATCACAAGTTGAGCCTCGCTCATGCGGCGGGGCACGTCGTCAAAGAACGGCTGCACATCGGCGTCAATCCCGGCTTGAGCATAGAAATCCGCTACGCGCTGGCCATCCTCGTTGCGCGCCTGATGACTGATGCGCAGGTTTTTAAGCATGTCCATCGGCAGGCCCGCTATCGCTGGCGGCACTACATCGCTCAGGATGCGCGCACCCTGACTGCCACCCATCACCAGAATTTCCATCGGGTAATTGCCCGGCGGGATGTAGCCCGCTCCCGCCCGCTCAAGCACTGCCCTGCGCACCGGATTGCCCACATGCACACCCTGAACCCCGTCCGGCAACGTGGTCGGCCATGTGCCACAGGCAACCGCATCGACGTGTTTGGAAAACAGTTCGTTCACGCGGCCCAAAACGCCGTTCTGTTCGTGAATCATGCGGGGCAATCGCAACACCCATGCCGCAGCCAGCGCCGGGATTGTCGGATAGCCACCGAAACCCACAACCGCAGCGGGCCTGTCGCGCATCATGCGCATCGCGGCCCCTGTGGCACCTGCCAATATGCGCGGCAGCACCATCGCCTTGGCGGCCAGCCCACCGCGCGCAAAAGTGCCCGAGTTTACTTGGGTAATTTTGACCTCATCGGGAAAACCGCCCGTATAAAGCGCGCCGCGCGCATCTGTGCTGAGCTTGACGCGCCAACCGCGCATCAACATCACCTCAGCCAGCGCTTGCGCGGGAAACATATGCCCGCCCGTGCCGCCTGCTGCAATGATCAGCAAAGGTGCCTTCATCGACTGCGTCCCCTGCCCAGAATATCACTGATCTCGCCTTGCGGGCGGGTGCGCGTAAACGCAAGCAGCATGCCCACGGCAATGCCACTGGCAATCACGGAGGATCCGCCATAACTCACAAACGGCAAGGTCATGCCCTTGGCCGGCAACAGCCTTACCGCAACACCCATATTGATCATCGCCTGAACGCCAAACATGCAGGCAAGCCCGGTGCCCGCCAACCGGATGAACGGATCACGTTCACGCACCAGCCGCAACAGCGACCGCACGACAACACCGGTATAAAGCGCGATGATGCACATCACCAAAACCAATCCGTATTCCTCGGCCGCGACCGCGATAATGAAATCCGTATGTGCGTCAGGCAGCGACCATTTCACCTCGCCCTCGCCCACACCAACACCAAACAAACCACCCTCGCGGATCGCGTTGGTGGCATAGCCAAGCTGCGTCGTCGGGTCGACATCAACGCTTAAAAAACCATCAATGCGGCGGGCAAAATGTTCGGAGTTCGAATATGCCACTGTGCCCGCAACCACGACCAGACCCGCCATACCGACCAGCAAAACCATCGGTGCGCCAGCCACAAAATACATCACACCCCAACCAAACAACACCAGACAAGCCTGTCCAAAATCGGGCTGAATCGCCAACATCAGCACGATGGATATGCAAAGCGCAAAGGACCAAGTCTTGCCCGGCGGGCCATTGATCTCAAGCGCGGCGGCCATCATCCAGGCTGCCGCTACAACAAAACCGGGTTTCAAGAACTCCGACGGCTGGATCGCGGCAAAGCCCAGCGAATACCAGCGCATCGCACCCTTGCCAAAATCAGTGCCAAAAAACGGCAGCAGCGCAAGGGCGACAAAAGCGACAATAAATCCCAAAACCCCAAGTCGACGCACGACAGTGGGCGACATCATCGACGTCAGAACCATGGTCAATATCGCCAAGCCGCCAAACAACGCCTGCCGCTGAACATAATGAAATGGTTCAAATCCGTTTTTCGCCGCCAATGGCGGAGAGGCGGCCAGACCCAACAACATCCCCACGGCAAACAACAACAAAACACAGCCCATCGCCCAGCGATCAACGGTGCGCCACCATTTGGGGAGAATTGGCTCGCCATCCCGAACGGGAACCGCGCCATAGACCATTTCTGTCATGGTAGTCTGCCTTGCACTGCCTCGTTTCCCGATACCGGGGTGGCCCCTTTTCGGGGTCTCAATCCCAAGCATAGCGGCTTTTTGCCGATGGGGCCAGTCTATTTTGCCCGCACAAGCCACTCCGGGTCTGGCCAAAAACTTGGGGCACCCTGTTCGGACAGGACGGCATCCAGGGTGCCACGCCCAAATCAGGGCGCGCACCCCGGAGCGCATCAACTTGACCACGCGGCCTGAACAAGGCAGAGCCGACAAGATGCAGGTTGATACAGCAATCATAGGGGCCGGTGCCGCCGGCATGATGTGCGCGGCCCATGCCGGTGGGCGCGTTCTGGTCGTGGACCATGCCCGTGCGCCCGGCGAAAAAATCCGCATTTCCGGCGGTGGGCGGTGCAATTTCACCAATCTGCACTGCACACCCGACGCATTTATCAGCCAGAACCCACATTTCGCAAAATCTGCCCTCGCCCGGTACACCCAGTGGGATTTTATCGAACTGGTCGAGGCGCATGGCATTGCGTGGCACGAAAAAACGCTTGGGCAATTGTTCTGCGACACGTCGGCCAAAGACATCGTTGCGATGTTGCTGCGGATGATGGAGGCGGCCAAGGTGCAGCTTTTCTTGCAAACAACTGCCAGCAACTTTGCAAAGAACAACGGGTTGTTTACCTTTGATCTGTCCACCGCGGGCAAGACCCAGCACGTGACCACCCGCAACCTTGTTATTGCAACCGGTGGCAAATCCATCCCCAAGATGGGCGCAACCGGTTTAGCCTATGATATTGCGAGACAATTCGGGGTATCAGTTACAGACACCCGCGCCGGTCTGGTGCCCTTTACCTTCGCCGAAGGCCGCTTTGCCCCGATATCCGGGGTCGCAACGCCGTCCAAAATCACTGCCGGTGACGCGAGTTTTGAGGAAGCGTTGCTTTTTACCCATCGTGGCCTGTCTGGCCCCGCGGTTTTGCAGGCCTCGTCTTATTGGCACGACAATGAACCCATCACTGTAAATCTTTGTCCCAACACAGATATTTTTGCTGCACTGCGCGAGCAACGCCAAATCTCTGGCCGTCGAAATCTGACCAATGTGCTGGCACAGCACCTGCCCGCCCGCCTGGTAGACCATCTGTGCGGCCAATTCGATCTGAGCGGCAATCTGGCGGATTGGTCAGACGCGCGATTGCAAACCCTGACAGAGGCTTTGCAAAACTGGGTGCTTTATCCGTCCGGCACCGAAGGATACCGCACGGCAGAAGTCACCCTTGGCGGCATCGACACCAAGGAATTGTCGTCAAAATCAATGATGAGCAGCGCCATACCCGGCCTTTATTTCATCGGTGAAGCGGTGGATGTCACCGGCTGGCTGGGTGGGTATAATTTTCAATGGGCGTGGTCATCGGCGATGGCTGCCGCACATGCGATTTCAAATGATTAACGCGCGCCCGTAACTTTCTGAACCTGAGCGGCAAAATCCTCGCCACGCCGTTCAAAGCTGTCATATTGATCAAAGCTTGCCGCCGCCGGGGCCAGCAGGATCACATCCCCCGGTTCAGCCTCTTCAACCGCTCTTGCGACCGCAACTTGCATGGTGCCACAAACCTCTGCGTCCACAGTCAACTGCATGGCAAACTGCGCTGCTTCCCGACCAATCACATAGGCCTTGCGCACCGATCCCGTTGCGGCGGCCAATCCGTCCAGCCCGCCTTCTTTCTCCAGCCCGCCACAGATCCAGCGGATGTTCTGAAATGCTGCCAGCGCTTTGGCGGCGGAATCAACATTTGTTGCCTTGCTGTCATTCACAAACCGCACGCCATCCGCCTCGCCAATGGTCTGTGACCGATGCGGCAGCCCGCCAAACGTATGAAACGCCGCCTCAATCACCTTGGGGGCAAGACCCAAGGACCGGCACGCACCATAGGCAGCACAGGCGTTTTGATGGTTATGCGCCCCCGGCAAACCCGCAATCCCACGCAGATCAACCGAAGCGATCTGCTTGCCCTTACGGTATTCCGACAAGAACCCTTTGCGCGCAAAAACCTGCCATCCCGGCCCGGTCAGCTTGCTTTCCACGCTGATCTGGATCACCCGGTCGTCTGTCGGACCTTCGCTGAGTTGCCCGGCCAGAAAGCGCCCTTCATCCTCGTCGACACCAATCACCGCGCGGTCCGGCCCGCCTTCGGCAAAGAGCCGTCTTTTGGCTGCGAAATAGCCGCCCAATCCGTGGTGCCGGTCCAGATGGTCCGGGCTGAGGTTAGTAAAGACCGCCACATCCGGGGTCAGACTGCGTGCCAGATCGGTTTGATAACTCGACAGTTCAAGCACCACGACCTCGCCATCCACGGCAGGGTCCAGATCAAGCACACCCCGCCCAATGTTTCCCGCCAGCTGGCAAGGCCGTTGAACATGCTCAAGGATGTGGTGGATCAGCGCCGAAGTCGTGGATTTCCCGTTTGATCCGGTCACTGCTACGACCTGCGGGGCAATATCAAAATTGTCCCATTCCGACGTCGCAAAACTTTGGAAAAAGAGCCCAATGTCATTGTCCACGGGCACACACGCGGCCCAAGCGGCGACAACAACCGGGTTGGGTGCCGGGTACAAATGCGGGATGCCGGGGCTTACAATCAGCCGGGCAATGCCCTCAAACGCGCCGGATTTCTTGAGATCGGCACAGGCAAAACCTTCTGCCTCAGCGATCTCGCGCGCGCTTGGGTTATCGTCCCAGCATACCGGCTCAGCCCCGCCTGCGACCAACGCGCGAGCAGCGCTCAGGCCTGACCGACCCAGCCCCAAAACCGCGACCCGTGTGCCGTCCAATCCCCTTACTGGAATCATCTGAAAACCCCTGATACCTGTTGGATCGCAGAATGGTCGTAATATGCGCCCTTCACAAGCAGGAGCCACCGAAATGCCTGATCTAGATGCGATCCTGCCGCGCTTGAACGACCAGATGCGCGACGACGACATCTGGGGAGAGGTTGCAGATTACATTCCCGAACTGGCCCGCATTGACCCCAAACAATTCGCCATCGCGGTTGTTCTGGCTGACGGGACCCTGCACAGCGCGGGCGACGCAGACACGCCTTTTTCCGTGCAATCCGTCACCAAGGTTTTCACCCTCGCCATTGCGCTTGGCCGCATTGGCGATCAGCTTTGGACACGGGTCGGCCGTGAACCATCGGGGCGCGCGTTCAATTCCATCGTGCAATTGGAACAAGAACAAGGCCGCCCCCGCAATCCCTTCATCAATGCAGGGGCGATTGTCACCACAGATGCCGTGTTGGGCAACAGACAACCCCGCGAGGCTTTGGCCGAGATTGTGCAGTTTGTGCGCACGGCGGCCGGGTCCGACGACATTCACATCAACAACAAGGTCGCCGCATCAGAGACCACCTTTGGCCACCGCAACTTTGCGCTCGCGCATTTCCTGGCGTCCTGTGACAACCTTACAAACCGACCGGAAATGACGCTTGGCACCTATTTTCATCATTGCGCGTTGGAAATGACAACAATCCAACTGGCCATGGCGGGCCGCTTTCTGGTCGATGCTCCGGGCCTGCCCCGCCTTGTCACACCGCGCCGCATCCGTCGGCTGAATGCATTGATGCTGACCTGCGGCCACTACGACGGATCAGGCGATTTTGCCTACCGCGTCGGCATTCCGGGCAAATCTGGTGTCGGCGGTGGGATACTGGCCATCGTGCCGGGCGTCGCCAGCATCGCGGTATGGTCACCGGGGCTTAACCGCTATGGCAATTCACTCAAGGGCACCGAAGCCCTCGCCAGTCTGGCGCGTCAGATGAGCTGGTCCATCTTTTGAGCGCGTTTGGGCGTCAAAGAATGGTTACAGGACGGGCATAGCGCGCAGGGTGGCCCCCGCCGCAGGTGCCGCTACCGGACCTTCAGCGTCGCCAGGCCAATCATCGCCAGGATCAACGAGATGATCCAGAACCGGATGACAATCTGCGGTTCAGCCCAGCCTTTTTTCTCATAGTGGTGATGGATCGGGGCCATCAAAAACACCCGCTTGCCGGTGCGTTTGAAATAGAGCACCTGAATGATCACGCTCAGCGCTTCGACCACAAACAGGCCACCGACAATCGCCAGCACCAATTCGTGCTTTGTCGCCACGGCAATCGCACCCAATGCACCACCCAAGGCCAGGGACCCGGTGTCGCCCATAAACACCGCTGCGGGGGGGGCGTTGTACCACAAGAACCCCAAGCCGCCGCCAAAAATACCGGCGGTGAAAATCAATATCTCGCCGGTACCGGGCACATAATGCACATCCAGATACTCGGTGAAATCAACCCGGCCAACGGCATAGGCAATAACGCCCAATGTGCCTGCCGCAATCATCACAGGCATGATTGCAAGCCCGTCCAACCCGTCCGTCAAGTTGACCGCATTGGCCGACCCCACGATCACGATCACAGCAAACGGCACAAACAGAAAGCCAAGATTGATCAAGGTGTCCTTGAACACCGGCAGCGCAAGTTTGTACTGCAATCCGTCAGGATGATATTGCGCAGCCCAATACCCTGCAATCGCGGCAATCAATAAGCCCAGCACAAGCCGTACCTTACCTGACACACCTGCCACCGTCTGCTTTCTGACCTTGGCATAGTCATCGGCAAAACCAATTGCGGCAAAGCTCATCGTGACGAAAAGCACCAGCCACACAAACGGATTATCCAGCCGCGCCCAAAGCAAGGTTGAGGTCAGCAATGCGCCTACAATCAACAAACCGCCCATGGTCGGGGTGCCGGCCTTCGCAAAATGGCCCTCAGGACCATCATCGCGAATAGGCTGACCTTTGCCTTGCCGGCGGCGCAGCACAGAAATCAGCGGTTTGCCAAACAGAAAGCCAAAGACAAGCGCGGTCATAAATGCACCACCAGCCCGGAAGGTGATGTAGCGAAACAGGTTAAAGAAATCGCCACCATCCGACAGTAGGGTCAACCAGTAGAGCATGAAGTGTGTCCTAACTCATCGTTTTTTGGGCATTTGCCCCTAAATCTCAGGCCACCCGATGGCCCATTTTACGGATGGCGTCAACGACCAGCCCCAGTTTCATCGACAGTGATCCCTTAACTAACACAACGTCACCTGAATCGAGCCGTTCGCGCAGACCGGCCAGCATTTCCTCAGTAGTCGCATACCAATCGCCGCGCTGATGTTCGGGCAATATCGCATATAGCGACTTCATCAACGGCCCCACACAATGCACCACATCAAGGGCTTGCGTATGATCCAAGTGGGCCAAACCGGCATGCAGCGCGATTTCATCTGGCCCCAATTCCTTCATATCGCCCAGAAATGCGATCCGGCGGCCTTTGCTGACCCGCCCGATGTCGTGGGTCACTTCTGAGGTGGCCAGAACTTCCAGTGCTGCGGCCATCGAGGTTGGGTTTGCATTATAGCTGTCGTCGATCAACTGCAGGGTCAGATGGGTTTCCACCGGATCAAGATAGATCGTTTCGCGGACCCCGCGGCCTTTGAAGGGCGACCAACGGCCCAGTGACCCCGCCGCCAGTGCCAGATCAGCACCCATCGTTTGTGCCACAGCCAACGCGCCCAGGCCGTTCATTGCGAAATGCCGTCCCGGCGTGGCGATCTTGAACAACAGCGGCACGCCATCCGCATCGGCCTGCACCACGGTGGCATCCGCCTGAACCGTCACGTCCTTGAGCTTGTATTGATATCCGTGCACGCCGAATTCAATCTGTCGCAATTTGCAGTCGATTGCCTTGGCCATCAAAATTGCAGCATGCTCGATATCGGCGTTGATCACCGCCATGCCGCCCGGTTTCAGCCCTTCAAACACCGAAGCCTTTTCAACGGCAATTTCCGCCACGTTATCAAACGCTTCAAGGTGGGCTGCGGCAACCGTTGTAATTAAAGCCACATCCGGTTTTGCGAGCTTTGCCAAGGGCGCAATCTCTCCGGGGTGATTCATCCCAATTTCGATGATTGCGAATTGGGTGTCTTGCGGCATCCGCGCGAGGGTCAGCGGCACACCCCAGTGGTTATTGTAGCTGGCCACGCTTGCATGGGTCCGTCCCTGATCGCTCAGGATCGCCAGCAGCATTTCCTTGGTGGAGGTTTTCCCGACGCTGCCCGTGATCGCCGCAACCTTGGCATCCGTGCGCGCCCGCGCGGCGGCCCCCAAACGTTCCAGGCCCTGCAAAACATCATCCACAATCAACAAAGGTGCATCCGATGCCACACCAGCTGGAATATGGTCAACAAGGGCGGCACTGGCACCTTTTTCCAAGGCTTGTGCCACAAATTCATGCCCGTCACGCACGTCCTTTAGGGCAACAAAGAGATCCCCCGCCTCAATCGTGCGTGTGTCAATCGACACGCCGTCACAGGCCCAAGTGCCTTGCGCACGACCGCCCGTCGCCTTTGCCGCCGCATCGCTGGTCCATAGGGTCATGCCATTCTCCCGTCCAATGCGGCAACCGCGACACTGGCTTGCTCTGCGTCATCAAACGGCAAAATATCATCGCCCACGATCTGACCAGTCTCATGGCCTTTTCCAGCGATCAAAAGTGCATCACCAGGGCCAAGCGCATCAACCCCCCGCAAAATGGCTTCTGCCCGGTCGCCGACTTCCGTCGCCTCGGGCGCGCCAAGCAGAACAGCCGCGCGGATGCAGGCAGGGTCCTCGGACCTTGGATTGTCATCCGTCACAATCACCATATCTGCATGTGTCGTTGCCGCCTGCCCCATCAACGGGCGTTTGGTATTGTCGCGATCACCCCCTGCACCGACAATCGCAATAAGTCGTCCCATCACATGCGGACGCATTGCAGAAAGGGCGGTCGCAACCGCATCTGGTGTATGGGCGTAATCCACAAACACCGCCGCACCATTGTCACGGGTCGCGGCAAGCTGCATGCGGCCGCGCACGGTTTTGAGGTGCGGGATGGTATCGAAAACCTCGGCAGGATCACCGCCGCAGGCAATGACCAGACCTGCGGCCAACAACACGTTGTCCGCCTGAAAGCCGCCGATAAGGTTCAGCCGTTTCTGATAGGTCTTGCCAGCCCATTCAAATCGCAAATCCTGCCCTGTCGCGTCAAACCGCTGTGCCGTCAGATGCAGATCGCCACCATCGCGCCCGACCGTGATCACCTCACACCCACGCGCTTTTGCGATGGCTGCAACCTCGATGCCTTTGGGATCGTCGATGTTGACAACCGCGGTGCCATCTTCGGGCAAAACCCGCGCAAAAAGGCCCACCTTGGCGTCAAAATACGCTTCAAAGGTCTCGTGATAATCCAGATGATCCTGGGTGAAATTGGTAAAGCCTGCCGCCTCCAACGTCACCCCATCGAGACGCCGCTGATCAAGGCCATGGCTTGACGCCTCCATCGCGGCATGGGTGATGCCATGTGATGCCGCCTGCGCCAGGGTGCGGTGCAAGGTAATCGGCTCGGGTGTGGTGTGCGCCAAGGGGGCGGCCCACGCGCCCTCAACCCCGGTGGTGCCAAGATTGACGGCCGCCAAGCCCATTTCGATCCAGATTTGGCGCACAAATGTCGAGACGGATGTTTTGCCGTTGGTGCCTGTCACCGCGACAATCGTGCCGGGCTGTGCGCCAAAATAAAGCGCTGCCGTGCGCGCCAGCGCCTCGCGCGGCGCATCGGTCACAACCACCGCCACCCCGGCGTCAGCCATCACATCGGCAGCAATCGCAGCCCCCTTTGCATCGGTCAGAACCGCAGCGGCCCCCATGCGCACCGCATATTTGATGAACTCGGCCCCATGCACCTTGGTGCCCGGCATCGCGGCAAACAAAAAGCCATCCTTTACACCCCGGCTGTCGACCGAAATGCCCGTGATGTTCGGATTGGCGCCACCGCGCGCCGTTAACCCAAGTGAAGAAAGTGAAAGGGGCGCGCGGCTCATGATGTCAGTCATTAATTATTGCTGTTGGTCAGCGTTACCACAGCGGCGTTGACGGGTTCAATGGCTGGTCGCACACCCAGCAACGGGGCCACACGCCGGATCATTTCCGCCGCAACCGGCACGGCCGTCCAGCCCGCCGTGCGGCGCGGTTTGTCGCCGGATGTCTCAACCGGTTCATCCAGCGTGACGATCAGCACATATTTTGGATCATTGGCGGGGAACATCGACGCAAAAGTCGCGATCACCTTGTCCTTGTAATATCCGCCACGCGGTTTCGGTTTGTCCGCTGTCCCGGTCTTGCCTGCAACAAAATATCCCGGCACCTCGCCAAAGCTCGCCGTGCCGTCGCTAACAACCTTACGCAACATCATCCGCGCGTCAGCGGCGGCACGTGCGGACATCACCCGAGGTCCAAGCCTGGGACCCGATTGTTTTTGCAACGTCGGCTCAATCTTAAACCCGCCATTGGCGATTGCGGCGTATCCGGCGGCCAGATGCATCGGGCTGGATGACAACCCGTGGCCATAGGAAATGGTCACTGTCGACAGGTCAGTCCAGCGTTTGGGCAACAAGGGCTTGCCACCTGCCGCCTCGACAATCTCAAAACCTGTGGGTTCAAAGAACCCGAGGCTTTTGAGGAACTCTTGCTGGCGCTTCTGTCCGATCTGCAGTGCGAGGCGACCGGTCCCGCGGTTTGATGAATTCACGATGATATCGGTGACGGACAATTCGCCGTAATTCTTGTTGCGAAATTCGCCAATCTTGAACCCGCCCACTTTCATGGGCCCCTTGGTATCAATGACGGTCTGCGCGTTCACCAGCCCCAGATCAATGGCCTGAGCAGCGGCAAAAATCTTGAAGGTCGAGCCCAGCTCATAGACCCCCTGAACAGAGCGGTTAAAGAGCGGGCTGTCAGACGCATCGCCCGTGGTCGCCGGGCGTGGGCGGTCGTTTGGGTCAAAGTTGGGCAGCGAGACCACGCTGATCACCTCACCTGTTTTCACATCCATCAGCACGGATGTGGCACCCTTGGCGTTCATCAATTTCATACCGCCAAGCAAAATGCGCTCGGACGCCGCTTGAACCGTCAGATCCAGCGACAATTGCAGCGGATTGGCCCCGTTCGCAGGGTCGCGCAGATAATCATCAAAATATTTCTCTACACCTGCCACGCCAATCACTTCGGCAGCATGCACACCTTCCTTGCCATAACTCGCGCCCCCCATCACGTGGGCGGCCAATCTTCCGTTGGGGTAAAGCCGCATGTCCCGCGGCGCAAAAAGCAATCCCGGATCGCCAATGTCATGCACGGCCTGCATCTGCTCGGGGCTGATTTTCTTTTTCACCCAAAGGAACTTGCGCGCCCCGGTGAAATCTTTGAGCAGGCGTGTTTCATCCAGATCAGGAAAGATTGCCACCAGCTTTTTTGCCGCCGCCGCCGGGTCAACCATTTGCTTGGGCTGGGCATACAGCGCGTGGGTGTCGAAATTCGTGGCCAGCAGGCTGCCGTTGCGGTCCACAATATCCGCGCGGCTTGCCGAAATCACCGCACCCGGCGCTTGGGCGCGTGGCTCAACCGGTTCAGAGGTGGCGAGCAGCCCCATGCGCGCGCCGACAACTGCAAAGGCGCAGAAAAAGAACGCGCCCAGCACCAACAACCGTCCCTCCGCACGCAGACGGGACTGATCGCGCATCTGTTCATGCCGTATGCGGGTATTTTCACGCTCAATCGCATCGGGGTTTTCGCCCTTTTCGCGGGCGTCAAGAATGCGGGCCAACGGGCGCAGCGGTGTGCGGATCATAGCGGGTCCTCGTCGGCGTTTGACGCGCCTTTCGGCGCAATTGAATTCATCGTTGACACATCAACCGGGTCGGTAATCGGCAACAGCGGCGCAGGGGGATAGGCCACCTGATCGACCTGACCAAATTGATCTGGGTGCAGATGCAGCAGACCCAGCCGTTCAAAATTGATCTCAGCCAGATCACGCAGGCGGTCCGGTCGGTTCTGATAGGCCCATTCAGCGCGTAAAACCGCAAGCCGGGAATGGGCAGCGCGGATGTTGAGGTGCAGCTTGTCTGCCTCACTCAGCGCCTGTTGGGTCGCGTAATTTTCGCGGTAGGCCCAGAACGCAAGGCCGACAACAGCCAGTGAGGTCAGAATGTAAAGAACAGCACGCATGTCTAAAGCCCCTTTACCATCGGCATTCCGATGGATTTTGCATCAACCACGCCCGAAGGCGCATCCGTTCGTGTGGCAACCCGCAGCTTGGCCGAGCGGCTGCGCGGGTTTTCCTGTAATTCTTGTGGGTCCGGGCCAATGGCCTTGCGCGACTTTAGTATGAACTGCGGCGCATCCTGGTGTAGTTCGGGTGCAAAGCGGTTGGCGTTCCCCCCCGACCCTGACCGGGCGGTCAGGAACCGTTTGACCATCCTGTCCTCGACCGAATGGAATGTCACAACCGCAAGCTGTCCACCGGGCTTCAACGCCCGCTCAGCCGCCATAAGCCCCTGAAATAATTCGCCATATTCATCATTCACCGCAATGCGCAGCGCCTGAAAGCTGCGCGTTGCGGGATGTGACTGACCGGGTTTTGAACGGGGCAGACAGCCCTCAACCAATGACGCCAATTCCAGTGTCGTGGTGATCGGAGCATCGGCACGCGCGCGCGCAATCGCTTTGGCAATCCGGCGGCTTGCGCGTTCTTCACCATATTGAAACAGAATGTTGGCAAGCGTCTCTTCGTCCGCCTCATTGACCAGATCGGCAGCCGATGGCCCATCTTGCGACATTCGCATGTCCAAAGGCCCGTCCTTCATGAACGAAAACCCACGCTCTGCCTGATCCAATTGCATTGAAGACACGCCAAGATCGAGGACAACACCGTCGAGATCCTGCGCATATTCATCCATCTTGGAAAACACACCATGCTGCATGGTGATCCTGTCGCCATAGGCCGTGGCCCAGTCTGCCGCCATTTCAAACGCCACCGGATCGCGGTCGACGGCGATCACCCGGGCGGCCCCGGCCTCAAGCAAACCACGGGTATAGCCGCCCGCGCCAAATGTGCCATCAAGCCAAACACCCGAAACAGGCGCAACAGCGGCCAAAAGCGGGCGCAACAAGACAGGTGTGTGAGGGGCAGACTGATCAAGGGTGGCCGCAGCAGCCATGTGCGTTACTCCTCCTGATCGCCATCCAGGAAAGACAGCGGATCAACGTCGTCCGGCAGTTCGTTCTGCCACGCTTCCTCTTCCATTTCGTAGGTTTCGGGCTTCCAGATCTGAAAGGTATCACCGGCGGCGATAAAAAACGCCTCGGCGTCCAGATCAATTTTGTTCCGCAGCTTGGCGGGAAGGACCAACCGCCCCGTTTCATCCACCGTGGTCGGGAAGGACTGGCCATGAAACAGACGCTGCAAGGCTCTGCGCTGCATGGAACCGCGCGGCATACGGTCGATCTTGTGATCCACCTCGTCGATGGCTTCCATCGTATAACATTCAAGGTAGGAGCGGCGCTCGTCGCCGTATACAATCACCAGCTCAGGGGTCTCGCCAGACTTCCAGTTTGGATCACCGGCCTCCAACACACGGCGAAAAGAGGCTGGGATAGACACTCGCCCCTTCGTATCGACCTTGTGATGGCTTTCGCCTCTGAACCTGCGGCTCACTGTCTTTGTTCCTGCCTGCGCATTTTGCGCTTTGATCTGTTACGCGCCCCCGCGTGAAGTTCTTTCCCCAGTGCTTTGATTTTAAATGGAAACGGAGAGTTGATCTGCTGCCACTGATCAACTCTCCGCCCTCGTCCCGCTTGAGCGGGGAAGTCCGACTGCGCGCGCCACCTGGGGGGATGTCTGCTCGCCCGCGCGCCGGATCTCGTTGGTCTGATGAAATCGAGGTGCCTGTATGAAACCTGCTAGGTTATTTTGTCTGTATGGGGTCGTTTGGTGCCCCGTGTCCCGTTCTCATCCGATGCATAAGGGATGCCATGGGAATTCATGTCCGTCTACTATTTTTTTCGGATTTATACACAATATTTAGTTTTGCACAGGCGACGAAAACAAAATATGGCGCTCATTTCTTTAATAATTTAGCACAAATGGTATTATATTTCTTCAAAACCACTATATATTGTATCGCTCAGCTTTAGGCAGTAAATTCCCATGAATTCCCCGAATTTTTAAGCCACAGACTTATCCACAGCTTATGTTCCTGACTTGTTCCACATTTCAGCAGCGGCACGCAAGGTATTTCAAGGTTATTTCCCTCAAAATGATTCGGAATCGGCGACATTTGGCTGAACCTGTCCGCTGGCCAGCGCCTCAAGGCCCATGTTTTCCCATGCGGCTGCGCGTGCATTCCCAAACGCGTTGCGAAAGGCAGCGCGAACATGTCCAATGCACCTTAGCCGCCGCGATGCTGAATTATGTCAATTTTGACTGCAGTCCTGTCTCGCCCGCCCGCGCTTTGGCGGCTGCTTGCTTCTTTTTCGATATCAGGCCAAAAGGCTCGGCAACAACATGGAGCTTTTCGTGAACAACGCTTTGGCCATCCTCACGCATGCCATTCGCATGCTCCTTCATGAACCTGGCACAACATTACGTGTGATTGCGCCGGCTCTTTTGGGTGTGCTGGCCAGCGTCATTGCTGCGGCCATTCTGGTTCCGGATGCACTCATCGCGATACAGTCCACACCGGATACATTTGTCGCCCCCGCACCGTCTTCGGCCATGCTGCTGCTGTTTTTATCGATTGCCGGCCTGATCGGCTATGCGCTGATGGCGATCCTGTGGCACCGTTACGTCCTGATAAACGGCGCTGACGAGGGCGGCCATATCAAGGCAGGGTTCTCAGTCCTTCTGGGCTATCTTTGGCGTGCCATTATCCTGGCTTTGGTCCAATTTCTGATTGCGATCCCGGTCGGCATTGCCATTGCCGTTTTCGGCGGTATGGGCGCGGCCATGTCTGGCGGCCTTACGATGTTCTTGGTTGTCGGTGTTCTTGCGGGCATATTCTTTATCTGGGTGGCCCTACGGCTAAGTGTGGTGCTGCCCGCAGCGGCACTGGGTCAAACCATGCGCATTACCGAAAGCTGGCAGGTTACCGCCACCATTTCGAATGCATTGTGGGGTGTTGCCGTCTTACTGGCACTGATGAACCTCGTGATCTCTCTCATCAGCAACGCGATCCTGCCCGACGGCATTGGCATGTCGGTGATCATGCAAACGCTGATCTTCATCATCGAGGGTTTGGTGTTTATCTCAGTTCTGACCACGCTTTATGGGCATCTGGTCGAAGGCAGATCACTGGATTAATCGGGTCGCCCCTCAAGCCATCCCACCCTTAATCAATCCTTCGGCAATCTTTTCATATGCTTGCGCCATGGGCCCGTCGCCTGCAGCGATGGGCGTGCCACCGTCGCCGGCCAACCGGGTATCCAGATCGATCGGCAGACTGCCCAACAGCGGCACCCCCATTTTTTCGGCCTCAGCCGCGACACCGCCATGACCAAAGATCTGATGTTCGGACCCGCAATCGGGGCACACAAACGTCGACATATTCTCGATCAACCCCAGAACCGGCGTTTTGAGCGTTGCGAACATATCCAGCGCCTTGCGGGCATCAATCAACGCCACGTCTTGGGGTGTGCTGACCACAATCGCGCCGGTCAGGTCCGACTTGGTGCACAAGGTCAGCTGCACATCCCCGGTACCGGGGGGCAGATCGACCAGCAGCACATCCAATTCGCCCCATTCAACCTGCCCCAGCATCTGTTGCAGCGCGCCCATCAACATCGGACCGCGCCAGACAATGGCCTTGCCCTCTTCCATCATGAACCCGATGGACATCAGCGTGACGCCATGCGCATGCAGCGGGATGATCGTTTTCCCATCCGGACTGGCAGGCCGTTTGTTAATGCCCATCATGCGGGGCTGTGACGGCCCGTAGATGTCGGCATCCAACAGGCCCACCTTGCGCCCTGCCCGCGCCAGGGCCACGGCAAGGTTTGAGCTGACGGTGGACTTGCCTACGCCGCCTTTGCCCGACCCGATTGCCAGAATACGCTGGACGCCGCTGGGTTTGGTTGGCCCCTCCTGCGGTTTGGGATGGCCGCCAATCTTGAGGCTGGGCGGCGCGGATGGTTTGGGCGCTGGCCCATGGGCCGTCAGCGCAACCGTCGCCTGAGCGACCCCAGGCAGGTCCGATACGACCTTTTCCGCCGCATCCCTTAGGGGTCCCATTTGTTTGGCAACGTCAGCACTCGGCGCTTCAATCACGAATCGCACTTTGTCGCCCTCGACCGTCAGCGCCCGCACCAGATCATGCGCCATCAGGCTTTTGCCATCCGGCAGAGTAACCCGTGCAAGGGCAGCTTCAACATCGGCTTTGGTGACGGACATGCGCAAATTCTCCTCATTCATGCCTCCTGAAATGGCAGGTTTTGGACAAACCACAAGAGGCCAACGGCCAATGCTGAATGAAAAGGCGGATTGCTCAGCATTTACGCAGGGTTACCATGTTTTCGCTGCATAGCAGCATTGCAAAACTATCCATTGTGCAGATGCAGCATTTATTGGATTGTAAGGTCATGGATCGGTCGCAAGGCTGATCCGATAGAAAGAACAGAGGCGCTCATCCTCCTCCCGGGCAAATCTGGTTTTGGCGGCGACATCTTCCTCCTCCCTGATGTCGTCGCCCTTTTTCCCCACACCTCCAAATCTATGACAGCGCCAACCTTTGCGAACGGCGATTTTTGCCCGGCGGCGAAAGTTTCCCTTTGGTAAGCAAGAGATTGACCCAAAGTCCGCCATGCAAATGCTGCATAGCGGCATTGCAGTAACAGCCGTTGATCGCCCGGTTTAAAGGCATAGATACCCCTCATCCGAAACGACGATAGATATGAAACAAGAGGCGCCAAAATGGCATACGTAAATACAACATCCGCAACGACAACATCCTTCTTTGCCCGCATCGGCACAGCCTTTGATGCTCTGGCAACCCGCTACAAGCAGCACCGGCTGTACCGCGAAACGCTCGATGGTTTGAGCGCGCTGTCCAACCGCGAACTGAATGATCTGGGCCTGAACCGCTACGATCTGCGCCGGATTTCCTGGGAAGCGGCAACACGCTGAACAAGATTACGATTTAGGCCTGTGACACCTCCCTGTTCACAGGCCTGATCCAAGGGGCCGCATCTTCTTCCTCCTCCCCGATGCTGCGGTTCCCTTGATTGACCCAGAGCCGATCCTCCCTTGACGCTTTGGGCCACAAAAGAGACGGCGACACCTTCCTCCCAAGGTGCCGCCGTTTTCTGTTTTTGGAGGATGTGGAATAGGCACCCCGGGGGCCTTGACGGGGTGGGTTCTCATCGCTCTTGATAGGATAATCGACTGCCCCCCACGCGTCAGAACGCCATGCAGTCGACGTTAAAAAGGCACGTCGTCACATCCTGTCAGATAGCTCGACACGATCTTTTTGATGCCGGCCTTTTCGAAATCGACCTCAAGTTTGTCACCCTCGATGCCCGTCACCGCGCCATAGCCGAACTTCTGGTGGAAAACCCGTTCGCCCATCACGAAACTGCTCACGGCGGTCATGTCGATGGTCACGTTGCGGGTTTCGCGTGGCTGGCTCATGCCCCGTTCGCCGGCCCGCGCCTGCAAACGCCGCCATCCCGGCGAGTTGTAGACATTCGCCTCTGCCGCCGCCTCATGCAGCGTGCTTTTTGGCATCGCGGCACCAAATCCACCACCGTAAAGGCCCGGCGGCGTGAGGACCTCGACATGATCCTCGGGCAATTCATCAATAAACCGAGACGGCATCGCAGATTGCCATTGTCCAAACACCATCCGGTTGCCGACAAAGGAAATCGTGCACAACTCCTCGGCCCGGGTGATGCCCACATAGGCCAGCCGCCGTTCTTCTTCCAATCCCTTGATGCCGCTTTCATCCATCGACCGTTGCGAGGGGAACAGGCCATCCTCCCACCCCGGCAGAAACACCGCCGGAAACTCCAACCCCTTGGCGGCATGCAGCGTCATGATGGAAACCTTTTCGCCGTCACCATCCTGTTCATTGTCCATGATCAGGCTGACATGTTCGAGGAACCCTTGCAGATTCTCAAACTGCTCAAGCGCCTTGACCAGTTCTTTCAGGTTTTCCAGCCGTCCCGGTGCCTCTGGCGTCTTTTCGTTCTGCCACATGCCGGTATAGCCGCTTTCGTCAAGAATGATCTGCGCCAGTTCGACATGGCTGGTCTCGGGCGGCGCATATTCAAGCCGCTCTGGCCCATCCTCAATCACATCGTCGTTCGACACCGCTCGCAACGGCCCGCGTGTCATCGCATGCCAACGGTCAATCCCGTCCACCAACAGCCGCAACTGCGCGCCACCTTTGCCGCCCAAGCCATCATGGGCCAGCAATATCCGCGCGCCCTCCAACAGGTTGGCGCCATGCTCGCGGGCAGTGGTTTGAATTTTTTGTATTGCAATCTTACCAAGCCCCCGTTTGGGCGTGTTCACAATTCGCTCAAAAGCGAGATCATCATCGGGGCTGGTGACGACCCGGAAATAGGCCATCGCATCGCGGATTTCCAACCGCTCATAGAACCGCGGCCCGCCAATGACACGGTACGGCAGACCAATCGTCAAAAACCGATCCTCAAAGGCCCGCATCTGGTGGGAGGCCCGCACGAGGATTGCCATCGCGTCCAGCGAAAGCGGTTTCATCCCCCGCGTCCCGCGCTGCAGTGCCTCGACCTCATCACCGACCCAACGCGCTTCTTCTTCGCCATCCCAATGGCCAATCAGACGCACCTTTTCGCCTTCCTTCTGTTCGGTCCACAAGGTCTTGCCCAGCCGCCCCTCATTGCCCGCAATCACCCCCGACGCAGCCGCCAGAATATGGGGTGTTGAACGATAATTCTGCTCCAGCTTGACCACATGCGCGCCGGGAAAATCCGTCTCGAACCGCAGGATGTTGCCCACTTCCGCCCCGCGCCAGCCATAGATCGACTGATCATCATCACCGACACAGCAGATGTTCTTGTGCCCCTGCGCCAGCAACCGCAGCCACAGATATTGCGCCACATTGGTATCTTGGTATTCGTCCACCAGAATGTATTTGAACCAACGCTGGTATTGCGCCAACACATCCGGGTGGGTCTGGAAAATCGTGACCATGTGCAACAACAGATCGCCAAAATCGACCGCGTTGAGTTCAATCAACCGCCGCTGATAGTGATCGTAAATCTCGGTCCCACGGTTGTTATAAAACCCCGCATCCGCCGCAGGCACCTTTTCAGGTGTCAGCGCCCGGTTCTTCCAGCCATCAATGATCCCCGCCAGCATTCGCGCAGGCCAGCGTTTGTCGTCAATATTCTCTGCTGCCACCAGTTGCTTCAGCAGCCGCAGCTGATCATCCGTATCCAGAATGGTGAAATTCGATTTCAGCCCCACCAATTCCGCATGTCGCCGCAACAACTTCACGCAAATCGCGTGAAATGTGCCAAGCCAAGGCATCCCCTCAACCTGCTGGCCCATCATCTGACCCACCCGGTTTTTCATCTCGCGTGCAGCCTTGTTGGTGAATGTCACCGCCAGCACTTCATTCGGGCGCGCCTTGCCCTGCGCCATCAAATGCACAATCCGCGCCGTGAGCGCACGCGTTTTTCCTGTCCCGGCCCCGGCGAGCATCAGAACCGGGCCATCCATCTGCTCAACGGCGGCGCGTTGCGCCGGATTCAAGCCCTCCAGATAACGTTGCGGCCGCGCGGCCATCGCACGCGCGGACAGGGATGCGCCTTCAAAGGCGCCGGTTTCATCAAAACTGCTCATGGCGCATAACCTACCCCCATTCTTACGGCAGGAAAACCCATGTTCTTGGGATGTTCCCCATTTCATTGTTCCCCAAATACACTATCAACCGCTGCCGCAAACGGAACACCCGCTGGACAAGCACAGCACCTTACGCACAAATGCGGGCATGGACCTGCACGCCACCTATCCCGCCCTGTCTGACCTGCGCACCCGCGCCAAGAAACGGATTCCCAAATTCGTCTGGGAATACCTCGACAGTGCAACCGGGACCGAAGCCACCAGACACCGCAACCGCGCGGGGCTTGACCGGATCGGTCTTATGCCATCGGTTTTACATGGGGAGTTCACCCCCGACCTGACGACCAATTTTTGCGGTGCTGACTTGCCCCTGCCCTTTGGCATCGCGCCCATCGGCATGTCCGGGCTGATCTGGCCGGACGCCGAAGGGCATCTCGCCCGTGCCGCCGCCCGCGCCCATATTCCCTATGGTCTGTCCACCGTCGCCGCACAAAGCCCCGAAGACCTCGCGCCGCATCTTGGTGAACATGCATGGTTCCAGCTTTATCCGCCGCGCGACACAGACATCCGCACCGATATGCTGCGCCGCGCGCGGGATGCGGGGTTCAAGACCCTGATCCTGACCGTTGATGTCCCTGTGGCCAGCCGCCGTGAACGCCAGACCCGGTCGGGCCTCACCAGCCCGCCCAAGCTGACCCCGCGCCTGTTGGCACAGATTGCCCAACGCCCCGCATGGGCCATCGGCATGGCGCAGCGGGGCATGCCGCATATGCGGATGCTGGACAAATACAGCGACGCCCGCACTGCCGGCCTACCCCCCACCGCACATATCGGATATCTGCTACGGACCTCGCCCGACTGGGAGTATGTGACATGGCTGCGCGATGCCTGGGACGGACCTTTCATAATCAAAGGAATCCTGCGCGCAGAAGACGCGACGCGATTGGAAAAAGCCGGTGTCGATGCAATCTGGGTCTCCAACCATGCAGGGCGCCAATTTGATGCGGCACCCGCCAGCATCGAAGCATTGCCAGAGATCCGCAGCGCCACCACGCTCCCGATCATCTTCGACAGCGGGGTTGAATCCGGTCTCGATATTCTGCGCGCCCTGGCACTAGGTGCAGATTTCGTCATGCTGGGCCGCGCCTTTCACATGGCATTGGCCGCCCTTGGCCCCAAGGGCATCGATCATCTCATTGAACTTCTCACCAAAGACCTGATCGCAAACATGGGCCAATTGGGTGCAACCGATCTCAAAACACTTCCCGTGCCTTTTGATCTGCACGCGCACCCAGCATTTCCAAATGGTTCCATTTCCGACCCAAAACGGTAAAAGGACTTAACGCGACGCCGCCAAACACTCGCAATCCGCCGTTTCAATCTCCTTTTGTGAGTCAAGAATGCAGCAAACTCCGTAATATCGGGTATTGCGCTGCACCGCAGCATCCCTAAAGTGCCGCTACGTCCACCAATACAAGGATCAGCACCATGACCGAGTTCGCCAAAATCCTCATCGCCAACCGCGGCGAGATTGCCATTCGCATCATGCGGGCCGCCAATGAGATGGGCAAAAAGACGGTCGCGGTCTATGCCGAAGAGGACAAGCTGGGCCTGCACCGCTTTAAGGCCGATGAGGCCTACCGCATCGGCGAGGGGCTTGGACCGGTCGCGGCCTACCTCAGCATTGATGAAATGATCCGGGTGGCCAAGGCAAGTGGTGCGGATGCGATCCACCCCGGCTATGGCCTGCTGTCGGAAAACCCCGAATTCGTGGACGCCTGCGAACACAACGGCATCGCCTTCATTGGCCCGCGTGCGGAAACCATGCGCGCCCTTGGCGACAAGGCCAGCGCGCGGCGCGTGGCAATGGCCGCTGACGTGCCGGTGATCCCCGCAACAGAAGTGCTGGGCGACGACATGGCTGCGATCAAGAAAGAAGCCGGTGCCGTCGGCTATCCGCTGATGCTCAAGGCGTCATGGGGCGGTGGCGGGCGCGGCATGCGCCCGATCAACAACGAAAAAGAACTGCCCGAAAAGGTCATGGAAGGCCGCCGCGAGGCAGAGGCTGCCTTTGGCAATGGCGAGGGCTATCTTGAAAAGATGATCCAAAGAGCCCGCCATGTCGAAGTGCAGATTTTGGGCGATAAGCATGGCAACATCTATCATCTGTTTGAACGCGATTGTTCCGTTCAGCGCCGCAACCAGAAAGTCGTTGAACGCGCGCCCGCCCCTTATTTGACCGAAGACCAGCGCGCGGAAATCTGCGAGCTGGGCCGCAAAATCTGTGCCCATGTGGATTACGAATGCGCCGGGACCGTCGAGTTCCTGATGGATATGGACGATAACAAATTCTATTTCATCGAGGTGAACCCGCGGGTTCAGGTCGAACACACCGTCACCGAAGAAGTCACCGGCATCGACATCGTGCGCGCGCAAATCCTGATTGCCGAAGGCAAGACGCTGGCCGAGGCCACAGGCAAAACCGACCAATCCCAGATCACTCTCAACGGTCACGCCCTGCAAACCCGCGTCACCACCGAGGATCCGCTCAACAATTTCATCCCCGACTATGGCCGCATCACCGCCTATCGGTCCGCCACAGGCATGGGCATCAGGCTTGACGGCGGCACAGCCTACGCAGGCGGCGTGATCACGCGCTATTATGACAGTCTATTGACCAAAGTGACTGCCAAGGCCCCGACCCCCGAAATGGCCATCGCGCGGATGGACCGGGCATTGCGCGAATTCCGGGTGCGCGGTGTTTCGACCAACATCGCTTTTGTCGAGAACCTGCTGAAACATCCGACGTTCCTCAATAACGAATACACCACCAAATTCATCGACCAGACGCCAGAGCTTTTCCAGTTCAAGAAACGCCGCGACCGCGCCACCAAAGTCCTGACGTATATCGCGGATATTACTGTGAACGGCCATCCAGAGACCAAGGATCACGCCCGTCCACCTGCCCACGTCCGCGACCCCAAGCCACCAGCCCGCCGCGCAGAGCCGCAAATGGGCACCCGCAATCTTTTGGAGCAAAAAGGCCCAAAGGCTGTGGCCGAATGGATGGGCCAGCAGCGGCAATTGCTGATCACCGACACCACCATGCGTGACGGGCACCAGTCCTTGTTGGCCACCCGGATGCGCAGCCACGACATGATCAAGGTGGCCCCCGTCTATGCCGCCAATCTGCCACAGCTTTTCAGCGTCGAATGCTGGGGCGGTGCGACCTTTGATGTGGCTTACCGGTTCTTGCAGGAATGCCCCTGGCAGCGCCTGCGCGATCTGCGGGCGAGCCTGCCCAACGTCATGACCCAAATGCTGCTGCGCGCCTCAAACGGGGTGGGCTATACCAACTATCCCGACAATGTCGTGCAAAAATTTGTGGCAACTGCCGCCAACACCGGCGTCGATGTGTTCCGTGTCTTTGACAGCCTGAACTGGGTTGAAAACATGCGCGTGGCGATGGATGCGGTGGTTGAGGCGAACAAGGTCTGCGAAGGCACCATTTGTTATACCGGCGACATCTTTGACCCCGATCGTGCAAAATATGACCTGAAATATTATGTCGCCATGGGTCAGGATCTCAAGGCCGCAGGGGCGCATGTGCTGGGCCTCAAGGACATGGCAGGCTTGCTCAAACCTGCGCAGGCCCGTGTGCTGATCAAGGCGCTGAAATCCGAGGTCGGCCTGCCAATCCACTTCCACACCCACGACACCGCAGGCAGTGCATGTGCGACCATACTTGCGGCATCAGATGCAGGTGTTGATGCGGTCGATTGCGCAATGGATGCATTTAGCGGCAACACCTCTCAGGCGACACTGGGAACGGTTGTGGAATCGCTGCGCCACACGGACCGCGACACCGGGTTGGATATGCGTGCTGTGCGCGAAATCTCTGACTATTGGGAAGAGGTGCGGGGCCAATACGCGGCATTCGAGACTGGCATGCAGGCCCCGTCATCCGAAGTTTATCTGCACGAAATGCCCGGCGGTCAGTTCACCAACCTCAAGGCGCAGGCATCTTCGCTTGGCCTTGATGACCGCTGGCCAGAAGTCGCGCGCACCTATGCGGACGTGAACAAGATGTTTGGGGATATCGTCAAGGTCACGCCCTCCTCCAAGGTCGTGGGGGACATGGCGCTGATGATGGTGTCCCAGGGGTTGACCCGAGCGCAGGTTGAAGACCCTGACACCGACGTGTCGTTTCCCGATTCCGTTATCGACATGATGCGCGGCAATCTGGGCCAGCCTCCGGGCGGCTTTCCAGATGGCATCGTGAAGAAGGTTCTCAAGGGAGAAGCTCCGAACCTTGAACGCCCCGGTAAACACCTGCCCGCTGTCGATATCGAAGCAACCCGCGCAGAGTTGTCCAAAGAACTTGAAGGGATGGAAATCGACGACGAGGATCTGTGCGGCTATCTGATGTACCCCAAGGTCTTCCTTGATTACATGGGCCGCCACCGCATTTATGGCCCGGTGCGCACCTTGCCGACACCGACATTCTTTTATGGTATGGAACCCAGCGAAGAAATCTCGGCCGAGATTGACCCCGGCAAGACCTTGGAAATCCGGATGCAGGCGGCGTCAGATACCAACGAGGATGGCGAGGTCAAAGTGTTCTTTGAACTGAATGGCCAACCCCGTGTGATCCGCACGCCGAACCGTCTGGTCAAAGCCACCACTGCCAAGCGCCCCAAGGCCGAGGCAGGCAATGACAATCACATCGGCGCGCCGATGCCGGGGGTTGTCGCTTCGGTGGGTGCTCTTGTGGGCCAAAAGGTGCGCGCGGGCGATCTGTTGTTGACCATTGAGGCGATGAAGATGGAAACCGGCATCCATGCAGAGCGTGATGCGGTGGTCAAGGCCGTCCATGTGACCGCAGGTGCGCAGATTGATGCAAAGGATCTGCTGGTCGAGTTGGAGTGAAGGGCGGGTATGATGCGTGATCCCGCAGGCTTGCCGTCTGGACATTTGTCAGCACCGCTGAGTTGAACATTGTGACTCGGCTGCGCTTGTTTAGATTCAGCATGGCCAGCGGAGCAGTCCAAATCAGCCCAACTTGGTTGTGGGAATCGCGTCGCGGGCTATATTCTAGCAAGGCGGGTATCACCCGTCTTTTTGGGAGAACATCATGAAGCAGTTAATTTTAGCCGCGACAGCGGGGATCTTGTTTGCGGGAGCGGCCTTTGCGGACGGTCATCGCAACCCGGCACCGGATGGCGCGCAGGCCTATATCATCTCACCGGCGGATGGTGCGACGGTATCAAACCCTGTAACAATTGTTTTTGGACTTGCGGGCATGGGCATTGCGCCAGCTGGCACCGAAATGGACAACACCGGGCATCATCACCTGCTGATCAATACCGACCCAGGCACGCTGGACCTCGACTCTGGGCTGCCTGCAACCGACCAGATTGTCCATTTCGGTGGCGGTCAGACACAGGTGACCAAAGAACTGCCTGCAGGCACCCACACCCTGCAAATGCTGCTGGGCGACTGGAGCCACGTGCCGCACGATCCGCCGGTCATGAGTGAGGTCGTTACAATCACGGTGAACTAGACCGGAGGCACAAACCGCATGCATCTGTCCGCCCTCACCCTGATCGTCCCCGATTATGATAGCGCGATTGCGTATTACTGCGATGTCATGGGCTTTGTCCTGACTGAGGACATTGATCAGGGCCGCAAGCGTTGGGTGCGGGTCACACCACCGGGCGGCGGCACCGGCTTCATTCTGGCACGCGCGGACGATCCAGCGCAGGTCGCCGCCATCGGCAATCAAGGTGCGGGCCGGGTCTGGCTTTTCCTGCAAACGGATGATTTTGCAGCGGATCATACCCGGCTCATAGCATCAGGCGTGCAGTTTGAAGAAGAGCCGCGCCATGAACCTTACGGCACCGTCGCCGTGTTTCGCGACACATTTGGCAACCGCTGGGATCTGATCGGCCCCTAGGCCAGATGTCCCGAAGAGCCGTCTGTTTTGCCACATTGCCTTTCCAACGATGATGTCTATCTTTTTGCCATGCCCTACGAATGGACCAGCCCGCCACAGGCCCCCCGGCAACAGATGCGCCTGTGGCCCCATCAATCCCTGCCCCCGCGCGGGTTTGCCGCGTTCATTCTGGCGACCTTTACCCTGATCCTGATCCCCACATTGCCGCTGCTGGGGACCGTTTTGTTATGGGGTCTGTTGCCTTTCACGCTCTTGGCCGTGGGCGGCATGTATCTGGCCTTGCAGAAAAACCACCGTGCCCGCCAGATCGAGGAGGTGCTGACCCTGGATGATGACACCGCGCATCTGACCCACACCAGCCCCAAGGGCGAGGTCAAGGAATGGGATTGCAACCGCTATTGGGCGCAGGTGCTGAAGTACGAAAAAGGTGGCCCGGTGCCCCATTATGTGACTTTGCGCGGGCATGGTCGAGAGGTCGAAATCGGGGCTTTCCTCAGCGAGGATGAGCGTAAAGATCTGTTTGAAGACCTCAAACGCAGTTTACATCGCTAGACTGCGCAAAGGGTCAAGCATCGCCCTGATGAACATCAATTTTGGACCTCAGGCCATTGATTTCGCAAGAAAATCAAACACGATCCGAAGCCGCCGTGAGGTTCTCAATTCCCTGTGCGCCACCAGCCATGCGTCATAGCGAAACGGCTCAAGCCACGTGGCGATGCGGGCCATGCCCGCGGTATCATCGCCAATCCTTTCGGCCATCACGCCGACGCCAATCCCCTGCTGCACCATCTGCCATTGCACCAGATGCGATCCTGAGCTTGCAATAAATTGTTGCGCCAGAATCGGCACCCCATATGCGTTCAGCCCTTCCAGGAAAGACTGGTTATCATCAAAACCGACAAAGTCCGCCTGTGCCAATTGTGCCGGTGTATCAAAAGGCCCCGCCCGATCGAGATAGCTTTGTGCGGCATAAAGGCGAGCCACCCCCGGTCGCAGCTTGCGGGCGATCAAATCCGGGTCATCAGGGGCCACATGGCGCAGTGCGATGTCTGCCTCACGGCGGCGCAGGTCACGCAACGCATTGCTCGCCACCACCTCAACCCGAATGCCGGGATAGGTGCGGCGCAGATCGGCCAGTATCGGTGGCAGCACATAGGCCGAGGTCACCTCGCTCGCTGTGATGCTGACCGGCCCCTCAATGGAATGCGCCTGTCCTGACGCGATGCGGGACAGGCCATAGGCCGCCTCACCCATGTTGCGCACATGCTCCAACATTTCGAGCCCCGCCGGGGTTGGCACCAATCCGCGCCCGGCCCGCTCAAACAACGCCACGCCAAGTTCTTCTTCAAGCGCGCTCACCTGACGGCCCAGCGTCGGCTGCGCCAACCCCAGCGCCCGCGCGGCCGCAGACAGCGACCCTTCCTCAGCCGTGACGAGGAACGCCCGCGCGCGGTTCCAATCGAATGATATTTTGCTCCAATCCATGCATTTACGCATATCATACAGGCAACTTTGGTCAATTCCATTCACATTTGTTCAGATGTAATGAAAGCCAAATCTGAATTGGAAAGAAACGCTCATGCCCGCTCAAACACCCAGCCGCCGTACCATTCGGTTTTGGAATTTCATCGCAAAGAAATATTCCAGAGACAAGATTGCAGACCAGCCCAGCTATGAGCGCAAGCTCAGCGAAACCCGCGCGCTTTTGCGCGACGACATGCAGCTGCTGGAAATCGGCACCGGTACCGGCAGCACCGCGATCCTACATGCCCCTCATGTTGCCCATATTCATGCAATCGACCTGTCACAAAAAATGCTCGACATTGCGCAGGCCAAGACCAATGCCGCCGGCGTCGATAACATCAGTTATCAAAAGACCTCAGTCGAAGAATTTGACGCAGCCAAAGGCACTTACGATGTCATCCTTGCCCTGTCGGTGCTGCATCTGGTGCAGGATTACAAAGCGACATTGGCCAAACTGCATGGCTTGTTGAAGCCGGGCGGATATCTGGTGGCCAGCACGGTCTGCATGGCCGATACGATGCCGGCATTCAAGTTTGTATCGATCCCGGGACATGCGCTTGGCCTACTGCCAAAGCTCACCTATTTTACCGCAGATACGTTGCTCTCAGAAATGCGCGTGGCGGGGTTCACGGTGCAGAGCCATTGGCGGCCCGGGCCGGCAAGGGCGCTTTTTACCATTGCCCGTAAGCTCTAGACTTCAGCAGCGCCGTTCAGCTCAAACGCTCCTTGACCATCGGTCCGACCAAGCCGAAATCCATCTGCCCGGTGTACTTGCCTTTCAGCAGGCCAATCACCTTACCCATGTCGCGGATTGAGGTGGCGCCAACTTCGGCAATCGCCTTGTCCACGGCGGCGGTGGTTTCTTCATCGCTTAACTGGCGCGGCAGGAACTCTTCGATGACCGTGATCTCTTCACGTTCGCGCTCGGCCAGATCAAGCCGCCCGCCCTCTTCGTAGGCGCGCGCCGATTCCATGCGCTGCTTGGCCATTTTGCCAAGGATCGCGAGAACTTCCGCCTCAGGGACACCGTCGTCGTTGCCTGTCGCGCGGGCTGCGATATCTTTGTCTTTGATGGCCGCGCTGATTAGACGCAGCGTCGACAGCCGATCTGCCGCCTTGTCTTTCATTGCCTGTTTGAGGGCGTCTGAGATGCGGGTACGCAATGCCATGGCTTTATCCTGTGCTCTGTCGCTTATGTAAGGCTGGGACCATAGCCGTTGCCGCATGAACAGGCAATGCCAAGTAACCTACGGTAAGGTATTGATAAGAATAGAAATCTCATTTTTGCTCGGGTCTTGACGATGGATGCGGGCAAGCGTAGGTTCCCCCCGTTTATCCACGTAAAATCTCGCCCGGAGGCACCTCCCATGTCCGCGCCCTCTCATCCCCGCCCGACCGCCTGTCTTGCCTTGGCGGATGGGTCATTGTTCTATGGCATGGGCTTTGGCGCGACGGGACAGACGGTCGCCGAGCTTTGTTTCAACACCGCGATGACCGGCTATCAGGAAGTCATGACAGACCCGTCTTATGCGGGCCAGATTGTCACATTCACCTTCCCGCATATCGGCAATGTTGGCACCAATCCCGCAGATGACGAATCCGGTGATCCGATGGCTGCCGGTATGGTGGTCAAATGGATGCCAACAGAACCCAGCAACTGGCGTAATGTGCAAGAGTTGTCACCGTGGCTGGCCGCCCGTGGCCGGATCGCAATCGGCGGCATCGACACGCGCCGCCTGACCCGCGCAATCCGCCATACCGGGGCACCGCACGCCGCATTGGCGCATGATCCCGAGGGCAATTTTGATATCGAAGCTCTGATCGCCGCAGCACGTGGGTTTGCGGGCCTCGAAGGCATGGATCTGGCCAAGGATGTGACCTGCGCACAATCGTATCGCTGGAATGAAATGCGGTGGGCATGGCCCGACGGATTTGCGCCGCAGGTTGATGCGAAACACAAGGTTGTCGCCGTGGATTATGGCGCAAAGCGCAATATTTTGCGGTGTCTTGCCTCTGCCGGCTGCGATGTGACAGTGCTGCCTGCGACGGCGACCTATGACGACATCATGGCGCATAATCCTGATGGCGTGTTTTTGTCCAATGGTCCCGGTGATCCAGCGGCGACCGGTGCCTATGCGGTGCCAATGATCCGCGATGTGCTGGACAAGACAGAGCTGCCGGTATTTGGGATTTGTCTTGGCCACCAGATGCTGGCCCTCGCTTTGGGTGCCAAAACCATCAAGATGAGCCACGGACATCACGGTGCCAACCACCCGGTCAAAGACCGCGACACCGGCAAAGTCGAGATCACCTCGATGAACCATGGTTTTGCGGTCGATGCACAGACACTGCCCGATGGCGTTCTGGAAACGCATGTCTCGCTTTTTGACGGGTCCAATTGCGGGATCCGGATGGCTGACCGGCCCGTATGGTCGGTTCAGCACCACCCCGAAGCCTCACCCGGACCACAAGACAGCTATTACCTCTTTCAACGTTTTGCCGAAGCGATGGCGGATCGCGCTGTGGCAACCCCGGCGTAATCACGCGTCTCACAACACCATTCTGGCCCACACCGTTAACTTTTCGTTAACGTATTATTAACATTGCATTAACCGTTCGCTGTCACCTTTGCCTTTGGATAGAAGTTAAGGGTGACAGGGACATGAGTAACCTTCGCCTCCATTTGCTGGACCCGCAGGTTGCAAACCCGACGCCCCCACAGCAGCCACTTGGGCGTTATCTGGTGAATGAAGGCATCATTACTGCAGCCGATCTGGTGCATGCGCTTGAGTTGCAATGCCGCATCGATGCCCCTCTTGGAGAGATCATGATCTCTGAAGGGTTGGTCAGTCGCGCTGATGTGCTGGCAGCGCTCTCTCACCAGCACAATGCCCAATTGATCAATCTGGACGACGATCCGCCACCGCAGCACCTGGCCCATTGCCTGCCCGCTGCCTTGTGTCTCAAGTTTTATGCTGTGCCCTGGATGGACGTGGACGATACCCTCTTGGTTGCCACCAGCCGACCTGACCTGTTTAAAAAACTTCGCACCTGCATGGGCCCGGCCGGGCAGCGGATGTTGCCAGTGATTTCGGAACAGACCCAAATTCAAACTCACCTGTCCCGTCTGTACGGCGCTGAGCTGGCGCAAAAGGCCGCAACACGCGTGCCCGCCGCTGAAAGCTGCCGCACATGGGAAGTAAGCTCACTATCTCGCAAGATCTGGGCGTCCGGCATCGCCGTCTTTTGCCTGCTGACCCTTGTCCTTGCACCGCTTTGGACCCTTACGGTGCTGATGATCTGGGCCTTTATGACGTTGATGATGAGCACCGCCCTCAAAGCCGCTGCTTTCTGGTCACAGATATTACATAAGCTGCCTGATAGGCCCGAAGCCGGGGACGTGAAAATGGCCCCTTTTCGGCTGCCGCGTGTGTCCATACTGGTGCCTTTGCTTCAGGAAAAAGAGATCGCCGGTGCCTTGATCACCCGGCTGGCGCGGCTGACCTATCCGAAATCCTTGCTGAACGTGGTGCTGGTCCTGGAACAGGGTGATACCGTGACCCGCCGGACCATTGCCCGCACCGATCTGCCCGAATGGATCAGCGTCATCGAAGTGCCCGAGGCCAACGGCCTGACCACAAAACCGCGCGCCTTGAACTATGCGCTCGATTTTTGTCACGGCAGCATCATCGGGGTCTGGGATGCAGAGGACGCACCAGAGCCCGATCAGCTTGAGCGGGTCGTGAACAGGTTTCAACAAGCCCCCGAAAACGTCGCCTGCCTGCAGGGCATTCTGGATTATTACAATACGCAGACCAACTGGATTTCCCGTTGTTTTACAATCGAATACGCGACGTGGTGGCGGATGATTCTACCGGGTCTCGCGCGATTGGGGTTTGTCATTCCCCTAGGCGGGACGACCCTGTTCTTTCGCCGCGATATTCTGGAAAAGCTCTGTGGCTGGGACGCGCATAACGTGACCGAGGATGCAGATCTGGGTGTGCGACTGGCCCGCCACGGCTATGTCACCGAATTGCTGCCCACCGTCACCCACGAAGAAGCAAACTGCCGCGCCTGGCCGTGGGTGCGGCAACGTTCACGCTGGCTCAAAGGGTTTTTGATCACCTGGTGCGTTCACATGCGCAACCCCGCAGCACTGTTGCGCGACCTGGGCTGGAAACGGTTTCTGGGCGTTCAAACCCTGCTGCTGGCCACGTTCTCTCAATTTGCATGTGCGCCGCTGTTATGGTCATTCTGGCTCACCGTTTTTGGGGTCTCTCACCCGGTTGCATTAACCTTGGGGGCCCCGGTCATGTGGACAATGGCCGTGTGTTTCATTGTAGCCGAGATCCTCACCCTGACAATTTCAATGGTTGCGGTGTCGGGTCGGGAACACCGGCATCTGATCGGCTGGGTATTGACCACGCCTTTCTATTTCCCGATGGGGGCGTTGGCGGCCTACAAAGGCTTGCATGAATTCATTGTAAGCCCGTTTTTCTGGGACAAGACCGAACACGGGGTACATGTGAAATCAAAGCAGTAAGGCTATTCGTCCTCGCGCCGCGCCGCCTCTTGTTTCAGCCGGGTCACGAAGGCCACCGAAATATGCGTGCGCAACGCATCATCCGCGCCATCCTCATCGCGCGCCTCAATCATTTTTACGATGTGATCATGTTCGGCCTGCGCAATCGCTCCGCGCCCTTCGACCGCCAGCGATGATGTTGCCATCAGAGCCATTGAACGGTGGACCAAATCCAATTGCTGCACCAAATAGCGGTTGTGCGAGGCGAGGTGGATCTGCTTGTGAAACCGCCGGTTCGCCCGCGCCAGTGCGCCCGGATCACCGGTAAGTGCGTTGTCTTGTTCAACCATGTCACGCAGCACACCGATCTCTTCGACGGTGGCATGACGTGCGGCAAGCCGTGCAGCCAGACCTTCAAGCTCCCCGCGCACAACATAAAGTTCCGCGGTTTGATTGTGATCAAGTGAGGCAACAATCAGGCTGCGCCCGTCGCGCGCCAGCAGCGACTGTGTTTCAAGCCGTTGCAATGCCTCGCGCACCGGGGTGCGTGACACGCCAAACCGCTCTGCCAGTTCATTCTCGACCAGCCGGTCACCGGGACGATAGATGCCAACATCAATGGCATCCAAAATCATTGAATAGGCATCTGTTGATCCGGTTTTGGGCGCAAGCATTGGAATTCTTCCTCAAAGATGCGCCACCCTACCGCCCGCGTCCATTTGCGCAAGCCTGCAGTCTTGCGTGGCCCCCCTGAACACCCTACCACAGCACCATGCCTCGTGATGCTTTCTCTCACGTTCAGACATGGGTTTTTGATCTGGACAACACGCTTTACCCGCCCTCCGCGCGGCTTTTTGATCTGATTGATGTGCGCATGACGGCATGGATCATGGATGTTCTCAACGTCGACAAGGCCGAGGCCAATCGTTTGCGCCTGCATTATTGGGAAGTTCACGGCACCACATTGGCCGGGCTGATGCGCGAACATGGTGTTGATCCTGCCGGCTATCTTGAACACGTGCATGACATATCAATGGACCGCCTGACGCCGGATCCTGCATTGGCGCAGACCATTCGCGCGCTACCCGGCAGACGGATCGTGTACACGAATGGCTGTGCGCCCTATGCCGAACGGGTGCTGGCCGCACGCGGGCTCTCAGGGCTTTTTGATGCGGTTTACGGCGTGGAACATGCCGGATTTCTGCCCAAACCTGAACGTGCCGCCTTTGACACGGTTTTCACGATTGATGGGCTCAACCCGGCGACCTCTGCCATGTTTGAGGATGATGCCCGCAATCTGGCTGCGCCACATGCAATGGGAATGCGCACCGTACATGTGGCCCCAGAGCGGGATTTGGGCGCGCATGTGCACTTTCACACCGACGATTTGGGTGGTTTTCTTCATCGACTGCTGAACTAGGTGAAAATGATGGATTTCGACTGTGACATACTGATTTCCGGGGGCGGTATTGCCGGGCTCACCGCTGCGGCGGCCTTTGGCACAGCTGGATTTGATGTGATCTGCGTTGATCCGACCCCGCCGGTAACCCGCGGTGATGCAGCCGGGGCCGACATGCGTTCTACCGCGATGCTGCAACCGGCCCGCACTGTGCTTGAGGCGGCGGGCATCTGGGCGCATCTTGCACCGCATGCCGCACCCTTGCAGATCATGCGGATTGTTGATGCAGGTGGACCTGAGCCAGAACCAAAGGTGACCCGGGAATTCGATGCGTCCGAGATATCGGATCAGCCGTTTGGCTGGAACTTTCCCAACTGGCTGCTTCGCCGCGAATTACTGGCGCGCTTGGCAGAGTTGCCGAATGTCGATTTCCGCCCCGGCACCGGCACCACGACCCTGTTCACCCGCACCGCATCTGCCCGCGTGGGCCTGACCGACGCCAGCAAGATCACTGCAAAACTGGTCATTGCCGCCGATGGTCGCGACAGCCCGATGCGTCAGGCGGCTGGTATTGAGGTCAGCACACGGCGGTATGGTCAAAAGGCACTGGCCTTTGCCGTCACCCACCCCATTCCACATGACAATGTGTCCACTGAAATCCACCGCAGCGGCGGGCCGTTCACACTGGTTCCCCTGCCGGACCGTGACGGGATGCCCTCATCCGCCGTGGTTTGGATGGATGACGGGCCCGCAACCATCGCCCGCGCTACAAGTGATGTGGCGACGTTTGAGGCGGACATGTCGCAAAGGTCCTGCCACCTTTTTGGGCCACTGACACTTGCCAGTCCGCGCGCTGTCTGGCCGATCATCAGCCAGCATGCAAAGCGTCTGTCTGGGGAACGCATCGCGCTGATTGCCGAAGCAGCGCACGTGGTGCCACCAATTGGGGCGCAAGGTCTGAACATGTCGCTCAATGACCTCGCGACCCTGTTGGAATTGGCACAAAACAGCCGCGACACATTGGGCGATGCCACGATACTTGACGCCTATCACAAGGCCCGGTTCGCCGACATTCAACTGCGGGTGCGCGGCATTGACCTGCTCAACCGCGCCTCGCAGGCCAGCAGCCCGCTGGCGCGTGACGCCCGCGCCGCAGGGCTGAACGCGCTTTATGCGATGGCCCCTGTGCGCAAGATGTTGATGCAGATGGGGCTTGGCATGCGCTAGCGGCAGGCCCACGTGGGCGCGATTTGCGCTAAAGAACCTCGTCCAACACACCCGCCAGACGCGCCAGGGTGCCATCAATATCATAGAGCTTGTCCAACCCGAACAGACCCAGCCGGAACGTGCTGAACCCCTCAGGCTCCCCAACTTGCAGCGGTACCCCGGCAGCAATCTGCATGCCCTTGGCGGCAAAGGCCTTGCCTGATTTCACGTCCGGGTCATCGGTATAGCTGACCACCACGCCCGGCGCGCCAAAACCCGGCGCGGCAACCGAAACGACACCCCGATCTGCCAGCATATGCCGCACAGCATCACCCAAGCGCCATTGCGCCTCTTTCAGCCGTTCAAACCCGTATTCTTTGGTTTCCAGCATCGTATCGCGAAACCCCCGCAGCGCGTCTGTGGGCAGGGTCGCATGATAGGCGTGGCCCCCATCTTCATAGGCTTTCATGATGCTGCGCCACTTGGCCAGATCAATTGCAAAGCTGTCCGATTGGGTTTCTGCCAGCCGTGCCTCGGCACGGGCCGACATCATCACCAGACCTGCAGAGGGAGACGCGCTCCATCCCTTTTGGGGGGCCGAGATCAGCACATCAACACCGAGCGCCTTCATATCAACCCACGCACAGCCCGACGCGATGCAGTCAAGCACCATCAGCGCCCCAACCTTGTGGGCAGCGGCGGACATCGCCGCGATGTAGTCATCCGGCAAGATCATGCCCGCACTGGTTTCCACATGCGGGGCAAAAACCACCTGCGGTTTTTGGTCTTGAATGGCGGCCACCACATCATCAATCGGTGCTGGCGCAAACGGTGCAACCGCTGCATTGCCCTGAGGCCGCGCTTTTAGCACGGTCGCGCTGGCGGTCAGGCCACCGCTTTCGATGATCTGGCTCCATCGATATGAAAACCAACCGTTGCGCACAACCAACACGTCCTTGTCACGGGCAAATTGGCGCGCCACTGCTTCCATCCCGTAGGTCCCCCCACCGGGGACCAGTGCCACCGCATCGGCATGATAGACCTCGCGCAACAGCTCAGAAATATCGCGCATGACCTGCTGAAATGCCGCAGACATATGGTTGAGGGATCGGTCGGTGAACACCACCGAAAATTCATCAAGCCCCTCGGGATCGATAGAACTGAGTATCGCAGCCATGGTATTCTCCTTGTTGGACCGCCCACAATTAGCGCCTTTGTGACTGCCCCGAAAGGGTCAAGAAACCGCGCACCCTCCCGCGCGCCTTATTCCCGCCACAATTTGCCACAATATTGACGTAGTTACGGGCACAGATCCGTTTAGGGCAGGACAGACGGGCGCAGATCCGTCGACTTATTGAGATGGCAGACACAACGCTTTTGCTGAATGGTTTCAGCATTATAGGCAATCCACAGTCGAACACCAACGCGAGCAATGGTGGCAACCTTTTCATCCACGGCGGCACTGCTGTGTTTGAAGCGGACGATATCATCGTGTTTACCGTGACCAATGTGACTGCCAACGGCACCCTGACCGACAATTCAGTGGTCACCGGTGTGATCGTCTATGACAACGCAACCGACTACTATTATGACATCCCCAAATTCAACTATTCCGGTACCGCCGACATCGACATCGACCGCAATTCAATGGGTGACCGGTATCTGGAATTTGACGCAAGCGGGCTGACCTCGACCGATCCGGGTGCGCCCGTTCTGAACGATCTCGCGGTTGTTGCAGGTGTCAATATTCTGGCCACGCTTGCGTCAACCAACGGCCCGCTGCGCATCACGACGACCGAGGATATCGACCTTAACGCCGACGGCATTATCAGCCCAGGGGAACAGGGGGACGGATCATTCTCAAGCGATCTCAACACCTTGGCAGTGATTTGTTTTGCCAAGGGCACCCTGATCGAAACCCCTGATGGCCCCCGTTATATCGAAACGCTCAAATTGGGCGACCTGGTCAACACGCTGGACAACGGCCCACAAAAGATACGCTGGATCGGCTCTCAGACCATGTCAGGATATGGCACCACGGCACCTGTCCACATCGCAGCAGGAGCACTTGGCAACATCAGGCCGCTTGTGGTGTCCCAGAACCATAGAATGCTGATCAACGGGGCGCGCGCCGAATTGTTTTTTGGGCAAGCCGAGGTCCTGGTTGCAGCCAAGCACCTTGTTGATGGCGATAGCTGCAGGATCATGCCCTGTGCCAGCGTCAGCTATTATCATTTTCTGTTTGACGATCATCAGATCGTCTTCGCAGAAGGCTGCCCCACGGAAAGTCTTTATCCCGGCTCCCAGACACTTGATGTTGTCGCACCGGACGAGCGCGATGAAATCGTCGCCCTCTTTCCCGAACTGACTGAGTCCAAAAGTGCGCTTCCGTTGACCCGCCCCGCTTTACGCCAATACGAAGCACTTGCCCTGCGCCAAATCGCTTAAGGTCGCGACCTAAAGCGGCCCCGGCAATCGCTCTTCGCTCAATAGGACATTCGCCTCAACCTCCCCTGCCCCCGGTAAGGTCATGATCCGCCGCCGCAGCACCCGCTCAAAATCTGGCAGATCACGCGCCACGACCCGCAAGCGGTAATCATAAAGCCCCAGCACATGTTCCACGGTTTGCACCTCAGGGATGGCCACAACGGCACGTTCGAAATCATCCAAACTGACCCGGCCCTTGGTTGCCAGTTTCACACCCAAAAACACCGTCACGCCAAACCCCAAACTTTCCGCATTGAGGTGCAGACGCCGTCCGGCGATCACACCCGCCTCTTCCAACCGTCTGATTCTGCGCCATGTGGCAGGCTGCGACAGCCCGAACCGCCGCCCCAGCGCACTCGCACTTTGGCTTGCGTCCTTTACCAGTGCGCGGATCAACCCGCGATCAATCTCGTCAATATGTGTCACAGCGGCAGCCCCTGATCCGATTTGATCCGCGCCACCTGCATCAGCGCCTCGATGTCCGCGATATGCGGCAGGGTCAGGATCCGACCGCGATAAATCTGCTGATAGTGCGCCATATCGCGCGCAATGATGGAAAGCCGCACGTCCACACGGCCCAAAAAGGTCTGTAATTCAATCACTTCAGGCACTTTGCGCGCCTCAGCCATGAAGGCATCAAATGCGTTGCCTTGAGTCTTATCCAGCGTGATCCGCAAGCTGACCTCAACCGCATAGCCCAGCGCCACCCAGTCAACCACCGCGCCCACGCCGCGCAAAATGCCATCCTCTTGCAGCCTGGCAATCCGCCGTGCCGCCTTGCCCGGCGTCATGCCGCAGCGGTCAGCCAATTCACCCGGACTGAGGCTTGGTTCTGCCTGCCAATAGCGCAACAAGCGACGATCCGCATCATCAAGCATGATTTTTCCGTTTAATAGACATATGGCGCATTATCATCTTCATCTAGCCAAATAAACTCATAAAACAGCAATGGCCAATCGCGCCCGCATGGCTATGTTCGCCCTCAGAGACGAAACCAACCAAAAGGACCGCCTATTATGCGCGTTTACTATGACCGTGACTGTGACGTTAATCTGATCAAAGACAAAAAAGTCGCCATCCTCGGCTATGGCTCTCAGGGCCACGCCCACGCGCTGAACCTGCGCGACAGCGGTGCCAAGAACCTTGTTGTTGCGCTGCGCGACGGGTCTGGGTCCAAGGCAAAAGCCGAAGGCGAAGGCCTTAAGGTAATGGAAATTGCCGAAGCTGCCGCCTGGGCCGATGTGATCATGTTCACCATGCCCGACGAATTGCAGGCCGAAACGTACAAAAAATACGTGCATGACAATATCCGCGAAGGTGCAGCGATCGCGTTCGCCCACGGCCTGAACGTTCATTTTGGCCTGATCGAACCCAAAGCCGGCGTTGATGTGATCATGATGGCCCCCAAAGGCCCCGGACACACCGTGCGCGGCGAATACACCAAAGGCGGCGGCGTGCCGTGCCTTGTCGCCGTCGACAAAGACGCCTCTGGCAAAGCGCTGGAAATCGGTCTGTCCTATTGCTCTGCCATCGGCGGTGGTCGTTCCGGGATCATTGAGACAAACTTCCGTGAAGAATGCGAAACCGATCTCTTTGGTGAACAGGCCGTGCTGTGCGGTGGCCTGGTTGAACTGATCCGCATGGGATTTGAGACATTGGTCGAAGCAGGCTATGCGCCTGAGATGGCTTATTTCGAATGCCTGCACGAAGTGAAACTGATCGTCGACCTGATCTATGAAGGCGGCATCGCCAACATGAACTATTCGATCTCCAACACGGCCGAATACGGCGAATACGTCTCTGGCCCGCGCATCCTGCCGTATGATGAGACAAAGGCAAAGATGAAGGCGGTTCTGACCGACATCCAGAACGGAAAGTTCGTGCGCAACTTCATGTTGGAAAATGCTGTTGGTCAACCGTCGTTCAAGGCAACCCGCCGTATCAACGACGAACACCAGATCGAACAGGTTGGTGCCAAGCTGCGCGAGATGATGCCGTGGATCTCCGCAGGCAAGATGGTCGACAAGGCCAAGAACTAAGGCAACCACAGTTCGACCTCTAACGAACAAAATACGATTGACCCTGGCCCGCAAGCCGGGGTCATTTATGTGCAGGCACATATCCAGACAAAAAGCGGGATGACATGACCGAAACCGACGCCCCGCAGATCACCAGAACAAGCTGGTTCATGGTCGCCCTTTTGGCCTTCATCTGGGGCGGCACATTTTTGGTGACCGAAGTCGCCCTGACCGGCATCACACCGTTCTGGCTTGCCGCCTCACGCATCGGTTTTGCCGCTGTGGTGATGGGGTTGATCTGGGCGCTGCGGGGGTTCCCGCTTTTCAAGACCACGCCGTCGACAGGCCATATCGTGGCCATGCTTTTCATCGGCATGGCCTCCTCCGCAATCCCATTTTCGCTGCTGGCCTGGGGTCAGCAATATGTCACTTCGGGATTTGCCGGTGTCTCAATGGCCTCGGTTGCCCTCATCGTGCTGCCATTGGCGCATTTCATGGTCCCCGGCGAACGCATCACTCTGCGCAAAGCACTTGGGTTTCTTGTGGGCTTTTGCGGTGTCGTGATCCTGATCGGTGGTCAGGCATTTGAAAGCACCGGCACGGCTCTGGAATTTCCCGGTCGGATGGCCTGTATCGGGGCGG
This sequence comes from Sulfitobacter sp. SK011, assembly GCF_003352065.1. Lineage (NCBI taxonomy): Bacteria > Pseudomonadati > Pseudomonadota > Alphaproteobacteria > Rhodobacterales > Roseobacteraceae > Sulfitobacter > Sulfitobacter sp. SK011. The sequence goes on from NZ_CP025803.1 coordinate 2,844,139, forward strand.
CAGGTTGTTACGCGCTCAGTTCAATCCTGATGCGCCGGTTACCGCAGGTTGACGCCATCGGGCTTGCCACGGTTCTGTTGATCATCGGCGGCAGCCTCGCAATCCCCATGGCCCTGATCGTTGAAGGGCCGCCACCGGCTCCCTCGCCCAAGATTCTGCTGGTACTGGCGTTCCTCGGCCTTGTCCCAACAGCCGCTGCCAATTTTCTAAGGGTGCTGGTTGTGCGCAGCGCGGGTCCGGTGTTCATGTCATTGGTCAACTATCAGGTGCCCGTCTGGTCCGTGGTGCTGGGCGCGCTGATCTTGTCCGAACCGCTGCCCCCTTCGCTGATTTATGCGATGGCATTGATCCTCGCTGGCTTGGGTCTGAGCCAATATGGCGCGCTGAAACGTCTGTTTTCCGGGCGCGGCTGACCCAGTTCACCCTTTCAAAAATACCGATGCGCGACGCCTGAGAGCACGCAAGAACCAACAACAGAAACGCCAAATCAAATATGTCGTGCGCATCCCAAGGGTGCGCGCATTCGGATCAGCCCGAGACCGCCTGTTCAACGGCCGCAACGACACTGTCCACCGCCCCCTCCATCAGTTTGGCATCTTCATGTTCGGCCATCACCCGTATCAAAGGCTCCGTGCCTGATGCCCGGATCAACAACCGGCCCTTGCCCGACAGATCGGCTTCGGCCTGGGCGATGGCGGACTGCACGTGCGGATTGTCCAAGGGGGCCTGATCCGCCCCGAAAGCCACGTTTTTCAAAAGCTGCGGCACCGGCTCAAACTGGTTCAGCAACACCGAAGACGGCTCGCCCGACCGCACCATTTCGGCCAGAAACTGCAACCCGGCCATCAATCCGTCGCCGGTGGTGGAGTAATCGGTCATGACAATATGACCGGATTGTTCCCCACCAAGGTTGAAACCGCCTTGCCGCATCCGTTCCACCACATGGCGGTCCCCGACACTGGTACGCTCCAACCGCAATCCCTGACCCTGCAGGAAATAATCAAGCCCCAGATTGCTCATCACTGTGGCCACCAGTGCGCGGCCCTTGAGCCTGTCTTCCGACGCCCAGCGTGCTGCCATCAGCGCCATGAACTGATCGCCATCGCCGACTTTGCCGTTTTCATCCAGCAATATGACCCGGTCCGCGTCCCCATCCAGACAAATGCCCACATGCGCGCCATGTGCCACAACCGTTTCCGCCGCAGATTGCGGATGGGTTGATCCGCACCCTTCGTTGATGTTGTGGCCCGTTGGGCTGACGCCGACGGGGATGACCTCTGCGCCCAGCTCCCACAGCGTGTCGGGGGCAACCTTATAGGCTGCTCCATTGGCGCAATCGACCACGACTTTCAGGCCATCCAGCCGCATCTGGCGCGGGAACGATGATTTCACCCGTTCGATATAACGATATCGGCCATCATCAATCCGTTTGGCACGGCCAATCTCAACGGCCGGGGTGGGCTCCACCCCGTTCGCCACCAGGGCCTCAATGTCAGCCTCGGCCTGATCGGATAATTTGTACCCATCAGGTCCGAAAAACTTGATCCCATTATCCTGCGCCGGGTTGTGGCTGGCTGAAATCATGACCCCAAGGTCCGCGCGCATGGAGCGTGTCAGCAAGCCAACCGCCGGTGTGGGCACCGGGCCCAGCAACAACACGTTCATGCCGGTGCTCGTCAGCCCGGCGGTCAGCGCATTTTCGAACATATATCCCGACAACCGGGTATCCTTGCCAATCACCACCCGGTGCACGCCGGTGTTGTCGCGCCTGAAATACCGCCCCACAGCCGCACCGATGCGCAAGGCCATTTCTGCGGTCATAGGATGGATGTTGGCTGTGCCGCGCACACCATCGGTTCCGAACAATTTTGTCATGTCTCAAGTCCTAGCATGGCAGCGCGCCACAACGCGACGGCCTGTATCGTTTCAGGCACATCATGCACACGTAGCATCTGAATACCATGCGTCAGCGCCGCCAATGCCACACCAATTGATCCCGGTGCGCGATCTGTCGCCTCAGGTGCATTGCCGATGGTGCCTATGAACCGCTTGCGCGATGCCCCAAGCAAGATCGGCACACCCAATCCGTGAAAGAGGCTGAGCCGGGCCAGCAAGGTCAGATTGTGCTGCCGGGTTTTGCCAAAACCAATGCCGGGGTCCGCGATGATCCGGGCGCGCGGAATGCCTGCGGCCTCCAACAACTGGATCTGGCGTTCGAGAAAATCATAAACATCAAGCAGCACGTCGTCATACCGGGGGTCTTGTTGCATTGTCGCGGGATCACCCAGCGCATGCATGACACAGACAGGCAGGTTTTGCCCGGCACAATAAGGTGCCAACCCCGGATCATAGGTAAATCCAGAGACATCATTGACCAGATTGGCCCCTGCCGCGACAGCCGCCTGCGCCACCGCCGCCTTGCGGGTATCGATTGAGATTGCATGGGCAACACCCGCCGCACGCAGGCCTTGGATTACCGGAACAACGCGCTGAATTTCCGCCTCAACTGCAAGTGTGGCGGCACCCGGCCTGGTGGATTCGCCGCCCACATCCAGCAGGTCCACGCCCGCATTCAGCATCGCGGTGCCAGTGGCCACCGCATCAGCCGCCGCCGCGTTGACGCCACCGTCTGAAAAACTGTCTGGTGTGGCATTCAGAATGCCCATCACCCGCGGCCGGTCCATGCCAAGACCCGCAATGTCCGCACGCGCGCTTGTCAGCCTCGTCATGACATCTGCCGGCAGGACATCTGCAGGCAAAACCTGCGCCGTCTCTCCCCGGCCAAGAACCTCGACATGGGTGAACCATCCCCAGCCGCCAGCAATCTGCAGGGCCGCGTCGGGCCGGGCCGGTCCGACCTGCACAAGCGGTCTGAAATACCTTTCCCGTGCGCTCACAATCGGTCCTGGTCTGCCGATGCCGCCCGCAAGGGGACCGATGCACCATCTGGCAATTCCGCACCCACAACCAACATTTCCTGCGCATCAAATGTCGCCGCGAACCACGCCGCCAATGCAACAGCATCGCGCGGTTGGGCTGATGGCGTATCCACCGCGTCCAACACCATTTTAGAGGGTGCCCAGACGCAGGTCTGGCCGTTCTTCATCGCCCAGTCCAGTTCTGTCCGGGTTTCAACCACCACACACCGGTCATCCTTTGCCGCCAGCACCCAGGCGTTTTGTTCAATCGCGAGCAGATCAATACGCCGCTGCGCCATGCGGTGCGGTACCTGCGGCGCTGGCGCGTCAGAGGAGGCCCCGACACATATGATCAACGGACGGCCCAGCGCCTCCAGCTGATCAATCCAGCCCCCAAGGTGCGGCGACGCAATGGCCGCATTGCTGAGATACACCAGTTCGGGATGCGGTACATCGCCCTGGCTGAGGTCTGGCGGCGGTGCGCCGTCACGCGCGCGCACGATCTCGACACCCAATGCACCGGGGCCACGGTCGAGCTTTTCAATGCGCACAAACACCCGCATCGCTTGCGGTTCCAGCAAGATACGTTCGGCCACCCGTTCCGCCAATGTCTCAAGCAGGTTCAACCGTTCATCTGCCAGCTCAAATGCGATCGCCTCGGTCACGCGGTCATATGACAGGATGCGGTCCACATCATCGTCGATTGGTCCTGTCAGCGGCTGAACTTCCACCACGACATTAAAGCATATGCGCTGGGTGACACCGCGCTCTGCCTGAAACGCGCCAATTTCAACCTCGACGATATGATCGCGCAGTGAAATCCGGTCCAGCGGGTCGTCACCTGCCATGGCTTCTGCGCGCTCTGAGGGGTGCCCAAAGGCAAGGCGGACTTCGTTCGACATGGAATTGGCTTTCGCAGTACTGAATTCACGACCAACCTAGCCGATAGAGAGTAATTAACAGGTCGGGGAGCGTCAGGCCAGACCGCGAAAGCGGCGACAGGGCCGCGTGTCAGTTAGACGCGGACCGCCATGTGTGGCGGTAAAACAGGTGCTGCCCGATGCGCGCGGTCTTGGTATAGACCCGCGCCCAGCTTGGGCGCACGGCCGTGGTGTGATAATGCGTCGCCCCGTCCGTCAATTTCGGCGCATTCCCATCAAGGATCAGACGGGCCACCTTGCCCACCCGTGTGAATGCCATTGGCTCAGCTATGACTTCTTTGTTGCCGTCACAGGTATAGGTGAACTGACAGCCGTACTTCTTGCCCGTGCCCTGATGTATCACACCACAAAGCGATCCGGGAAAACGGGCACTTTTGACCCGGTTCATGATCACTTCGGCAACGGCAAACTGACCTTTGACCGTCTCACCGCGCGCCTCGAAATAAAGCGCCTCTGACAGACAACGCCATTCAGCACTGCCTTTGGCCTTGGGTTGTGCGTCGATCCAGCTGCGCGAGTATTGCACCGATCCGGGCGCAACTGTCGGAGGGGTGATCATCGCCTTGAGCCGTTTGCTGCCAGTATACTTCAGGCCCTGTGTTTCTGTCCGAGCCAGCCCTTCGGCGGTGTCCGGATTGGCAATCGCACCAACTGGTGCTGCCGAAACAACTGCAATCAGCAGCAAGAAATATGTGACCCTAAGCAAACGCATGGAGCGCCTCAATCGTTGGAAATACTTCGGGCCGACTAACCAAGATGGCGCTTTACGTAAACCCCGGGGTCATTATGTTACGCGAAAAGCCGCGCACCGACTCAATCTGTAGCGTTTTGGTGCTGCTGGACCTACCCGATCTTGTGTAAAATCGCCAACTGCGCCGCTGCCAGACGTGCAACCGGTACGCGAAACGGCGAGCAGGACACGTAGTCAAAGCCCGCCGCGCGGCAAAATGCAATCGATTCGGGGTTGCCGCCATGCTCACCGCAGATCGACAAAGTGATGCCCGGTTGGGCGGCGCGCCCCCGTTCGGCCCCCAGTTGCAGCAGCTCGCCAACACCGTCCACATCGAGCACATGAAACGGGTCTTCGGGGAACACACCCTGCTGGACATAGTCCGACATGAACCGCCCCGCATCATCGCGCGACAGCCCATAGGTCATTTGGGTCAGGTCGTTTGTCCCAAAGCTCAGGAAGGAACAATGCGGCGCGATCTCTCCGGCCCGAAGCGCGGCGCGTGGCGTTTCAACCATCACCCCCAGGCGATAGGTAAAGTCCGCCTCGCCTTCGTTGCGCACAGCCGCAGCAATGGCATCAACAGCCGTTTTCACCAACTCCACCTCGCGCCGTGCAGACACCAGCGGGATCATGATCTCGGGCACAACAGGGTCGCCATCACGGCTGGCGTCGATTGTCGCTTCAAAGATCGCGCGCGCCTGCATCTCATAAATCTCGGGAACGGTCACGCCCAGACGCACCCCGCGCAGACCCAGCATGGGGTTGTATTCGGTCAGCGCGTCAATGCGCCGGGTCACGTCAGAGAGCGGCAGATCAAGCGCTTCTGCCAGTTCCCGTTGTCCCGCTTTGTCAGCTGGCAGAAATTCGTGCAGCGGTGGGTCAAACAGGCGGATGCACACCGGCTGACCCTGCATGATGCGGAACAGCTGGGTAAAGTCATCGCGCTGCATGGGCAGCAGACGTTCCAGAACGGCACGCCGGTCTTCCCCGCTTTCGGCAAAGATCATCTCGCGCATCACGGTCAGACGTCCGGGTTCAAAAAACATATGCTCTGTGCGGCACAGGCCAATGCCATGCGCATCGAAATTGCGCGCAGTCTGCGCATCGGCTGGCGTGTCAGCATTGGCGCGGATGCCAATATCCGCCGCCTCCTCGGCCCAATCCATCAGCCGCTGGAATGTCTCGTCAAGGGCCGCTTCCTGCATCTTGGCGGCACCAGCCAAAATCTCACCGGCGGATCCATCCACTGTGATCTCATCGCCCGCCGCAAAAACCCGGCCATCCGGCGCGGTGATGGTCTTTTTCACCAGATTGAACGTCATGTTCGACGCGCCCACCACACATGGCAGACCAATACCGCGCCCGATCACGGCGGCATGGCTGGTGATGCCACCGCGTTCAGTCAGGACCGCATGGGCAGCATGCATGCCGCGAATATCCTCAGGGCTGGTTTCGCGACGGACCAGAATGCACGGCTCACTCCGGGACGCAGCCGCCTGCGCTTCGGTTGCGGAAAAGACGATCTTGCCTGTGGCCGCACCGGGGCTGGCGGCAATGCCGTGCCCGATCACATCGCGTTTGGCTGATGGATCAACCTGACGGTGCAAAAGCTCAGTCAAGGTCCGGGGCTGCACCCGCATCAAGGCTTCCTCGCGGCTGATGATCCCCTCATCCGCCAGCGCCACGGCAATACGAACGGCAGCACGCGATGACCGCGGCACCCGCATCCCGTCAAGGATGTGCACCTTGCCCTCGTCGATCACAAATTCGACCTGCATTTCGGCACGCAGCCGCGCGCGCATCAGGGCGGCGTGCGTTTTGAGGGTCTCGAACGCCTCCGGCACTGCCTCCTCCAATGATGCACCACGCGGATCACGGGTCAGATACATCGCGCCGGCATCGCCGTGCAGCGCATCGCGTCCCTGAGACTGGCACATGTACCGCCCGGTGATCTGCGGCAGCCCGGTGTCGCTGTCCACCAGCTGCAACACCCCTGATCCACACTGACCGCTGCCAATGCCAAACACCATTTCCTGTACCACCAGGCCCAGCCCGGCATCTGCCGGCGCACCTTTGGCCTGGCGCAACAGGCGGGCCGAAGTCCCTTCCCAGGCCCGCGCCATGGACCGCAACACGGCGGTCAGCTGCGTTGCAGTGTCCTGCGGAAACGCTTCTTCGGTTTCGGCCTCATAGGCGCGCAGCGATTCCGCAAGCGCCTCGCGCCCTTCGCCCTCAATCTCATCAAACATATCGGGATCCAGGCGCGCCACATTGACTGCGTAGGATTGCACAAATCGGGTATAGAGCGACGCCGCCGGCCCTTCACCCATTGTCTCGCATAATTCGGCAAATCGCGCGTCATTGATCCCGATGTTCAGAACCGCTCCCGGCCCGCCCCAATCCGGGTCCTCGCTTGAGGGCCGCACACACATCAGCGCGCCTTTGGGGAACTGCGCCACCACGGCCTGCACATCCGGCAAATGGCCCGCGCCGATTTTGTGCACCGCCTTGAACGACAGCGCCACGGTCCGCGGCACCGGCAGATCAAGCCGCACCAACCGCTGCAAACATTTCGCGCGCCCGCCATGGGTTTCATTGGCGATCGGCGCGGTTTGGGTCACGAGAGTGGTATCAGGATTATTTTCCACGGATTTTCTGCGCTGCGGCACCTTTGAGTTTCACGCGCAGCATAGGCAGTTCAATGCGTCTGGCAAGCCTGTGTTATTGCCGCAGGTGTCAGCCCTCCACCTTGGTCAGATCCGCCACGCTGGTACAGATGGTGCGGATACGGCTGAGCAGGTTAAGACGGTTGCGCCGGATCGTGCCATTGTCGCTGTTGACCTGCACCGCGTCAAAGAACGCGTCAATGGGACCACGCAGCGATGCCATGGCGGACATGGCGGTGGTGAAATCCTGTTGTGCCATCGCGGGTGTGATCACCGCTTCGGCGGCGTCGAGCGCATTGAACAAGGCACGTTCTTCGTCGGTTTCAGCAAACTTCACATCCGCGCCGTAGGAATATTCGACGCGGTCCGCTTCTTCCGCTTGGGTCAGGATGTTGTTGGCGCGTTTGAAGCCTTGGATCAGGTTTTCACCATCATCGGTTTTGAGAGTATCGCTGAGGGCTTTGGCACGTTTGACCAGCAGGGTCAGGTCGTCGTTGCCGGGCATCGCGATGCACGCGTCGATGATGTCGTGGCGGACGCCTTGGTCCTTGAGGTAGACTTTTAAGCGGTCGTGGAGGAAGGAGAGGAGGTCCTCCAGTCGATGCATAATACCTTTAAAGGTATGATTAACTTCAAACTTTAGTATCTCTTTTACCGTGTTTTCTGTTGCTGTGCTAAGGTCGGTCTCTTCCGCTTTCAAAACCTCAAATATGTTTTCAATTGAGCTCGCGCGTTCGACGATTTCCAATTCGCTCAGTGAGCCTAAGGCTTCTTTTACGCTCCCAAAAATGCTTACGGCATTAGACAATTCAATACTAAATTCTTCCACTGCGTATTGACTGAATTGGCCTGCGTAAATGCCCGCTGACGTTTGTAGAACGTCTTCGATAATATTGAGCTGAACATCATTCTCAACCATTACCCGTATAACCCCCAACGCAGCCCGCCTCAAAGCAAACGGGTCCTTGCTCCCCGTGGGCTTCTCATCAATCGCCCAGAACCCGGTCAGCTTGTCGATCTTTTCGGCCAGTGCCACAGCAACCGATACAGGTGCCGTTGGCACATCATCAGACGGCCCCAGCGGTGCGTAGTGGTCGCGGGCGGCATCGGCCACGGCGTCAGATTTGCCTGCTGCACGGGCGTAATAGCTGCCCATCAGCCCCTGCAATTCGGGGAATTCATAGACCATCTCGGACGACAGATCAGCCTTGGCCAGCCGCGCGGCTTGTTCCGCTTCATCCGGATCAGCCCCCACCATCGGGGCCAGTTCGCGGGCCAAAACGGCCATGCGTTCAATCAACTCGGCCTGCGTGCCCAGTTTGTTGTGGAAGGTCACATTCTCAAGTGCCTTGACCCACGTCGCCATGCCCGCTTCGGACTTGGCCACGCGCAGGTCATTCTCCCAGAAAAACTTTGCATCTGACAGACGCGCACCCAGCACTTTTTCGTTGCCCGCCAAAATCGTGGCCCCGTGATCGACGGTGGTGCGGTTGGCGACCGTGATGAATTTCTCGATCCGCCCGGTCTTGGCATTGCGCACCGAAAAGAATTTCTGATGTTCGCGCATCGAGGTCTGCAAAACCTCTGGTGGCAGGTCCAGAAAATCCGCGCCAATCGGCCCCATCAGAACCACGGGCCATTCGACCAGCCCGGCAACCTCGGCCAGCAGGCCCGCATCCTCGACCACTTCCAGCCCGCCTGCAAATGCCATATTGGTGGCCTCGTGCCAGATCGTCTCGGCCCGCTCCTCAGGGTTCAGGACCACAAAGGCGCGTTTGAGTTTGGTCTCGTAATCCTCAAAGCCGCTGACCTTGATCGCATCCGGGGCCAGAAAACGGTGGCCATAGGTCACGTCGCCCGCCGTGATCCCGTCAAGCTCGAACGGCACAACCTCTGCGCCGTCCTCTTTTGATATCACGCAGACAATCGAATGAAGCGGCCGCACCCATTTGAGCATGCCCGATCCCCAGCGCATGGATTTCGGCCATGGGAAATTGCGGATCGTCTGTTCCAGAACCTCGGCAACAATCTCTGCTGCCGGGCGGCCCGGCTTTTCGATCTTGGCAAACAGGATCGCCCCTTTTGGGGTCTCGCGTTCCTCAAGCTGGTCACGGGTCAGGCCCGCACCGCGCAGGAACCCTTCAATGGCCTTTTCGGGCGCGTCGGCTTTGGGGCCTTTGCGTTCTTCAACCTGTCGCGGGCTCGCATCCAGCATCCCTTCAACCGCAAGCGTCAATCGGCGCGGGGTTGAGAAGGCGGCGGCAGAGGCATAGGTCAGCCCGGCGTCAACCAGACCGTTTGTGATCAGCTTTTGCAGGTCCTCGGCGGCACGACGTTGCATGCGCGCGGGAATTTCCTCGGAAAACAGTTCGATCAACAGGTCTGGCACGGGGACACCCTTTTATTGCCGCGATGCGGCGCGTCGTTGCGACCCCGTAGTTAGCGGGACGCGCGGCGCGGGTCCAGACCCTTACCTGTCTATGAGGGTCGCAATGTCAGGATCAGAGAATTTCGGCACAACGCGGTACGCAGCCTCAATGAAATTATAAAGCGAAAAGGCCAGCAGCCCGAGCCCGGCACCCCCCAGCAGCAACCGGCCAAACGTCATTGCGCGCAGGTCCTGTAGGGCCTTGCCCAGCCCACCGGCCTGTGTCGGATCCGCGTTCAGCGCCGCAAAGGCCAGCGACAGAGCAATCAACGCCATCATCAGGCCATAGATCACGAGGCCTGCGGTCAAAATCGGGTCCACGCGTTCGGTCAGCCGGGTCCGTTCCAGATGCGACTTATAGGTGCCGCGCCAGCCTTTTTGGGCATAATAAATACCGGCCCCCAACAAGATCAGCGCCCCGGCAGCCACCAGGTAACGCCCCATCGGCATCGACATCAGAACTTGGGTCCAATCCTGCGCCGAGCGATCCCCAGACCCCTGCCCGCCAACGGCAAGACCGATGATCGCAACGCCGATCAGAGCGTGCAACAGCCCGGTGATGATCTGTAGCCCACGGGCCGTCAGACCCTTGGGCGAGGTGCCGTGATCCTCCACATCGGCGATGCCCGCAGCAATCCGCCAGATCAGATAGGCGATCATCCCAAGGCCGATAGCCCAGAGCGCCGGAATTCCGAATGGCAGCGCGCGCAGGTCAACCAGCGCGTCCTTGGTGCCTGATGCAGAAGCAGAGGTGAAAGCCGCCAAGAGTGCCAGAGTGCCGACAAGCAGATAAATCGCGCCCCGCGCGCTGTATCCGGCACGCATGATCCATTTCAGGCCACTGTGCGTGGTATTTGCCATTTCAGCCCCCTGTCCAATGCAACCTAGCGATTGAAGCGGTGCATTGGTTCCAAATGTGCAGGCACTAATTTGAATTTTGTGCCGGAAGATCAGGGCATTCTTCGCCTATGACAGTGCCGTCATAGGATTTTTCGCCACATTCGTTAAGCTCGTGCCACACAAAACCGCGCCCGTTGTCGGTGACGGCGACAAGGCGATCGACGCCATATGCAATGTTTTTCTGTCCGATAAAGGCCAGCGCGGTGCCATCTTCAAGCGCGGTGCCAATTGCTTCGGCATCAAAGCAGTCAAACCATCCCGGCGCGTTGCGCGGCGTGGCCTTGTCGGCAAGCACATATGATTCTGTCAGCAAGGACAGGCTGTACTCGGTGGTAAAGCAGGCACGATAGCGAATGGGCGAACTGTCAGCGTCAATCGCGGTCAGACCGTCGAACGGGATCGGCTCAGGCAGGTTTGAAACAACTGATACCAACTGGACATCGCCGCCTTCGACCTCCTTGTAGAACCCGTAGACCTGCAAATAATAAAGTGCTGTGCCCGCGATAAGCCCTGAAAACATGATGACCAGTCCTACAATCTTGCCGTTCATGGCGTCACAACCAGATCCACACCCATCAGGCCGCATCCTCTGACCAGCCACCTGCGCGGGTCTGCACAAAGGCATCCGCACACATCTTGGACAGGTTGCGCACCCGCCCGATATAGGCCTGTCGTTCCGTCACAGAAATCACGCCGCGCGCGTCGAGCAGGTTAAAGATGTGGCTGGCTTTGATACATTGGTCATAGGCCGGATGCGCCATGATGATACGTCTGCCGGTTTTGGGATCGGTCGGCGGCTCTTCCAGAATGGCCTTGCAATGCGCCTCGGCCTCTTCGAACTGGCGCAAGAGCACTTCGGTGTTGGCCACATCAAAGTTCCAGCGCGCGTATTCTTCTTCGGTCTGCTTGAACACATCCCTGTAGGTCAGCGGAATGGTCGCATCCGGGTCATTGAATGGCATGTCCATCACATGATCGACCCCCAGCACATACATCGCCAGACGTTCCAGCCCATAGGTCAATTCGCCCGATACCGGATGGCAATCATGGCCACCGACCTGCTGGAAATAGGTGAACTGGCTGACTTCCATGCCGTCACACCAGACTTCCCAGCCCAGACCCCATGCACCCAGGGTCGGGCTTTCCCAGTCATCCTCAACAAAGCGGATGTCATGCAGGTCCATATTGATCCCGATCGCCTCAAGCGAGCCAAGATAGAGCTCTTGCAGGTTCGGCGGGCTGGGTTTGATCAGCACCTGATATTGATAGTAATGCTGCAACCGGTTGGGGTTCTCACCATAGCGCCCATCCGTGGGGCGGCGCGAGGGCTGCACATAGGCGGCCGACCAGGGTTGCGTGCCCAGACTGCGCAACGTGGTTGCAGGATGGAACGTGCCCGCGCCCACTTCCATGTCGTAGGGTTGGAGAATCGCACATCCGTTCCGCGCCCAATAGCTTTGCAGCGCAAGGATGATCGCTTGGAAAGAACGGGGTTTTTCGGTGTTCTGTGACATCAACTTAGACCTTTGATCCTGCGCGCCTTTCCTACGGGCGTGGCGCGCAAGGGTCAATTGCAGCATTGTGACTATTTCGGCCCCAAAATCGATGGCAATCAGGTCGGTTTCCTGCTTATGTGCGCCGGATTTTAGTTTGCAGAAGTAGATGTCACGATGATGCGTAGCCTTTTTGCCGTTCTGGCGATGTTGTTCACAGTTTCCCTGATCACAGCCGGTGCGGCCCAGGCGCAATCGGCAGACGACGTCGTCTGGGTGCAGATTGAAGCACAACCAAGCCTTGCTGCGGCCACAGACCGGGCGCGCGCCTATACGACCTTGCTTGAGGATGTGAATGGCTTTTCCTTGGGCGGCGGATGGTACGGCATCGCCGTTGGACCCTATCGCCGGGCCGATGCGGAACTGGTCCTGCAAAGCTATGTGCGCGACGGACTGGTGCCCCGTGACAGCTTTATTCAACTGTCCAGCCGCCTGCGTCAGCAATTCTGGCCCGTGGGCGCGAATGTACTGAACCAGGGGGTGATTGCGGTTCCTGACACTGTGGACACCACCGAGCCGGCCCCGGAAGCGCCCGCCGAAGCCCCCTTGGCTGAGGCCCCCACCGAAGAGGCCCCACAGATCACCGAAGTTCCTGAGGTTCCCGCCCTGCCCGAACCTGCGGATGAAAGCCCGCAGGAGGCCCGATTGAGCGAACGTTTGTTGACAGCAGATGAGCGCAAAGAATTGCAGATTGCGCTGCAATGGGCCGGGTTTTACGCGGCGGCCATTGATGGGTCTTACGGACGCGGAACGCGCAATTCGATGGCGGCCTGGCAAGAGGCCAATGGCTTTGAAGTAACGGGCATTCTGACAACGCTGCAACGCGCAGCACTGCTCAAACAATATAACGCAGTGCTGGATGGCCTGGGCCTGCAAGTCGTGCGCGACGAAAAGGCGGGGATCGAGATGGTGATGCCCACCGCCGAAGTCAGCTTTGCCGAATACGAGCCCCCCTTTGCGCATTACAACAGCTCGGGCGACATTGGCGCGCGGCTTTTGCTGATCTCTCAGGCGGGGGATCAGGACACGTTGTTTGGCCTTTATGACATCATGCAGACGTTGGAAATTGTGCCGCTTGATGGGCCGCGCGAACGCAAGAACACATCGTTCGAACTGATCGGGGAAAACGGTCGCATCATCAGCCAGACTCAGGTGTCATTGATCGATGGACAGATCAAAGGGTTCACATTGATCTGGCCCGCAGGTGACGAGGAACGCCGCCGCCGCGTGATTGCTGAAATGTCAAAAAGCCTTGTACGTCTGCCCGGTGTCCTCGATCCGGCCGCCGGCAGTGCCGAAGAACAGGCAATTGATCTGGTGGCAGGTTTGCAAATCCGCCAACCCAAAATCTCGCGTTCAGGCTTTTTCATTGATGGCGCAGGATCGGTTGCAACCGCGTCCGAGGCCGTCCAGTCCTGCGGTCGTTTGACCATTGATGACGATACGGAAGCCGATGTTGTGGCCGATGACGCGGCCAATGGCGTGGCCATCCTGAAACCGCGCAGCGCGCTGGCCCCCTTGGCAGTGGCGGCGTTTGGCACCGTGACCCCGCGTCTGCAATCAGAAGTATCTGTTGCCGGGTATTCCTATGAAGGTGTGTTGAATGCGGCGACACTGACCTTTGGCAAACTGTCCGATGTGCGTGGGTTGCAGGGTGAAGAAAACCTGAGCCGTCTGGAACTGACAGCACAACCCGGAGACGCTGGTGGGCCGGTTTTCGACATCAGCGGCAACGTTGTCGGCATGCTGTTGCCAAAGCCGTCCGATGGACCGCAATTGCCCAAGGACGTCAGCTTTGCTTTGGATCAGACTGTGATTGCCGAAATGGCAGGCACAGCCGGCCTGAACGTCACGGCCACGGACAACACGAACAGGATTGCGCCGCGTGACCTGACGATAGCGGCACAAGGCATGACCGTTTTGGTCAGCTGCTGGGAATAAGCAACCGCGACGTTACCGGGTCTGCAAACGAAACGTCGCTTACCCGGTGATGTCCGGTGTCAGGTAAATGAGCGTCGGACCATCGGCATCAAATGCCGCCCTGACAAAATCCTGCATGTCTGCAAGAGTCTGTGGTGCCACCGCTTGAGCACCAAATGCCTCGGCCAGTTTCACAAAATCCGGGTTGCGGGCGATCACCGCATTGGGCGCGATTTGCGCGCCGACCATGCTGGCCTCAATCGCACCCAACTTGCCGTTGTCCCACAGGATGATGGGGATGCTCAGGCCCAGTTCGACCGCCACGCCCAATTCCTGCATCGTATAGTGAAACCCATAGTCGCCCATGATTGCCATAGTAGGCTTGCCGGGCCGTCCGATGGCCCCGCCAATGGCGGCAGGCAGGGCATACCCCAGCGTGCCAAAGCCGTAGGGATGATGCCAGTGGCGGGGACTGTCCATATCCCAGACCTCCTTGGCGGCATAGGCGAATTGGGTCATGTCGGAATAGATCATCGTCCCTTCAGGCAGGCAGTCGCGCAAGGTTTCAGCGATGGTGGGGATCGAGGCGTATTCCGCCTCGACCTCGGCATGCCATTTGCTGCGCGCGGCGGCAACCTCAGCAGCGGTCCAGTCGTGGCTCATATCCTCTGGCATGGCTTCCAGCAAACCCTCCAAAAAGCCATTGGCCCTTGCGGCTACCTGAACGTCGGCGCGCTGCTGATCTCGAAGGACTGTCGGATCGATGTCCACCCGGATCATCGGACAATTGTGCCCAAGATGCGCGCGCCACAAGTCCACCTCGGCCAGCTCGGTGCCAACAGCAATGATGAGATCGGCCTTTTCCAAGATGGAAACACTGTCGGGACGGGCAAGGTAGGATCCAAAGTTCAGCGGCTCATTTGCGGGCAGAATACCGCGCCCCGCATAGGTCGTGAATGCCGCAGCACCGGTACGTTTCATCAGCATGCGGGCTGGCGCGGCGGCACCGACAGCCCCCCCACCAAAGATAAGGAGCGGCCTGCGCGCTTGCGAAAGCATGCCAACCCAATCACTTGCGTTTCCTACCGCTGTGTCAGCAACAGGCACGCCGGTGGGTGCGGGAAACGGTGACGGCGGTGGCGGTGCCGATGCCTCCAACTGGGCGATGGGCACCTGAATGTGTTTTGACCGCGGTCGGTTGACGTCAAATTCACCTAAAGCACGGTCAATCAACGAATACGCAGCCTCAGCTGAATGGGCCGTCTCAGACCAGTCACAAACCGTGCCGGCCGCGATTTCCTGATCTTTCATCTGATGCAATTGCCCGCGCCGCGCGGCCGTTTCATCCAGACAGCTTGAGATCACAAGCATCGGGACGCTGTCCGAATAGGCTTGCCCCATCGGCGTCATGATGTTGCACACCCCCGGACCAGTGATCACATAGGCCACGCCCGGACGCCCCGTCGCGCGGGCATAGCCATCTGCCATGAAGCCCGCCCCCTGCTCGTGGCGCGCCAACACATGGGTGATCCCGGCTTCTTCGATGCCACGGTACATTTCCTGATTGTGTACGCCCGGAATGCCAAAGATCACATCGACGCCGCGATCCTTGAGCATGTGAGAGATTTGCGCGCCCAAGGGCCGTGTTTGATCAGCCATCAGGCCCTCCAGAATTTTGCAGTGAAAATGACGTAAACCGCCATCAGCTCCAGCCGTCCGATCAGCATCGCAGCGGTCAGTATCCACTTGGCCGTGTCATTAAGGCTGCCGAAATTGCCCGACGGGCCAATGATATCGCCCAAACCCGGCCCGATATTGGCAAGTGCCGCCGCCGCACCAGAAACGGAGGTGATAAAATCCAATCCTGTCATGCTGAGCGCGACCGATACCAGCCCCAAGGTCACAACAAAGAACATGAAAAACGACATTACAGACGACAGGACATCCTGCCCAATTGGCCGCCCGTCATATCGCGGCGTAAAGATGCCATGGGGCGACCGAATGCGCCGCAGTTGCGCACGGATCGACGCAAACAGCAGCTGATAGCGGAAAATCTTGATCGAACAGGCAGTTGACCCCGCGCAGCCTCCGATCAACCCGATGAAAAAGAACAGCGCGACCGGAAAATTACCCCAGGTCATATAATCAACCGACGCATAGCCCGTGCCCGATATGATCGAGGTGATGTTAAATAGCGCCTCACGCAGTGATTGTTCCCAGTGGTGCGGAAAGACCCGTTGAAGGGCGACGAACACCACCGCAACCAGGATTCCTACTGTCATCAGAAAGCCACGTATCTGCGGGTCGCGGTGCAAGGCATAGGCGTTGCCGTTGAGCAATTGCACATAGCGCACAAATGGCAGTGCCGCGAGGATCATGAAGACCGACGCCACATATTCCGCATTGCCCGAAAAAGTACCGAACGAGGCATCATAGTTGGAAAACCCACCGGTCGACACGGTGGTCAGTGCGTGAACCGTTGCATCAAATGTGTTCATCCCCAGCGCGAGATAGCTCAGCACGCAGGCCAATGTCAGCCAAACATAAATGACCGCAATCTGGGTGGCGATCTCGCCTGCGCGGGGCAGGATTTTTCCAAAGGTATCAAAGGCTTCGGATTTGAAAATCTGCATCCCGCCGACCCGAAGTTCAGGCAGAAACACCATCGCCACAACAATGATACCAATGCCACCCAGCCATTGCAGGATGCCCCGCCACAACAGCAAACCTTTGGGCAAATCGTCCAACCCCGACAAAACCGTCGATCCGGTTGTGGTCAGTCCCGACATCGCCTCAAAGACCGCGTCGGTAAATCCCGCCT
Organism: Sulfitobacter sp. SK011; assembly: GCF_003352065.1. Taxonomy (NCBI): domain Bacteria; kingdom Pseudomonadati; phylum Pseudomonadota; class Alphaproteobacteria; order Rhodobacterales; family Roseobacteraceae; genus Sulfitobacter; species Sulfitobacter sp. SK011. The sequence goes on from NZ_CP025803.1 coordinate 2,861,019, forward strand.
CGGTCGCCCCCAGCATGAAAGGAATTGCGCCAAACAGCGGCAACATCAGCCAAACACCAGAGGTCAGCAAGAAAGTCTGCTGGATCGTAAGCCCCTGTTTCACACCGTTGGATGACGCCAGTGCAATCATGCTGCCGCCAAGTATCGTGATCAATCCGGATTCAAGAAACACGGACCAATGCCCACGCCCCTCAGCAAGGTCGACCAAGAGCGGTACAATCATGGTCACGCCCATCACGGCGACAAGAAGACCAACGACATATCCAACGGGGCGCATATCCAACATGGACGAAGGGTTGGCGCGGGCACCTGTCAGTGTCAAGCAGTCAGGGTGCCAATTGCCACGCAAAACCACACACATGAAAACGGCCCGGGCAGCATATGTGCTGGGCGGGCCGTTGCTTCGTCACCAATTGAATTGGTGTGGTCGGATCAGGCGTAATAGAGGTCCTTGAAAACCTCGTGGACAATGTTGTCGCGCTTGATGTTGAGCTCTGCAAGCTCTGCGTCCGATTTAGCCTGAAGCGCATGAATTTGGTCCAGCCGCTGTTGGCCAGTTGAATTGACCATCATCGCGTGGCCGATTGCGCCAAAGAAGGATCCAACCCGCTCAAGGGCGTGCTGTGCGCGGTGGGCGACAGAGATCGGGGCAGTTGTGATTTGGTAGGTCATTTTAGTACCTTAGATTCCTATGTTCTCTTCCCTGACCCGTAGATAGGCAATGCTGCAGCGCAGCAGAACCCACAGTTTTGCATAGCCGATGGTGTGATTTTGCAATGGTCGATGAGAGGGGGACCCATTGATCCTTACCCGGATGGCCTGAGCAGACCATGCAGGACATGCGCGGTCTGATGCCGCTAGCCCACATGAAACAGCGTGTTAAAAAGTTTTGGATCAATGCTGTTCATCTCGAATGTCTCACCTTCGGTCAGGATGCTGATGGCATCATGACTGTGCAGGCTTTCCTGATGGCTGGCGATGACACGAAAATCACCAACCCGGCGTTCTGCATGAAGCTGTTCGCAAAAAAGCCGCGCCGCATCTTCGACAAAGATTGGATTGGCGGCATTCAACTCGGCAAAGGCCTGTTCGTCTTCCCGTTTGACCATCACCTGCGTTTCGGTGGGCACCGCGCGGCGGCATGCTTCGATCAAATCCTCGAACCACAGGCAATCCTGATCACAATTCACCTCGGCAGATATCCGGGCCACGGACCGCTGCGAATGGGGCGTGGCTAACTGACCGCGCGTTTCACGGGCATGTTCAGACAATTCCAAAGAACAGGGGCAGGTGCTGGAATAGACATAGTCCAGATGTACGATCTTCTGACGCGCGCCGCGCTGTTCGACCAGCTCAAGCGCGATGTCGTAATACTGATAGCCACTCAGACCCGAACGCAGGCTTTCGATCTTCATCGGAAAGGAGAACCGCATCTGAATGCGGGCATCCAGACTGTCCAGATCAGCCTTGTAATCGTCCAGCGCCGCCTCGATGACCTCAAAGCTAAAGGTGGATTCCGCATGTTTGTAGAAACTGCGCATGATGCGCGACATGTTGATGCCTTTTTTATCCGCTTCAAGGCTCACCGAGCCGGTGATGGACGTCTCAAGCGTCAGATCACCGCCATCACGGGTGTGAAACCGGATCGGCAGGCGAAAATTGCTGATGCCCACATGCTGAATTTGTTGCTTGGCCCCACGGATCAGGCTGCTGGGACCGTTTTGCAGATCAGGCATCGTCGCTTTGTAATTGTCGCCCGCGACAAAATCGTCTGGATAGGTGCGGTTGAAGGATGGATAGGAGTGTCCGGCCTCAAGCAGATGCGCAAGCGCAGGGTCCATCGCGTCAATCTCGGCTTTGCTGGCTGTTGCTGCCCATGCCTTTAGGGTGGCAAGGGCCGCCTTGGCCGCTTTACCATCAGCATCTTCTGAAACCGGTGTCACAACATTCATCGCAAAGCTCCCTGAAACAGCCGCATGACCTGCAATGTAGGGGCGCAGGGCCCGAATTACCAATCGGCAGAAATAATACGCACATCGCTGGCAAACAGATCCAAATTAAACTGCCGCCAAAGCCTGCATGATATCGGCTTTGATATCGGCGGCATCCTCAAGCCCGATGCTGATCCGAACCAATCCCGGTGTAATCCCAAGCGCATCCTTTTGATCCTGAGGCAACCGTTGGTGGGTCGTCGTTGCGGGATGTGTCAGAATTGTCTTTGCATCGCCAAGATTGTTTGAGATCACGCCGACCTCTATGGCATTCAGAAACTTAAATGCTGCGGCCTTGCCGCCCTTCAAATCAATGGACAAAACCGTACCGCCCTGCCCCATCTGCCGTTTGACCAATTCAATCTGCGGATGGGCGGAAAGGCCTGGATAGATCACCTGTGCAAGTGCCGCATGACCCTCCAACGACTGAGCGACCTCAAGGGCGCTGGCCGCCTGCGCACGGACCCGCAGGCTCATGGTTTCCAATCCTTTAAGCATGACCCAAGCGGTAAACGGGCTCATCGAACCGCCGGTGTGCTTCATGTAAGGCTCTACTGTGCCACGGATGAAATCGCGGCTGCCAAGGATAACCCCACCAAGCGCACGTCCCTGCCCGTCGATGTGTTTGGTCGCAGAATAAATTACCACATCGGCCCCTTGTGCGATGGCGTTCGAAAACACCGGTGTGGAAAACACATTATCAACTAACACCAATGCGCCCTTGGCATGCGCGAGTTTTGAAACTTCTTCGATATCAACAACTTCAAGCGTCGGGTTGGCCACGGATTCGAAAAAGACCGCTTTGGTTTCCGGCGTGATCGCTGCGTCCCAAGCGGCCAGATCGGTCCCGTCAACAAAGCTGACCTGAACGCCATAACGCACCAGGATTTCCTCAAGCACATATAGACAGGAGCCAAAAAGCGCCCGCGCAGACACCACATGATCCCCCGCGCGCAGCATGGATGTCAGCGCACCTGATACGGCCGCCATGCCACTTGCGGTGGCAAAGGCATCTTCTGCCCCTTCAAGGGACGCGATGCGTTCTTCAAACATCTTGACCGTCGGGTTGCCGTAGCGCGCATAAATGAATTCATCCGGCCCGCTTTCCAAAAACCGCGCCTCCGCATGTTCGGCGCTCTCATAGACAAAGCCCTGAGTCAGAAAAATTGCCTCACTGACCTCGCCGTATTGGCTGCGGCGGGTGCCTGCGTGTACGGCGCGGGTGCGTGGTTGCCAGTCATTGCTCATGTTCTTCATCCTTCTGGCCCGATGGATCGGACATAAAAAAACCCCAGACGCGGTCAAGCGAAAGGGGGTCCCTCATCCTGACCTTTTAGCGGAATATTTAACGTGGCCCGCAATCCGGTAACAAATCACCACGGGTCATGATCTACGCCGCTGCGCAGTCTTCGTCAATCCTGCTTGGGCTTGGCATCTGCTGCAAAACAAGCATCATAAGCACAACCACAAAGGATGCCCCGGATGCCCGCACCCATCGACCTTTACTTTTGGCCCACTCCAAATGGCTGGAAAGTCTCTATAACACTTGAGGAAATGGGATTGCCCTATGAAACCCATCTGGTGAACATCGGCGCAGGCGAACAATTTGCGCCCGCCTTTCTGAAAATCTCGCCCAACAATCGGATGCCCGCGATTGTGGACCCCGACTTCCCGGATGGCGCGCCGATTGCGATCTTTGAATCCGGGGCGATCCTGCAATATCTGGCCCGGAAAACCGGGCAATTCTATGGAACGACCGAGCGGCAGCGCATTGCCGTTGATCAATGGTTGATGTGGCAGATGGGCGGTCTTGGGCCAATGGCGGGTCAGGCACATCATTTCCTCAAATACGCGCCGAATATGGACCCACCCAACGATCTTCCTTACGCCAAAAACCGCTATCGCTCTGAAACAGCACGCCTTTACGGGGTGCTGGACCGCCAGCTGGCGCTGCATGAATTTGTTGCCGGTGACTTTGTCTCGATCGCTGATTTTTCAATCTGGGGCTGGGCATCCTTGTGGGAAGGCCAGCAACAGACGCTGGACGACAAACCGCATATGGCGCGATGGCTCGATACCATGACCGCCCGCCCCGGTGTTCAGGCGGGCCGCGCCTTGCATGCGGACAAACGCGGCGACATTGCCAAAGACAAAACCGCGCACGATCAGTTGTTTACGAAAAAGCCTTAAGGTCGCGACGTATCCGTTACCTCAGATCGGGCCGTCGCGATCACACCACACCGAACTTACCCCTCGTCTTTGCCCAAACCATAGGTTTGGAACAACCTGCCCTGCGTCATGAAAAAGGCGAATATCGCCGCTGTCAGGCCAAAGGTTTTGAAATAGACCCAGGTTTCCGTCGAGAAACTGCGCCAGATCACCTCGTTTGCAAGCGCCAGCCCCAGGAAAAAGAACATCAGCCGTCGGGTCAGGATCATCCATCCTGCGTCTTCCAACGGCATCATCTCTTCCATCACATATTTCAGATAGGATTGCCCGCGCAGCAGCCCAAAACCCAGCAAGCCACCGAACAGAACGTAGATCATCGTCGGCTTCATCTTGAAGAACCGATCGTCATTCAGCCAAACCGACAAACCGCCAAAGATCACCACCAAAATGACCGTTGCCACCTGCATCCGGCTCAGTTTCCCCGTCAGCCACCAAAGCGCCGCTGTGGAGAGGATCAACAGCGGAATGAACGCCGCCGTGACGACGATAAATCCGTCATATTCAGTGCCACCGATGGTAAACACCCGATCTTTCAGGCGCAGATAGGCCGCAAAGAACAACAGCACCGGACCAAACTCCAATGCGGATTTCAAATAGGGGTTGATCTGATTGGCCTCAGCCATGGTTATGCTCCTTCATCCACCCATCTCCACTATCACAGCGCCCGCCGCGATCAATGCCATCAGCGCAATCCGGCGCGGTCCCACGGTCTCTTTCAAAAAAACCACGCCAATCAGTGCGGCAAATACCGTTGAGGTTTCGCGTAGAACTGCCGCCTCGCCCACCTTATCAAGCCGCGTGGCCAGCATGATCGCACCAAAGCTCATGAATGCCACCAACCCGCCAAACACCCCGCGGATCATCAGCGGCCCCAAGGCGGGCGGATTTGCCATCGCGCGCCAGCGCCGCGCCGCAATCATCGGCATCACCAACCCGTCAATCATGAAAAACCAGGCCAGAAAGGTAAACGGGTTCGCCGTCGCGCGGATGCCGTATGCGTCATATGTCGTATAAAGCGCCACAAAGAGCCCGGTCAGTACCGCAATGCCCAAGGCCGCATTCAGCGTGTCCCGCGCGGCCACAAGATAAATCATGTTATAGATCGCGAGGCCAAAGATTCCGGCCATCAACACAGCCACGCCCAGCCATTGCCACCCGGTGAACCGTTCACCAAAAATCACATATGCGCCCAAGACCGTAAAAAGCGGTCCTGTCCCGCGCACCACCGGATAAACGACCGTGTAGGCACCTTTGGTATAGGCCCAAGCCTGCAACATCTTGTAGATCACATGGATCACAAACGCGCCGAGAAAGATCACCCACATATGCGGCTCTGGCCAGGGCACCACAAAAAACGCAAAGGGTGCGGCCATCACACAATAAGAAAAATCAATCGCCCCACGCGTGAGCCAGGGATCATGCCGCCCCTTTTGCAGTGCCCCAAACACCGCATGCAGGAACGCGGCCATGATCGCCAGCCACAAGGCGGCGGTGTGACCTGCTGGCGTGCCTTCGATTAAGAGCAACCATTCCGTCAATCTAGTGTGCCCTGCCAAGCCCGGGCAAACAGGTCGTCATCGATCTCGACCGACAAGCGCATCTGCAAATTCGTCAGGATCAAAGGGCGACAGATCATCGATCTGTTCACCCACGCCAATCGCATGAATGGGCAGACCAAATTTATCCGCCAGCGCCACCAGCACGCCGCCTTTGGCGGTGCCATCAAGCTTGGTCATGACCAGACCGGACACGTCCGAGATTTCCTGAAAGACCTTGACCTGGTTCAGCGCGTTCTGACCGGTGGTTGCATCCAATACCAACAGGGTGTTGTGTGGCGCGGAGGGGTCTTTCTTGCGGATCACCCGCACGATTTTGGCCAGTTCCTCCATCAGATCACCCCGGTTTTGCAACCGTCCTGCGGTGTCGATCAAGAGCAGATCCGCGCCATCGGCCTGCGCCTGCGTCATCGCATCAAAGGCCAGACTGGCAGGGTCTGACCCTTGCTCCGCCGTCAACACCGGCACGCCAGCGCGGTCACCCCAAACCTGCAATTGCTCAACAGCAGCAGCACGGAATGTATCACCCGCCGCAATCACCACTTTCTTGCCCGCCGCACGGAACTGGCTGGCCAACTTGCCGATGGTTGTGGTCTTGCCCGATCCGTTGACGCCCACCACCAACACCACCTGCGGTGTCTTTGAATAAAGCGGCAAAGGCTGCGCGACGGGTTCCATGATCCGGGCGACTTCCTGTGCCATCAACTGTTTGATCTCAGCGACCGACAATTTCTTGCCAAAGCGCCCTTCGGCCATGTTTGCGGTGACGCGCAGTGCCGTATCGACCCCCATATCGGCCGCAATCAGCAACTCCTCAAGCTGTTCGAGCATGTCGTCGTCCAACACCCGGCGCACCACGGTTTTTGGCGCAGCACGCCCCATCAGGCGGCCCAGTAATCCCGGTTTGGCCGCGGGTTCAGTTGGTTCCTCGCTTAAGGCAGGAACCACGGCGCTGAGGTCCGTCATGATCGGTGCAGGTGCGGATGCGGCTTGCGCTGCGGCTTCTGCTGCACGGGCGTCGGCCTGTTTCTGAGCTTGTTCTGCGGCGTCCTTTGCTGCCTGTTCTGCAGCGTCTCTCGCGGCTTTCTCGGCGGCTTGCCGTTCAGCCAATTCTGCGGCCTCACGTGCAGAGGTTTCTGCGGCCTCACGTACAGCGGTTTCTGCGGCGGCGCGTGCGGCTTGGTCGGCTGCTTGCTGTTGCGCCAAAGCTGCAGCGCGTTTTTGTGCCTCTTCCGCGGCCTCGCGCTGTGCCTGATCGGCCGCCTCGCGACGTAATTTGTCAGCAGCGTCCTGTTGTGCCTTCAACGCTGCAGCACGCTCAGCCGCTGCCACCCGCTCCGCTTCTGCGATACGCTCAGCCTCTGCCATTCGCTCTTTTTCCGCGCGCTCCGCGGCATCGCGGGCGGTTTTTTCTGCGGTTTCGCGGGCTGCGCGCTCTGCATCTTCAAGGGCTATACGCTCGGCTTCCTGACGCGCGGCCTCGGCCTCAGCAGCAGCATCTTCGACGCTCGTATCAATCGCCTCTTGCACAGCCTCATCCGGGCCAAGCGCCTCTTCCTCACCGCCATCACTGACAATGGCCTCAAGCCCCTCGTCGATCTTGGACGAAGATTTGAACAAACGCTCTTTCAGCTTCTTGAAAAATGCCAAAGGGGGTCTCCACTGCTGGTTTTCTTTGATCTATAGGCTCTGCCAGACAGATGAAAGGGTCGGCACGCAATGCCCACAATGCGCGCAACGCAGCGGATCGGTTTTGCGCAGGGTTCAGACGCGTGGCACGCGCCTGATCCGTTTATGCAAACAGGTATTTTCCCTAAGCTAAATTTCGTCCGGGAAGTGTTTGATCACCATGCGGATCGGGTTCGGTGCCGCCTGCCCCAGACCACAGATCGACGCGTCGACCATGGCGGTGCTCAGCTCTTCCAGCAGCCCGGTATCCCAACTGTCGGCCTGCATCAATTTGACCGCTTTTTCACAACCGACCCGGCATGGCGTGCACTGACCACAGCTTTCATCCTCAAAGAACTTCAACATATTAAGTGCCGCAGCACGCGCTGAATCCTGATCAGACAACACCACAACCGCAGCCGAGCCGATGAACGACCCGTGCGGCTGCAAGGTGTCAAAATCAAGCGGGATGTCGTCCATGTGCGCGGGCAGCAAACCCGAAGACGGCCCACCCGGTTGATAGGCTTTGAACGTATGCCCTTGAGCCATACCGCCAGCCGCCGCGATGATGTCGGTGATGGTCGAACCGGCAGGCAAAAGATACATCCCCGGTGCAGCCACCCGCCCGGACACCGAATAGCTGCGCAGCCCTTTGCGGCCGTTCTTTTCAGTGCCGGACAAAACCTCTGGCCCTTCGCGACAAATGCGCGCGACCCAATGCAATGTCTCAACATTGTGCACCAACGTCGGTCGCCCAAAGACACCAACCTGGGCCACAAAGGGTGGCCGGTGGCGCGGAATGCCGCGCTTGCCCTCGATGCTTTCGATCATGGCGGATTCTTCACCGCAGATGTACGCTCCGGCACCGCGACGCAGGTCGATAAAGCCTGTCTCGACGATGCCCGCATCTTCCAACGCCTTGATCTCGCGCGCCAGAATTTCCAGTACCGCAGGATATTCATCGCGCATGTACAGGAACACTTTTTCCGCCTCGACCGCCCATGCGGCGATCAGCATGCCCTCAAGAAACAAATGCGGCGTGCGCTCAAGATACCAGCGGTCCTTGAATGTGCCCGGCTCACCCTCATCGCCATTCACGGCCAAATAACGCGGACCCGCATTGGCGCGCACAAAGCCCCATTTCTTGCCCGACGGAAAGCCCGCACCGCCAAGGCCGCGCAGACCGGATGCGAGCACTTTTTCCTGTACCGCTTCCCAATCACCACCCGCGCGCAGGTCTTTCAACGTGGCATAGCCGCCCGCCGCCTCATATCCTGCGAACGCCTCGTACTGGGGCACATGCGCATGGGTATCCCCTGTCGCAATGGCCGCATTAACCTTTTCCGGTGTCGCGTGATCGATGTGATTGTGGCCAATTTCAAGCACAGGTGCCGTGTCACACCGGCCCATGCAAGGGGCCCGCAAAACCCGGACCTCAGAAGCATCCAGACCCTGCTCCAACGCCGATTTAAGCGCCTGCGCGCCCGCCAGCTCACACGACAGCGAATCGCACACGCGAATAGTCAGTGCCGGTGGCGGTGCCGCGCCTTCTTTGATCACATCAAAATGGGCATAGAATGTGGCGACTTCATAGACTTCGGCCATGCCAACGCGCATTTCTTCGGCCAGCGCACGCAGATGTGCCGCAGACAGGTGGCCATATTCGTCCTGAATGAGGTGCAAATGTTCGATCAACAGATCGCGGTGCCGCGGGCGGTCGCCCAGCAATGCGCGCACCTCTTCCCACGGTCCATCCAGTAATTGGCGGCCTTTTGTGTGGCGGCGTCCCTTGCCCTTGCCAGATTTCCAGACACCTTTTTCGGGGCCTTTGCCTGATTTCTTCGCGTGCTCATCCAGTGCCATGATGGCCCCCTTGTTCTGGTCGTTGGCGCGACCCTATCAAAGCACGAGGGGGGACTGCGATCAAAAAACGACAATTGTGCAGCGCTTTGCGTTGTTGCTGCCATTTGACAGTACTTTGACCCGTCACATTTTGCGGCTAAACCTCTTTGGGAAAGGAGTGCCTCATGATCTGGTACGCGATTGCAAGCCTGACCCCTGCGATGCTTTTGGCGTTTGCCTGCATCTTCGGCGGCATATGGCCGTTGCTTGCGGCGCTGTCGATCACCGCTTTTGTGTTCTTGATGGACAAGCTGCCGCATACCCTGACCAAACAAGATGCCTCTGGCCGCGGGCTTAGCCTGACCTTGGCCGCTGTGCATTTCCCGCTGCTGGCCCTTGGGGTCTGGGCATTGGGCGCGGCCCCTTATTTAAGTCCACTCGACACGCTGTTGCTGTTCATCGGGCTTGGCATGTTTTTCGGGCAGGTATCCAATTCCAACGCCCATGAGATGATCCACGCCAGTGCCCGCCTGCCCCGACGTATTGGCGCGTTGATTTACATTTCGGTCCTGCACGGCCACCACGTATCCGCGCACCTTCGGGTCCATCACATCTTTGCCGCCACCGATGCAGACCCCAACTCAGCCCCCCTTGGCGAAGGGTTCTGGACCTATGCTGCCCGTGTCATGCACGGTGAATTTACCGCTGGATGGCGCGCCGATAACCTGCACCGCAAACGCGCGGAAAATGTGCCGCCCATGTGGACCCATCCTTACGTCGCTTATGTCATGGGCGGGCTGGTCTGTACCGGGTGCGCCTATGCGCTCGCCGGGTGGCGCGGCGTTATCGCCTATCTGGGACTGGCGCTTTATGCGCAAGTGCAACTGCTGCTTTCAGACTATGTTCAGCATTACGGTCTGCGGCGGACGATAAACACTTCTGGCAAACCTGAGCCCATCGGCCCTGAACACAGCTGGAATGCCCCGAAATGGTATTCGTCTGCGATGATGCTGAACGCGCCGCGTCATTCGGACCATCACCTGCGCCCCGCCCGCGCGTTTCCCGCGCTTGAGGTCACACCCGAGACCATGCCGATGCTGCCCCGTTCGCTTCCGGTAATGGCCGCGATTGCGATGGTTCCGCCATTGTGGCGGCGCATCATGGACCGGCGCGTCAAACGCTGGCAAAAGCTTGCGTAGACTGCGGCTTGCTCTGGCAGGTTGCAGCGGTTTCTGCCAGTCTGACGCCATGAGATATATTGCCGTTTTTCTGTGCACCATATGTGCTCTGCCTGCCCTGGCTCAGGACAGGATGTCTGCGGCAGAATTTGACGCCTATACCCGTGGCAAAACCCTGTTCTACGGACGCGGAGGAGATGCGTACGGCGCTGAAATATACCATGAAGATCGCCGGGTGCAGTGGTCGTTTCTGGACGGCATCTGCAAAGAGGGCGAATGGTACGAAGAGGCCGGATTGATCTGTTTTGTCTATGAAGACAATCCCGATCCGCAATGCTGGAGCTTTGTCGAAGGCACCCGAGGGTTGATTGCGCGCTTTGAAAATGAACTCAACACAACAGAGCTTTATGAGGCGCAGGATCAGGGTCAGGAAATGCTGTGTCTGGGGCCAAAGGTTGGCGTTTGATATAGCGCACATGGCGTGCCGGCACCCGTCAGAGTAGCGATCCCTGCTCTGGCGGCATATCTTTCTTTGTGGGTTTCTTTTCGGGTTCCGGCGCAGCCCCGGCAACAACTGCCAGCTTGCCATCTGCAAACTCGATCTCTAGCGCACCCGCTTTCTTGGCCTGCGCCTTGCCGGTCACCACGTTGCCATCTCCGCGCACAACCGCGTACCCGCGTGCCAAAGTCTCGGTGTAGCCCAGCGTTGCCAATGTCCGCGCCAGCGCTGTGATCCGCAACCGGCGCTTTTCCATAACCCGTTTGTCAGCCGCGCCGATACGCTCCCAGACATCGCGCAATCTCTTGGCTTCGCGATCAATATCGGCCACCAGCACATCTGTCCTGAACCCCTGCGCGCGCGCGTTGAAGCGGTCCCGCGTCGCCACCACCGTACGCGTCAAAGCAGGTGTCAGCCTGTCCGCCAAACCCGTCAGTTTTCGGTGATCATTCTGCAAACGCGCCCGCAATGTCGCGGGCCGCAGCGACCCTGACACATTTGCCAGCCGCACCCGGCGGTGCTGTACCCCCGCGATCAACGCAGGTTCGAGTTTTTCCGCCGCCCGGTCCAGCCGTTGTCGCGGCCCATCGAGCAATGCATCCGCCCGCGGCAACGCCCGCGCCATATCACGCAACCGCTGCCCGCGCCGGGTCAGCCCCTGACTCAGCAGCACGCCCATACGGGCCTCCTGGCTTTCCAGCCAGGCGGCCAGTTCATGCCGCACAGGCACCGCGAGTTCCGCCGCCGCCGTAGGTGTCGGTGCGCGTTTGTCGGACACAAAATCAATCAGTGTCGTGTCGGTTTCATGCCCGACAGCAGAGATCAGCGGAATGTCAGAAGCCGCCGCTGCCCGCGCGACAATCTCTTCGTTAAAGCCCCACAGATCCTCAACCGATCCGCCGCCGCGCGCGACAATCAACAGATCCGGGCGCGGCAGCGCGCCACCCGGTGTCAGCGCATTAAACCCGGCAATGGCCCGTGCCACTTCGGGTGCGCATTTCGCCCCTTGTACAGCCACAGGCCAGATCAGCACCTTGCGCGGAAAACGGTCGCGCAAGCGGTGCAGGATATCACGGATAACAGCCCCTGAAGGCGATGTGATCACGCCAATGACGTCCGGCAGATACGGCAGCGGTCGCTTGCGCTCGGGCGCAAAAAGCCCCTCTGCCGCCAGCATCTTTTTGCGCTTTTCCAAAAGCGCCATCAACGCGCCCATGCCCGCCGGTTTGATGTCTTCGATCACAATCTGATATTTCGATTGCCCGCCAAAAGTGGTGATCCGCCCGGTGGCGATGACTTCCATCCCCTCTTCGGGTTGGGTTTCGAGCCGCGCGGAAACACCCTTCCAGATCACCCCGGAAATGACCGATTTGTCATCCTTGAGATCCAGATAGATGTGCCCCGACCGTGGCCTGCTGACCCGACCCACCTCGCCCCGAATACGCACATGGCCGAACTCGCCTTCAATCACCCGTTTGATCGCGCCAGAAAGCTCGGTCACGGTGAATTCCGGGCTGTTCAGTCCTTCTGCGGGATCGTCAATCAGGTCCATCGGGCGCTCAATTCTGTGTCTGGCTTGTGTCTGGGTTGACCCCAGCTTAGAACGCGCGGGAACCAAGGCCAAGGGAGCTTCTCACGTATGAACATTCTTATTCTGGGAAGCGGCGGGCGCGAACATTCACTGGCGTGGGCGGTCATGCAAAACCCCAAGTGCGACAAGCTGATTGTGGCACCGGGCAATGCGGGGATCGCTGCGATTGCCGATTGTGCAAACCTCAACATCATGGACGGCGCAGCGGTTGTGGTCTTTGCCGAGGAAAACAGCATCGACTTTGTGATCGTCGGCCCCGAGGCCCCCCTGGCCGCCGGTGTGTCCGACGATCTGCGGGCGGCGGGATTCGCGGTTTTTGGCCCCTCTGCAGCGGCTGCCAACCTCGAAGCATCCAAGGCCTTCACCAAGGAAATCTGTGCCGCGTCAAACGCCCCCACTGCCGCCTATGGCCACTTCACCGATGTGGCGGCTGCGCGGGCCTATGTCACACAACACGGCGCGCCGATTGTGGTCAAGGCCGACGGGCTGGCCGCAGGCAAAGGTGTGATCATCGCGATGACCGACGCCGAAGCCATGGCCGCCGTGGACACGATGTTTGATGGCACGTTCGGCGATGCCGGAACTGAGGTGGTGATCGAAGAATTCATGCACGGCGAAGAAGCGTCGTTTTTTGTATTATGTGACGGCGAAACTGTGCTGCCCATCGGCACCGCTCAGGATCATAAACGCGTCGGCGATGGCGACACCGGACCAAACACCGGCGGCATGGGGGCCTATTCGCCTGCGCCCGTCTTGACGGACGCGATTGCCGAGCGGGCACTGGACGAGATCATCCGCCCCACCATGGCCGAAATGGCACGCCGCGGAATGCCTTATCAAGGGGTGCTTTATGCAGGTCTGATGATCAAAGACGGCGCGCCACGACTGGTGGAATATAACGTCCGCTTCGGTGATCCGGAATGTCAGGTGCTGATGATGCGGCTCGGTGCACAGGCCTTTGACCTGATGCAGGCCGCCGCCGAAGGGCGGCTGAACGAGATTAAGGTCAACTGGGCAGACGATCATGCGCTGACGGTGGTCATGGCCGCCAATGGCTATCCTGACGCCTATGAGAAAGGCACCCAGATCAACGGTCTGGACGCCTTGCCAGAGGACAGTTCAAACATGGTATTTCATGCAGGCACCGCGCGTCAGGACGGCGCATTGGTCGCCATCGGGGGCCGTGTGTTGAATGTTACGGCACGTGGCGCGTCATTGGCCGAAGCACACAAACGCGCCTATGAAATGGTCGATCAGATCGACTGGCCCGAAGGATTTTGCCGCCGGGATATCGGCTGGCGGGGAATCCCCTGATTTTACGGCACAGGGGTCGCTAGGAAAGCGGCGCATCCTCGCAGATCACCGGTTTTTCAGTGATGGCCGTGATGCGCTGAATATCAAAGTTGCGAGAGATTACCGTGAGCCCCTCGCCATCTATGAAGGGCATCCAGCAATTGTCCGGGTCCGGGTGATCCTCATAGATAAAGCAAATCAACGGCCCGCGCACGTCGATCTGACCATAGGTGCAGTGTCGATCTGTCCGCGCCCAAACCGTTTTGTCACGGCTGAGGAATTGCTCTGTGCCGACCAATTCCCCAGTTTTGTACCCGCTGAAGGTCAACGTCTTGCCGACCGCCTGATCCAGGAACGCTTCCGGGGTGATTTGCGTTTGTGCCAGACAAGGTGCGGCCAAGCAAAGCGTCGCAGCAAATACTGCGCGCGCAAACATCACTGGCACTTTAGCGCAGCATTCAAGCTGGCGCGCCCGCGATGTGGGCCTGCGTCGCGAGCGACAAGCTTGCCCGTATTGAACCCGACAACCATGACCCGCTGCCAATCGCCACTTGCCACCACCATTTCAGGCAGACCTGCGCAGCTGCGTGTTCCACCACCGATGTCGCGCTCCCCGATCCGGTGATTGGTCAGGCCAGCAAGGCTGGCGACCTCGCGCAACCTGCCGTCCTTGTACCGCCAGACCCGCAATGTCTTGGCCAGATGGGGGCGGTCGATATAGGCGATCTCGATATGCCCGTCACCGTCAAAATCTGCTGCGCCAATGGGCGCGAGCCAACGGTTGCGGGTGCCGATATGCGGCGTTTCGGCCAGCTTTCCGGTGCTGTCATAGATCGCCAGCGCCGCGCCCCGGCGCACATCGGTTTCCACCACAATCACCTCAGGGCGGCCGTCACCGGTCACATCCACAAGGCGCGGGGCCACGTCTTCAAATACATGATCCTGTGGCAGGCGAAAAAGATAGGTCGCCTTGTGGTGCGCATCAACATCAGACGCTTTGTCTGGGCTCACCCCGCCGACGTCGATCTCAAGCTGGCCCCATTCCTCAGCGTCGCCCAGAATGCCATGGTCATACCGTGAAGTGGGCTGCGAAAACCGGGCCGCCGTTATGGTCTGTGTTGCGGCAACGACCGACCCGAGCGAACACAAGAACAGTGCAGCAAAACCTGCACTGATCCTTTGCATCAAATCTGCTTTTCCGGCATCTGGACACGCAAACCATCCAAGGCATCTGTAACCTTGATCTGACATGTCAGGCGCGAGCGTGTCGGATCTGGCTCATAGGCAAAATCCAACATGTCTTCTTCCATGTCGTCCTTGGCAGGCAGTTTTTCGACCCAGGCCGCATCCACGTAAACATGGCATGTTGAACAGGCGCATGCGCCGCCGCAATCGGCCTCGATGCCGGGGATGTTGTTGTCACGCGCGCCTTCCATGACGGTCAGGCCGTTGGCAACCTCAACCACATGTTCTGTGCCACCATGTTCAACATATGTAATTCTGGCCATTGATCGAACCCTCGCCTAAAAAATCAGTCCCCAGCTATCTAGCTATCCCGCCTGTCCAGTGCCACCCCTCATTTTGCGATATTTTATGGCGTCTCGGCGACAATTCTCACGTGACGCCCTTGCCGCTAGGCACGCCCGCGCAAAGCCGCTAAGGTGACGCCAAAGAACAGACCCAAGAGGCATTGGGCCATGATTGAGGCACAACGAGTAATTCACGCATGTCGCGTTCCCCTGTGGCTGGCGTTTTCAGCCGCCCTTTCGGCATGCGACCCTGTACCTGTCGGGCAAGATGTCCCGCCTGAACCCGGCGTTATAAAGGCCACACGCAACGGACCCTCAGGTGCGGCACCGGGCACGTGCTGGGGCCGCACTGTCAGCCCCGCAGTGATCGAAACAGTGACTGAACAGGTGCAGGTCAAGCCCGCCAAGGTTAACCCGGATGGCACAATCAGTTCACTGCCCGTTTACAAAACTGAGGCGCGTCCGCTGATCGTCACGCAAAGGGTCGACAATTGGTTCGAAACCCCTTGCCCTGAGGCCCTGACCGCTGAGTTCAACGCGTCGCTTCAGCGGGCATTGGCGGTGCGCGGCTATTACATAGGTGCTGTCAACGGCGAGATGGACGCGGCAACCCGCGCCGCCATTCAGTCATTTCAGCGGCTTGATGGGCTGGACAGCGGTGTACTTTCGCTGGCGACCGCACGCAAACTGGGCTTGGTCGCGGTGGCGCGTCCTCCGGATCAATAAAAAAGGGCACCGCCTTGGGTGCCCTTTGAAGTTTATATGTGTAGTTCGGTCAGTCGCCAAGCGACAGCGCCACAAACCGCGGATCGCCGGCCCGACGCACCAACAGCAAAAGCGACTTGCGCCCGCCGTCCTTGGCGGCTTTGACCCGCGCTTCCAAATCATCAATGGCTGACACTTTCTGCTGCCCGGCTTCGGTGATGATATCGCCCGAACGCAGGCCTTTTTCATAAGCCTCTGACGCCTCGTCCACCTCAGTGACCGCAAGGCCTTCCATTGTGGCATCCGCGCCCAACTCTTCGCGCAGCGCATCCGTGAGCGGCGTCAGGGTCAGACCCAGAATCGATTTATTTTCGGGTTCGCTGCCCTCATCCGGCGCACCGTCGTCTGTTTCGGCTGATGCTTCGGAATCTGCATCTTCCCGGCGACCCAAAACCACTTTGATGGTCTGGCTCTTGCCCTCACGCAAAACGGTGACACGCACTGCCGCGCCCACAGGGCTGTTGCCGACCTGACGGACCAGACCGCGCGTGTCAGCCACGGAAACCCCATCAAAGGACACGATGACATCGCCTGTCATCAGCCCCGCTTCTTTGGCAGGACCTTCGGGCACATCCGTGATCAGCGCCCCCTCAGCCTTGTCCAGACCCATCGCATCCGCAACGTCCTTGGTCACGTCCTGAATGCGCACACCAAGCCAGCCGCGGCGGGTCTCACCAAATTCCTTGAGCTGGTCAACCACGCGGGTCACAACATTGGATGCCATGGAAAAGCCGATCCCGATAGACCCGCCATTGGGTGACAGGATTGCGGTATTCACGCCAATCACGTCGCCGTCCATGTTGAAAAGCGGCCCGCCCGAGTTGCCCCGGTTGATCGCGGCATCCGTCTGAATGTAATCATCATAGGTCCCCGACAGCGCCCGGTTGCGTGCCGAAACGATGCCCGCAGAGACCGAAAAACCCTGACCCAGCGGATTGCCCATCGCAATGACCCAATCGCCCACGCGCGAGGCGTTGCTGTCGCCAAAGCTCACAAACGGCAGCGGCGTGTCTGTTTCGACTTTCAGCAATGCAATGTCTGTCTTTGGGTCCGTGCCAATAACCTTGGCAATCAATTCCTCACCCGAGAAGAACTCAATCGTGATCTCATCCGCGCCCTCGATGACGTGGTTGTTGGTGACAACAAAACCGTCCTCTGAAATCACGAACCCGGACCCAAGCGCCGAAGACCGGCGCGCGCGCGGTTCTTCGCCGTCATTGTTGCGGTCCTGAAATTCACGGAAAAAATCTTCAAAAGGAGAGCCTTCGGGGACGATCCCCTGCGGTCCGGTGCGACCTGCAACAACGGTCGACGTTGTGATGTTCACCACCGACGGGCTGATTTGTTCGGCCAAAGGTGCCAGGCTTTCGGGTTTGGCAAAGGCCGTAACCGCCTGAACAGCGATAAATGCAATCGTCAAAAGGCTTAGGAGAAGCGCCCTGAAAACAAAGGCTTCTTGGAAAGGTCGTGCCTGAGCTTGCGCCTGTGGCTGCATTGGTAATCTCCTGCTGGATAGTCGTGGGGTCCCTTGACCCGAAACCGTTTCGCGACAGAGTGCATCCTGCCTCGTTGCACCGCAACATTAAACATACGCCTGATCACGGGCATTTCAACTCGGCAGATAATGTTGTGATCGCCAAAAACCGCAAATCATCTTCGCCCGGCGGCTCAGACCCCGATCTGGAACGCAAGCCAGACCAGGACAAGCCCGGCCAGCACCACCAGCGCGCCGATCTGGCGCACCGCCGATTGCGGCATCTCGCTTAATATCTCAAGCATCCGTTCCAAAAGCGAAGGGGCCAGTGCATAGACCAGCCCCTCCAAAATCATCACCAACCCAAGGGCCAGCAAAAGGAGCGTCAATTGCGCTCGCCTTCACCTGGACGGCCACCCCGCTCGGACCGCAGATAGTCAAAGAACTCGCTGTCAGTAGACAGAACCATAGAGGAATTGTCGCCTTTCATTGCTTGTTCATAGGCCGTCAGAGACCGATAGAATTCAAAGAATTCCTGGTTTTTCCCATAGGCTTGCGCAAATATCTTGTTGCGTTCAGCATCTGCTTCACCTTCGATGATACGTGCATCGCGGCGCGCCTCGGACAGAATCTCTTCGTAGGTCCGATCCGCAAGCGCGATCACACGTTGCGCGGCTTCCTGACCGCGCGCCCGTTCATCGGTTGCCTCGCGGTCCCGTTCCGCAATCATCCGTTTCAGCGTCGCATCGAAGTTCTGTTCCGGCAGGTTGGTCTGGCGCAGACGCACATCCACAACCCTGAGGCCCAATACAGAAGCCCGCGCGTCGGCACGTTCGCGGATCTGATCCATCAAGGCAGAGCGTTCTGGTGACAGAATGGTGTTTGATGTCACACCTTGTGAACCCAGAACCGCCCGCAGCTGGGATTCCATGATACCGCTGAGATCGCTTTCAGCCTGACGTTCACCGCCCGCGCCAATCGCCTGACGATACTGCACAATGTCGTTGATCCGGTACATGACGAATGCGTCAATTTCCAAACGCCGGTCATCCGCAGGTGTCACTTCGAAAACCGGGGTTTGCAGCGTCAGAATACGGTCTTCAAACCGCACGATTTCGTCCAGCAGCGGCACTTTAAAGCCGATACCGGGGTCAATCCGCACCTGCTTGATCTGGCCAAAACGCAGCACCAGTACCTTTTCACGTTCATCCACGACAAAAATCGAGGACAGCACAGCCACAAGGGCAATGACCACAATAGGGATCAAAAATCCAGCCTTACGCATTAGTTTGACCCTCCAGAGTTGCGACGTAACTCATTGAGCGGCAGATACGGCACAATGCCCTGCCCGCTGCCACCACCAGCGCCGCTTTCAAGAATGATCTTGTCCACATCACCCAACACTTTTTCCATGGTTTCGATATAGAGACGCTTGCGCGTGACGTCAGGGGCGTCCTCATATTCGGTCAAAACCGCTTCAAAACGGCTCGCTTCACCCACCGCATCGTTCACGACGCGCGCACGGTAGCCTTCTGCGGCCTCAAGCAATTGCGCCGATGCACCACGGGCCTCGGCGGTTTTACGGTTGGCATAGGCGTCCGCCTGACGTTCGACCCGGTCGCGTTCTTGTTCGGCGGCTTGCACATCACGGAACGCATCCACAACAGATTGCGCTGATGTCTGACCAGATGCATTGGTCACCTGCACCGTTTGCTGGGGCGGGTCGACCTTGTTGACGTTGACACGCAGCACATTGATGCCAGTTTCGCGGTTGTCCAATGTCGTCTGGATCAGTTCCTTGACCCGGTCGGCGACAACGCCACGATCGCGGTTCAGGATCGGTGCCAGTTCGGATTGCGCAATCACTTCGCGCATCGCTGATTCAGCAATAGCGCCTACAGCCGTTTCCGGGTCGCGCAGGGAAAACTTGAAATCTTTGGCATTCTTGATGTTCCACACCACCTGAAAATCAATGTCTACGATGTTCTCATCCGTGGTCAGCATCAGACCTTCATTGTCGGAATTGCCACTGCGCACACCCAGGTTTTCGGTGCGGTTGGTCGTCACATCAAACACTTCCGCCGTGACAACAGGCCATGGGGCAAAGTTCAAACCCTCGGTACCGATTGACGAGAACTTGCCCAGGAAGAGTTCAATTGACTGTTGTTCGGGACGCACTGTGTAAAAGCTCGCAAACCCCCAAAGCACAACACCCGCCAGCAGGCCAAGGCCCACAGTGCCGCGTGTCAGTATCGGACCACCGGTACCGCGATTGCCACCACCGCCCGGACCACCCGTGCGGTCACGACCACCACCGCCCATCAGGACGCGCAGTTGTTCCTGGCCCTTTTTCACCAGATCATCTATTTCGGGCATTTGCGGTTTGTCACCGCCAGGACCACGCCCGCCGCCGCTTTTGCCGTTGGAGCGATCATCACCACCGCCACCTTTCCCGTTGTCACCGCCGCCGCCCCAAGGACCGCCTGTATTGCCTGCCATCTAAGTCTTTCCCCTCATCTGCCGCGCTTCGCGGCGTAATCTCGATCTTGTTACAAAATTGTGCGTTAAACTGTGAAAATCAAGCGGTGCGCATCGGATTGCGCATCGTAACCAGTTCTTCGGACATGGTTGGATGCACCGCACATGTCGCGTCAAACTGTTCTTTGGTCAACTTTGCCTTTACTGCGATGCCTGCCAGTTGGATCAACTCACCGGCGTGCGGTGCGACGATATGACAGCCCAAAACGGTGCGATCTTTCTTGGATACCACCAGTTTCATCAGGACGCGATTTGGTTTGCCCGCAAAGGCGGTCTGCATGGGCCGGAACGACGTGCAGTATATCTCGACTTCTTCTTTGTCGCGCGCCTCTTCTTCGCTCATCCCCACTGTGCCCATTTCGGGCTGGGTAAAGATGGCCGAAGCAATCAGTTCGTGATCAACCGGCGTTGGCTCAGCCGCAAAGACAGTTTGTACAAACGCCATCCCCTCGCGGATCGCCACCGGCGTCAGGTTGACCCGGTTCGTCACATCGCCAATCGCATAGATTGATGGCACCCCGGTCTGACTGTATTCATTCACCACGACCTCGCCCCGGCGACCGATACTGACGCCGATTTCCTCAAGCCCCATCTCGCGGCTCGACGGATCACGCCCGGTGGCAAACATCACCATATCGAACACCTTTTCGGTGCCATTGGTGGATTTGACCCAGATCGGACCCTTACGGCTGCCTTTGGCACCTGATTTGCCCGGAATATCCCGGCGCTGCTGCGCAGATGCGCCCATTGCAGCATCAGATGCAGTTGGCATTGGCCCGTCCTTGTGGTCAGCGGCCAGCGACATTTCGACAATATTTGTGCCCAGATGCAAATCAACGCCGTTTTCCCGCATCGATTCTGCAACCAGCCCGCGTGCTTCATCGTCAAAGCCGCGCAAAATTTGTGCGCCGCGATAATATTGTGTGACCTCAACACCCAAGCCGTTCATAATACAGGCAAATTCGCACGCGATATAGCCGCCACCGATGATCAGCATCGACTTGGGCAATTCATCCAGATGAAAGATATCATCTGACACAATGCCCAGATCGGCATTTGGCAGATCGGGACGCACCGGATGGCCGCCTGTGGCAATCAGGATATGTTTGGCTGTCTTGGTTTCACCGCCCGACAACGCAACGGTATGCGCGTCCTTAAGCGTCGCACGCGCATCGAAGGTATCAACGCCGGAGCTTTTCAAAAGATTTCGGTACACCCCTTCAAGGCGGTCCAGTTCACTGTGCAGCTTGCCCCGAAACGCGGACCAATCAAAACCACCGGCCTTGTGATCCCAACCATAGGCATGCGCCTCGTCGACCACATGCGCATATTCAGAGGCAAATACCATCAGCTTTTTCGGCACACAGCCCCGTATCACGCAGGTCCCGCCATAGCGGTCATGCTCGGCCAGCCCAACCCGTGCGCCATGTTCGCCAGCGGCCACCCGTGCCGCACGTAC
Organism: Sulfitobacter sp. SK011; assembly: GCF_003352065.1. NCBI lineage: Bacteria > Pseudomonadati > Pseudomonadota > Alphaproteobacteria > Rhodobacterales > Roseobacteraceae > Sulfitobacter > Sulfitobacter sp. SK011. Next base: position 2,882,631 of record NZ_CP025803.1, read on the forward strand.
GCCGCCCGACCCGCCACCGATGACAAACAGATCATAATCAAATTCAGTTTTGGCCATGCCTTGCGTTCCTCAGTCAGATAGATCGGAAAACAGATTGTCGGATTCAACGAAATCTACACGCTCTGTTGCCACGGTACCCTCATTTATATCGCGCACCTCGACCCTGCCATCCCCATAGCCGATCACAACCGTGTCACAAATGTCGATAAACAGCCCGTTTTCCACGACCCCCGGCATCTGGTTCAGCACCAGCGCAAGTTGCCGCGGATTGCCGATACGCCTCAGGTGCAGATCGAGGATATGATTGCCCTCATCGGTGATAAACGGCACCTCGCCATTCATCCGCAGCGACGACGTGCGCCCCAGCACATCCATGCTGATCAATGTTTCCTCAACCAGCGCCTGCGTGGTTTGCCAGCCAAACGGAATGACTTCGATGGGCAGGGGAAATGCCCCAAGGCTTTCGACCTCTTTGCCAATATCGGCAATCACCACCATTTGGTCGCTTGCGGTCGCCACGATCTTTTCCTGCAAAAGCGCGCCACCGCCGCCTTTGATCAGGTTCAGGTCACCGTCAAATTCGTCCGCGCCGTCAATGGTCAGGTCCAGCCACTTCGCTTCATCCAGCGATATCACCTCAATGCCCACACCGCGCGCCAGTTCCGCAGTGCGCGTCGACGTTGGCACGCCTTTGATCCTGAGGCCATCATCACGGACCATTTCGCCCAGACAACGCACCAGCCACGCCGCAGTGGAGCCAGTACCCAGACCTACGCGCATGCCGTCTTCAACAAATTGCGCCGCGCGTTTGGCGGCCACAAATTTTGCCTTATCAATCGGCGACAGTTCTCCAGCCATGGCAGCGACTCCCTTGCGGCATTTTCGTTCTTATAGGTGCCTTGGCAGCCATGCGCGACCCCTTGGGACATGCAAATGTGCACAGAAACAGCGACTCCAAAGAAATTCTCTTAAACTTTCTCATAACCACGGCGCAAAGGAACCCGCCGCGTGCCTGACCACTTCGACAACATAACAGACTGGTTGCTGGCCCAATCGCTCAGAGATGAGCCAATTGCAGACACCGTAAAAGAAATGGCAGCCCGGCTTGTCGGGTGCGGCATTGCAATTTCGCGGATCAGCATTGGGCGGTCGATCCTGCATCCGGTAATTGGTGTCATTGAGATGCGCTGGACACGCGACAGCGGCCAGGTCACCACCCGATGCCATCCCAGAAGCTACGCGAATATTGTCGAGCAAATGGAAAACCCGCTTATCGATCTAATCAAAAGCAACCGTGATCGCCTATATTCCGATCTCACCGATCCAGATGAGGTCGCGCTATGATATGTTTGCACAACTGGCGTCAAAAGGGACCACCGGGTACGCGGCATTCAAACGTAGCTTTGGCATGCCGCAAGTCCTTGAGACAATCGTAGCAACAGAATTTCGTGGGGCTATCTTGTCGTTTTCCACAGATCGTTCCACCGGGTTATAACAGCCGGAGCTGGCGGGGATTGAACGGCTGATCACGCCGCTTTGCACCTGTATCAGAGTGGACAACGACCAATTGCTAACATCGGCAGTTTTGGAAACCTATCTGGGCCCCATATCCGGGCAACAGATTTTAGCCGGACATATCGAACGCGGTGACGGCCAGCAAATCGATTGCGCGTCCGAAACATGCGAATAGGAAACGAAAAAGCGACGGTTTGCCAGAATTTGATTTCGGCATTGCCCTGAATGTCGGGTCAGTGATCTACGGCAATGTCGGCACGGCCAAACGGCTGGACTTCACCGCGACCGGTGCCGCCGTGGGCCTTGCCAGCCGGATCGAAGGGCTGACCCGTGATCTTGAGGTGCCTCTGATTGCCACAGCAGATTTCGCAGAAGTGTGCGATGTGACAGCGAAACAGCTCGGCCCGTATCCGATCCGGGGCTTTTGCGGTGCGGTCGAGCTTGTCACCTATACGCTAAGCTGAAAACAGGGTGCCAAGCGTCGCTTTTGATGTGTGCGCGATTGCGCTTGCGCGGTAAGACTGCGCCATGACCTATGTGCTGCACTATGCCCCTGATAACGCATCCTTGATCATCCGCCTTGCGCTTGAGCATGCCGGGCTGAATTTCCGCACGGTGTTGGTGGACCGCACCAACGCAGAACAGACCAAGCCACCCTACCGTGCGCTGAACCCCAATGGGTTGATCCCGGTGCTGGAAACGCCGCACGGGCCGCTGTTTGAAACCGGCGCGATACTGCTTTGGCTTGCCGATACCCATGGCGGCCTTGGCCCGGCACCGACAGATCCGGCACGTGGCGATTTCCTGAAGTGGCTGTTTTTTGTCAGCAACACCATTCACCCGGCGTTGCGGATGTTGTTCTATCCTGAAAAGTTCATTGCAGCCGACAGTGCAACCGCCCTGCGCCACGGTTTGCAACACCATTTGCACATCAGTTTTGGTGCACTGGATCAGGTTGCCGCAACCAAACCCGCATGGCTTGGCGCTCTGGACCCCACTGTTCTTGATTTCTATATTGCCGGTGTCCTGCGCTGGCCCGCGCTTTATCCGCGTGATGCCGACCGCTCCTGGTTTGATCTGTCCCGCTATCCAGCCCTTGCGCAGCTTTGTGCGCATCTTGAAACACTGCCCTGCACCCACGCCTTGCAAAACGCCGAAGGTCTGGGTGATACACCCTTCACTGCACCCCATCCCCCCACGCCACCAGAAGGCAGCGCCATATAATGTTTCTTTCGGTTTTCGATATGTTCAAGGTCGGCATTGGCCCGTCCTCATCCCACACAATGGGCCCAATGGTTGCCGCTGCACGTTTTCTGGACCTGATGCGCACCTCTCCTTTCAACTTTGCCGGCCTGCGGGCATCGCTGCACGGATCGCTTGCGTTTACCGGTGTCGGCCACGCCACAGACCGCGCCACCATCCTTGGCCTCGCCGGGTTCACCCCGCAAGACTATGACGCCGAAAAGGCCGAAGCAGCGCTGCAGGCAATCAACAACACCCACCAGATCACTGTGCCGGACCTGCCAGCGCTGAAATTCGATCCCAAAACGGATATGATCTTTGACTATGATGTGAAACTCACCGGCCATGCCAATGGGATGATGCTGATGGCCACGGACGCCCAGGGCGACGTGGTGTTGCGCGAAACGTATTATTCCATCGGCGGCGGCTTTGTGATGACCGAGGCTGAACTTGCGGCGGGCAAGGACACAGACGAAGGCGCGCCGATCCCCTACCCTTTTAAATCCGCTGCCGAAATGCTTGAGATGGCCAAGGCGTCCGGCAAAACCATCGCGGGCATGAAACGCGCCAACGAGGTGTCGCGCAACGGCGAGGTGCATCTGCGCGAAGGATCAAAGCGCCTTTGGCAAGTGATGAACGACTGCATCAACCGCGGCTTGGAAACCGGCGGCACCCTGCCCGGTGGTCTGTCGGTCAAACGCCGCGCCAAGGGCATCCATGATGCGTTGCAGGCCGAACGCGGCATGAACCTGCAGGCACCCCATACGATCAACGACTGGATGAGCGTCTATGCCATGGCCGTGAACGAGGAAAACGCAGCCGGGGGGCAGGTCGTCACCGCGCCCACCAATGGAGCCGCAGGTGTGATGCCCGCGACCCTGCGCTATTACCTCGACCATGTGCCCGGCGCATCCGAAAGCCACATCGAGGATTTCCTGCTGACCGCCGCCGCCATTGGTGGTCTGGTAAAATTCAACGCCTCAATCTCAGGTGCCGAGGCCGGGTGCCAGGCCGAGGTCGGATCGGCCGCTGCCATGTCTGCCGCAGGTCTGTGTGCGGTCATGGGTGGGACGCCAGAACAAGTTGAAAACGCGGCGGAAATCGCACTGGAACATCATCTCGGCATGACCTGTGATCCGATCAAAGGGTTGGTGCAGGTGCCGTGTATCGAACGCAATGGTCTGGGCGCGATCAAGGCTGTTTCTGCGGCATCTCTTGCGCTGCGCGGTGATGGCACGCATCTGGTGCCTTTGGATGCATGCATCGAAACCATGCGCCAGACCGGGGCGGATATGAGCGAAAAATATAAAGAAACTTCGCTTGGCGGCTTGGCGGTAAACGTCCCGAATTGTTGAGGTGACAGGGGAACACAGCGTACAGCGTTGGCGCTCCAAAGACACGTGAACGCCACGCGCCCTGCACCCTTTGACAATTGCGTTCCCACCGCCCAATCATGGCCAATGAGCTATCCGTCAAACCACCCGACACCTCACCCTGATGACACCGCCGCCGGGATTGAGGTCACAGCGGAATTCGAACGGTTCACCCAGCGCAATGACATGTTCACCCGCGCCTTTTGGGATGACCGCATCCGCTCAAAGCAGACCGATCAGTTTTTTGCCTCCTACCGGATGGAAGCGGCACCACGCCGCGGCGATGGATTTACCCAACGCGATTTTGCCCTGCGCAATGCCAGTTGGCTGGTCAGTGACATCATCTCAAACCGGGGTAACGACGCAGGAAAGCGCGAGGGGTTTCAAGCAGCGATCGCCAATGACACGCCCGTGGCCCCCATGCAGCAACCCGTCGATGACCCCGCAAGAATGGCGTCAGAGATTAAACGCATTGCGCGGTTTTTCGGGGCGGACCTTTGCGGCATCACAGATATGGACGACCGATGGCTTTATGCGTCCCGCGTGGACACCCGCGATATGTCTGAGGCCCCGAATGATCTGCCCCAGGGTATGACATCCGTGATCGTGATGGGCCATCAGATGGAAGAGAATCTGGTCGCCACCTACCCGTCCGCGCTGGCCGGGGCCGCAACCGGGCGTGAATACAGCCACGAAGCCGCAGTGGTCATGCAGCTGGCCGCCTATATCCGCAATCTCGGCTATGAAGCGACGGCATCCATGAACGACACAGGCTTGGTGATACCCTACGCGATCAAGGCCGGCTTGGGCGAATATGCCCGCAATCAAATGGTGATTACGCCCGAATTTGGCCCGCGCCTGCGGTTTTCCAAAATCTTTACCAATTTGCCGCTGACCCACGACACGCCCAAACCACGCGGCGTGCGGGCCTTCTGCGACATCTGCACAAAGTGTGCGGATGCCTGCCCGGTCAAGGCGCTTCCCTTTGGCCCGCCCAAGATCAGCACCGACGTGTCCGCCATCAAAGGTGTGCGCAAATGGACCTCTGATGCAGAAAAATGCTTTGGTTTTTGGGCCAAGATGTCATCGGATTGCGCGATCTGCATGCGGGTGTGCCCGTTCAATCGGGACTTTTCCAAATGGCAGAACAAGGCATGGCTGAAAATCGCGCTGTCACCCCTGCGCCACCTGGCACTTTGGATGGACCGAAAGCGCGGTGGACGCAAAAAACCCGGCGATTGGTGGGCGCGCGACATCTAGCCAAAGCTGGTTCAGGAAAGCAGGCGTGTGGCGAAATCTTGATGACTTCGACCCGGTATTAACCTATGATAAGTCACCACGGGGGGGCTTATCCAATATTTTTGGAAATGGCCAACCACCGCACCAGACAAAGGTGCCTGATCAACTCTGTTGCCTGCAGGCCCTAATTTTTTCGGTATTTTTTTAAGGATTTTTTGTCATGAAACCATTTTTTATCGCTGCGTTTCTCACTGCCACCACTGCATTGCCCGGCATCGCGGGGGGCACGCTCGACATGTCATCCGTCGCTTATGGTCAGACAAGTAACACTTATTTTCCGATCGACGACGGACACATGATTGTGTTTACCAGCACAGAATATACCAGCAACAATCAGGACGATGCGGGCACGCTGCTTAGCGGCATGAAGGGCGAGTGCAGCGGCACGCTGGAGCTTCAGCCGCCCGCCGCTTCGGGCCAGGGGCACTGCGTGTTCAGGACCGCCATGGGCGCAATCACCTTCACCAAATGGGTCGCCACCGGGATGACAGCCGAAGGGGCAATCACCGGGGAATGGACAACCGTTGGGGGCACCGATGTCTTTGCGGGTGCTACCGGCGGCGGTACCTTTGTGTCGCTGACCGATCAGGCCACGGGCAAGACAGAAAATGCCATCAGTGGTTCAACCGAACTGCAATAGGTCGCTCGAACCAAGGGCCTTGCGCATTTTTGCACAGAACACGTGTGTGGGGCTGACTTGGAATTTGGCGCGCCGTGGTTATCTTGGGTTCATCATTCCATAGGAGAGCGGAAATGTCCCTCAGACCCACACTCGAAACCCGCCGCGCCGTGCCGACGATGGAGGGTGCAGGCGTCAAACTGCACCGCGCTTTTGGCTTTCAGGACCCATCGGAACTGGACCCTTTTCTGCTGTTTGATGACTTTCGCAACGAACGGCCCGAGGATTTCGAAAAGGGCTTTCCATGGCATCCGCACCGCGGCATTGAAACGATCACTTATGTCCTTGAAGGCACGGTGGATCATGGCGATTCACTGGGCAATGTCGGGTCACTGGGTGCCGGTGACGTGCAGTGGATGACCGCAGGATCGGGCATTCTGCATCAGGAAATGCCGCACGGCAACGCGCGTGGCCAGATGCACGGTTTTCAACTTTGGGGCAATCTGCCTGCCGCGCAAAAGATGACCGCGCCGCGCTATCAGGATGTGACAGCCGCCGATATTCCCGTGATTACCGATGATGACGGCACCGTGGTCAAGGTCATCACCGGCAATTTCTGGGGCAAAACAGGGCCGGTTGATGGCGTCGCAGCAGACCCGCAATACCTTGATATCATTGTGCCTGCGGGCGTCAAAAAGACCTTTCGCATCGACACCTATCGACGCGCCTTTGCCTATGTATTTGGCGGCGCGGGTGCCTTTGCGGATGCCTCTGCCCCTTCGGGCGTGTTGTTGGAAAAAGAGGTTGCAGGCCAAGAGCTTAACATTCGCGATCTGTCAGGTGACCGTACCCTGGTCCGGTTTGGATCCGGCGATGAGGTTACCGTCCAGGCAGGGCCCCAAGGTATTCGTTTCCTGCTGATTTCCGGTGCACCCATTGAAGAGCCGGTGGCCTGGCATGGCCCTATCGTGATGAACACTCAAGCAGAGCTGCAACAAGCCTTTGCCGATCTGCGCAATGGCAAGTTCATCAAGCCCGTGCATTAACAAAACAAGGGGTGAAGAGATCCTTCACCCCTGCCACATTTGAACTTTGGTGTTAACCAATTTACCACTTAACCATTTGTTTAGATTAAACTTTCCTAAAATCGCCTGATCGACCATAAGACCCTCATTGACCGACGGGGGCCGGTGCATTTTTTTATCGTCGATCAAAGGAATTTTCCATGTCCCATCCCCTTTTCACCGCCGCCATACTGACCTTGCTTGGCGCTTTCCCCGCAACCGCACAAACCCTCACAGATACTGAATTAGGCATCATTGGCGCGGACCTGCGCTTTGGGTTTTCAAATCACGCCAGCGAAGGTGGCTCCGTTTCAAGTACGGTTGATGTCGCAATCACAAAGCACCATGGCCTGCAATTCGATCTGCAATACGAAGAACGCAGCAACGGCGGCATCGGGCGCTTCGGCACAGTGCTCTACATGGCACCGCGCGAAGGGCAAAAATACGGGCTGTCGTTGATGGTTGCGGATAAGAACAACAAGTCTTCGACCTATGGCCAGATTGGTGCCGTTGGCATGTTTGCGCTGTCAGATGACGTGAACGCCGAAGTGCGGGCAGGCATTGGCCTGTCGACGGACAACGATCTGGATTGGGTCACGGCGGGTGCGGGGCTTCACTGGCAAGCCACCGAGAACACACGCTTTTCTGGTCACTATGATATCACCGAATTTGACGAAAGAAACTTCAGCGCCGTGGCACATGAAGTCACATTTGGCGTCAATATGAGGATTTCAAACACGCCTTCGGCACTCTTTGCCGAAGTTTCGCATGATTGGCTGTCTGGCGGCAACGCGGCAGGCGGTGACACGACCCTTCGCGCAGGCGTCTCGTTCGCGTTGGGCCGGTCCGGCAATGATCAGCCGTCGTTCCGGGTGTCTGACCCGATGCGCCAACTCTTGCGGCGCGGATTGTACTGAGGGCTGCAAGACGGGGCGCTATCGCGCCCCAACCGCCTTGCGCACCATGCCCCAGTACTGCGCACTTACCTCGTCAAGCGACAGCCGCCCACCAGCACGAAACCACGTATTAACGCCGGTAAGCATTGCGATGACGGCAAGGGTTGCGATCTTGGTGTCAGCGACGTCAAATTCGCCGTCTGCAACACCTTGTTTCAGGATCGCCTCAAGCTGATCTTCGTATTGCCGCCGCAAGGTCTCGATCACGGTAAAATTCTCTGGGGTGAGATTGCGCAACTCCATATAGGCGATGAACACTTCATCAGGCCGATCCGCGTGAAAGCGGATGTGAAATTCGACAAAGGCACGCAATCGGGTCAGCGGTAAGGCCTCGCTGTTTGTTGGCATCTCGGCAAGCAGATCGGTCATATGCCCGCGCATCAGATCAAAGAGCAGCGATTGCTTGTCGGGCGTATAATTATAAAGTGCACCCGCCTGCACGCCGACCTCGCCCGCAATGGCGCGCATCGACACCGCAGCATAGCCATCTCGGGCGAACAACCGCAAAGCTGCTGCACGCACCCGAGGGCCAGTAATATCGGAATGTGAACCTGCGGTACGTGCCATTGGGCCAAATTAATGAACAATTGTTCAAAAGCAAAGCCCGCTTGCGCGCAAAGCGGCACTGGTGCAAGAACATGGTCATGAAATGGCGTGCATCTTTTTGTTCTTTGTCCCTTGCCCTGTTGGCGCTCAGCGCCTGCACGCAATTTCCGGCACTGGATCGCACGATCACACCGGCACTTGAAAACGCCGATTATCCCGCTTTGGTGCCACTTGACCCGCTTTTGGCTTCGGCCACTGCGGGACGCGTTGATGCCGTTCAGACCGAAGCCGCATTGAATGCGCGTGTTGCCCGGTTGCGGGCGCGTGCCGCGCGGCTGCGGGGGTCGGTTCTGTCCGGTCGCGAAAAACAACGTCTGGAACAAGGCCTGCAATAACCGATTGCCGCGTTGCATGGACTGCGCGAACCCGCTACATCGCGGCAACATCACCCTCACCACACGCACCACAAAGGATCGTGCCCCATGTCAAAACCGCTTCGCCTTGGTATTGCAGGTCTGGGAACGGTCGGAGTCGGCGTGGTGCGCATCATCCGCCAACAGGCCAAACTGATTGAGGCGCGCACGGGCCGCGCCATCGCAATCACCGCCGTATCTGCACGCACCAAGGACCGCGACCGTGGGGTGTCATTGGCAGGCTACGCCTGGGAAGACGACCCCGTCGCCCTGGCCACACGCGACGATGTGGATGTGTTTGTGGAACTGATGGGCGGAGAGACCGGCCCCGCCAAAGACGCCACAGAGGCCGCGTTCAAGGCAGGCAAACACGTGGTGACCGCAAACAAGGCGATGCTTGCCATCCACGGTCAGGCACTGGCAGAACTGGCCGAAGGCAATGGCCTTGTCCTGCGGTATGAGGCGGCTGTTGCGGGTGGCATTCCGGTGATCAAGACCCTGACCGAAGGATTGGCAGGCAATGAGATCACCCGCGTCATGGGCGTGATGAACGGGTCGTGCAATTATATCCTGACCCGCATGGAAACCTCCGGCAAAAACTATCAGGAGATTTTTGCCGAGGCCGACGGTCTGGGCTATCTTGAGGCCGATCCGCAGCTCGATGTCGGCGGCATTGATGCAGCCCATAAGCTTGCGATCATCTCGTCCATCGCCTTTGGGACCAAGGTTGATTTTGACGGCATCCAGTTGGAAGGGATCGAGCGCGTCAGCATCGAAGACATCCGTGCCGCCGCAGATATGGGATATAAGATCAAGCTTCTGGGCGTGACCGAAAAGACCGGGCGCGGGCTTGAGCAGCGGATGCAGCCCTGCCTGGTGCCGGACACCTCTCCGCTGGGCCAGCTTGATGGCGGCACCAATATGGTCGTCATCGACGGCGATGCCGTGGGCCAGATCGTGCTGCGCGGCGCAGGGGCCGGGATGGGGCCGACAGCCTCTGCCGTCATGGCCGATGTCTGCGACATCGCACGGGGCTGGACCGGCCCTGTTTTTGGTCAACCCGCAGCAAAGCTGGAAACCCCGGTGGCCGCCACATCACAGCGCCCTGCCCCCTATTACCTGCGCATGGCGCTGGTCGACAAACCCGGGGCCATGGCCAAGATCGCCACCGTTCTGGGCGACGCAGGGGTCAGCATCAACCGCATGCGCCAATACGAACACGACGACACATCAGCCCCGGTTCTGATCGTGACCCACAAAACCTCGCGCGCCGCGCTGGATACCGCAATTGCGGCAATGGATGGCACAGGCGTAATGTCGGGTGCACCGGTAGCACTGCGAATTGAGGAAGTTTGAGCGGGTAGACAAGCTTCAGGGTTATGTACGGAATGCGGACAAAGTAGCATTTTGACCATCTGATTTGAACGGCGGCTTGCTGGAAGTTGCAGCGAAGAAGGCCGATACTCTTAATTATTCAATAATAATTCCTAGTCACGCGCCGCTTCGATTTGCGCATGTTTCAAAGCGCGCCGGAGTGACTTTCGTTCATCTAAGTGACGCATTACTCCGGAAAGTCGAAGCTCTATTTCCGGATCAAAAAATTGTAACCCTCGCCGCAGAATAAATCCAGCAAGCGAGCCGCGAGCACCTCTCTCCGGCCATAATGACCGCTCGGAGCGAATGATCCAGGGTCGGCTAGGTTTTTCAGTGACCTCATCCATCGCCATTGCTTCCCTGACAAGTCGAGCGAAATTGCGCATCAAGTTGTAGTCGTGAATAGCGCGCCTGCGGCCTTCATCTAGACTGGCACGATTGTTTTCCCATGTCTTTTGCTCTCGCGCGCGCAGCATTTTTGAGATTGCGGCATCGAACAAATAGTGCCTTGAACCTTTCTGGTCGCTAGGGGCTTTGGGCTCGTGGTCATAACCGTTCCGAACTGATTTAAGAACCTCGTGGAATACGGGTGTATGACGTCAGGCTCTCCGGCATAAAAGATCGTTCGATTACGAGTGAGAGACGTTTTCACAGAGTAAGACGCTCTCGTATACATCAATAAGACGTCGATATCGTCCGGTATTTCCAGCCCGCAAGTGAAAAGAACGCCGTCGATTTCTGCAGAAAAGTCGGGAGACTGTTTGAAAATCAGTTGCTGGCTTATGTTGGTGAAAATATGGGCGCGCACGGGTGACTGGTCTTTCATAACTTATCCTTCGCCGAGAACCACTCCGCTGCAAGTGCTGCCATGTGACAAAAGGCGGCATACGTCACCGTTTGACGGTAGATGTGACCAGTCAGATCGCCCGAAGGGCCGGAGCCAATGTTAAGAATGTAAGTGTGCCGAACAACGACCATTAATGGCACCCCGAAAGAACAATTTACAACGAAAGCCAGCATATAGCGAAACGCCGTCGGCATGAAGCGGTTATAGCATCGGAACAATTAATTCGACAAACTGATCGTTATTCCGGTCAGATTTGATGGGTTTATGAGACTGCTTTTGCGCTGACGCGAACCCTGAAGCAATATGCGCTTAAGCGAAGAACGGACATTCTAGCGGTTGGCGGAACCGTTAGCTACGGGCACACTGCCGACATTCACCAGTTACTCCCAAGCCCTGCAAACCAACACCAAACCTTGTATCAATCCCCCCTGAGCGCTAGACGAAACATGAAATACCAATACTAAGGACCCTGCCTCATGACCCTCACTGCCCAATTTCAAGATCGGATGTTGTCGCTGGGCCTTGCCCGCGTGTCTGAGGCCGCCGCGTTGGCATCGGCCAAGCTGATCGGTAAAGGCGACGAAAAGGCCGCGGATCAGGCGGCAGTCAATGCAATGCGAGAGCAGCTCAACCTGCTTGATATTGCCGGTGTCGTGGTGATCGGCGAAGGCGAACGCGATGAGGCACCGATGTTGTTCATTGGCGAAGAGGTCGGAACCGGCAATGGCCCCGGTGTCGACATTGCGCTGGACCCATTGGAAGGGACCACGCTGACGGCAAAGGACATGCCGAATGCCCTGACGGTGATTGCGATGGGGCCGCGCGGCTCGATGCTGCATGCGCCGGATGTGTATATGGACAAGCTGGCGATTGGTCCGGGATACAAGACGGATGTGGTGACACTGGATATGTCGCCGGGTCAGCGCGTCAAGGCATTGGCCAAGGCCAGGAAATGTGATCCGGGCGACATCACCGTGTGCATTCTGGAACGCCCCCGCCACGAGGCGATGATCGCTGAGGTGCGCGCAACAGGGGCGGCGATCCGGCTGATCACCGATGGCGATGTGGCCGGGGTCATGCATTGCGCAGACCCCTCCACCGGCATCGACATGTACATGGGCCAGGGCGGCGCGCCTGAGGGCGTGTTGGCCGCTGCCGCGCTGAAATGTATGGGCGGCCAGATGTATGGCCGCCTGATGTTTCGCAATGACGATGAACGCGGCCGCGCCACCAAGGCGGGCATCACCGATTTCGACCGCATTTATCGCCGCGACGAGATGGTGACCGAAGATGTCATCTTTGCCGCCACAGGGGTGACGGATGGCAATCTGGTACCGGGTGTCAAACGCGAAGTCGGCTGGATGACCACGGAAACCCTGATCATGCGCTCCAAGACCGGATCCGTGCGGCGCATGAACTATCGCACACCGGTGGAATAACGCAGAGGCCGGTGGCTGCGGCATATGTCGGACGGTATTTGTAAAAGGGTGAAATGAGGGATGGGTCATGGCGTATCTGGGCGTTGAGACATCCCTGACCGGGCGGCGTTGGGTTGGTCCCGGGGTCGATGTGGAACGCGCAGCCGAGGTGTTGGCGCAGCAAACCGACCTGCCGGAGCCCGTGTGTCAGGTGCTGGCGCGGCGCGGTGTCGCCCCAGCGGATGCCGACGCATTTCTGGCCCCCTCGATACGGGATCTGTTGCCTGATCCAAGGTCGCTGAAAGACATGGAAAGCGCAGCGCGCCGGTTTCTGAGCGCCCTTGACGGGCGGCAACGTATTGCTGTTTTTGCCGATTACGATGTGGATGGCGGCTCTTCTGCGGCATTGCTGCTGGTTTGGCTGCGCGACATGGGTCACACCGCCACGCTTTATGTTCCTGACCGCATCGACGAAGGCTACGGCCCGAATGAAGAGGCCATGGCAGCCCTTGCAACAGATCATGATCTGATTGTTTGCGTCGATTGCGGCACCCTGTCCCATGGGCCGATTGCTGCGGCAAAGGGCGCAGATGTGATTGTGCTGGATCACCATTTGGGGGGTGAGGTGCTGCCGGATGCGCTGGCGGTTGTAAACCCGAACCGGCAAGACGAAGATGGCGCATCTGCACATCTATGTGCCGCCGCTGTGGTATTTCTGATGTTGGTCGAAGTGGGCCGGCACCTTCGGGAGAGCGATCGCAAGGGACCGGACCTGATGGGCCTGCTTGATTTGGTGGCCCTTGCAACAGTTGCCGATGTGGCCCCTTTGATCGGTGTCAATCGCGCCTTTGTGCGCCAGGGCCTGCGGATTATGGCGCAGAGGGCGCGGGTTGGCCTTGCGGCGCTGGCCGATGTTGCGCGCATGGATACGGCACCCACATCCTATCATCTGGGATTCCTGCTGGGCCCGCGCATCAATGCAGGCGGGCGCATTGGTCAGGCCGATCTGGGTGCACGGCTTCTGGCGACGAACGATCCGCACGAGGCGGCCGCGCTGGCCGAACGCCTTGACGCGTTAAACACCGACCGCCGGGATGTTGAAGCGTCGGTGCGCGCTGCGGCCCTGGCTCAGGCCGAGGAACGTGGATTTGACGCACCGCTCGTCTGGGCGTCGGGGCCCGGCTGGCACCCCGGTGTGGTCGGCATTGTCGCTGCGCGGCTGAAAGAAGCATCAAACCGGCCCGCAGTGGTAATCGGGATCGAGGACGGCATTGGCAAAGGGTCGGGTCGGTCTGTTTCTGGCATCGACCTTGGTGCGCCCATCCAAAGGCTCGCGGCCGAAGGGTTGTTGATCAAAGGGGGCGGTCACAAGATGGCCGCGGGGCTGACCGTGGCCGAGGACAAGCTGGACGCGGCCATGGCGCGCCTCGGCGCGTTGTTGGCAAAACAGGGCGCGCATCTGGCCGGGCCATCTGACCTTGCGGTGACCGGTCTGTTGATGCCGGGTGCCGCGACGGTTGAACTGGTCGAAAAGATTGAGGAAGCCGGACCCTTTGGGGCCGCCGCCCCTGCCCCGCGCTTTGTCTTTTCCGACATCCAGATCCGCTTTGCCAAACGGGTGGGCGAGAACCACCTCAAGGTCACTTTTGGCGATGGTTTGGGGGCCACGATGGACGCGATCGCCTTTGGTGCATTTGATGGCCCGCTTGGCCCTGCGATGGAAAACCATGGCGGCGCGCGGTTTCATCTGGCAGGGCGGCTGGATATCAATACCTGGCGGGGCAAACGTTCTGTGCAGCTCAGGCTTGAGGATGCCAGTGCGGCCTGAATACAATTTCTGTCATCTACGGGAAATTTCTGCTTGCACCCTACGCGTCATTTACCTAAAGAACCGCTCACGACCAGTGGCCCGTTCGTCTATCGGTTAGGACGTCAGGTTTTCAACCTGAAAAGAGGGGTTCGACTCCCCTACGGGCTGCCACTTTTCCATTTGAACTGTTGTTTTGAATTCGCTCCTGAACGCATGCTGCCTGCTATTGGCCATGTCACGGCACATTTGGGGATGCTTGGGCTTTGCCTTCCGTCAGATACTGGCCTGCCATGTCAGTCATGCGCAAACGGGTTTCTGCCTGACGGTCAGCCAATCCCGGATCATCCCGTGACATCCTTTGATCCACGAGAATAGAAGGACCGAGTGTGATCTATTGAAAAAACCATTCTCACCAGCAACTCATACTGTTCAATCCATGCGGTCCTCAGATCGTTCAGTCAGCCTCTGGCGACAACGGTGTTTTTCCCCCGGATTCGGCAAGTGTCTGATCGGCTTCAGAGCGAATTCTTCTTTAATCGCATAAAGATACACGTATAGAGGGAATATCTTTTGTGCCTTAGAAGAAACAGTTTGTTTCAAAGAAATTGCCTCATTTGCGGTTAAAAACTGTTATGAATGTGACAGTTGGTCCGGTGAACGCGTGATGGAAATGTTTTCGATCACGAAATCGCGATGATTGGTTGACGTTAGGTTAACCATCGGCGTGAGCTGAACGTAATGTATAGAGCACGTGATTTGAGCTGCCGCTGGGTCACCGTTTCCGTTGTTGGAACTATGCAGAGCGCAGTTAGGGTCAACGCGTAGTTGAGAGTAAAGAGTAGCGATATGCCCTGGAGGGGTTATCATGAATAGTTATAAGACGAACCAACTGGGGTATGGCCAATTTGAATTTGGCCCATTACCTGCTGATGGCAATCCCGCAATTTTAAGGTCTGAACGGTTTGCCGTGTCGTCGGTACGCCGCAGCTATGTCTGGGACGGTGCTGTTGCCCGCAAAGCCGAAGCGAGTGGTTTTTATCGTGGCTTGGTCAAACCGCTGCTGGATGGGCTTATCATCCTTTTGACCCTGCCCTTTTCCGTCCCGTTTATTGCATTTTGCGCTGTTGCGCTCTGGGTCGAGGGCGGGTCGCCCTTTTACACACAAGAGCGTCTGGGGAAAAACGGCAAACGCTTCAAAATTCTGAAGTTGCGCACGATGGTGCGCGATGCGGATGCGGTGCTGGAGGCCTATCTGGCTTCCGATCCGGCCCGCCGGCGCGAATGGAACGAATTGCAAAAACTACGCAACGACCCGCGTGTCACTCGCGTTGGTCACTTCCTGCGCGCCACATCCATGGATGAACTTCCTCAACTTTTCAATGTCTTGAAAGGTGATATGAGCCTTGTCGGGCCACGCCCGATGATGCCGGAGCAATTGTCCATGTATGGTGAATCGGATGCCTATTTCGCTCTTAGACCTGGCGTTACAGGTCTGTGGCAGGTGTCTGCACGCGACAACACGCGGCTCTCTCATCGCAACGAAGTCGATGCGGAATATCTGCGCAATATTTCGTTCATGTTGGATCTTACCGTGCTCTACAAGACGATCGGTGTGGTCTTGCGCCGGACCGGATATTGAGGCGAGACTTATTGTGGATCAGCACAGATCAGGTGTAAGATTGACGCATGTCCAAACCGCCAAAGTGGGATGCAATGAAGGATAACTATCCTGTCGCTGAATCATCCAAACCATCGCAGGATGCGGCGGTCCAAGGCAAATCAATGTCTGCCTTTCTTAGCGGAATGCGCCACGGCATTCGACCGCGTCGTATCATGAATGAACAGTCGCAAAAGCGGCTGCTTGAACTCTCTGCCGTAGTCCCGGAAAAGCCATCGTTTGTAAAATCTGCTGAGGATACGCGTTGGCAAGACCTGAGCATCGAAGCGCCGGGCACAAGGGGTACGCCCACCGCGACCAAAACCGCCATCGACAGCGATCTTGGCCGTAGCGATGCCCACGCCTTTGATGTATTGCGCACACGTCTGCGCCAGACCGCGCAGGAACATGGCTGGACAAACATCGCGGTGACCGCCCCGACGACTGGATGTGGCACGACCTTTACGGCGGTCAATCTGGCGCTCAGCCTGTCGCGCATTGCCGGGTCGCGTTCAATCTTGATGGATTTTAACATGCGAAATCCCGGCGCCGCGGCAGCCGTTGACATACAAGCCCGCGGTCCACTGCAAGAATTTCTGGGCGGCCGCACCGCGATGGCCGAGCATTTGGTCCGGTGCAGTGACACGTTGGCCCTCGGACTGAACAGTGAACCACATGAACTTGCCGCCGAAACGCTTCAGAACGCAACCACGATACGGACGTTGCAACAGATGCAATCAGCCCTGCAGCCCGAGAT
Source organism: Sulfitobacter sp. SK011 (assembly GCF_003352065.1). Taxonomy (NCBI): domain Bacteria; kingdom Pseudomonadati; phylum Pseudomonadota; class Alphaproteobacteria; order Rhodobacterales; family Roseobacteraceae; genus Sulfitobacter; species Sulfitobacter sp. SK011. The sequence continues at coordinate 2,899,521 of NZ_CP025803.1, forward strand.
CGTGATCTATGATATGCCGCCGATGCTGGCTTTTGATGATGTGTCGGCCTTTTTGCCCCATCTAGATGGCGTTTTGCTGGTGTCAGACGGGACCCAGACTACCGCACTCCAGTTGACTGAATGCGAACAGATGTTGGGTGGGCAGGTACCATTGTTGGGCGTTGTATTAAACCGGGCGCGCCGTTCAAGCATTGTTCGCTACACCTGATCCGCCGTCTGAACCCCTGTTGGAATTATGTAGGAAGCCCTATGATCACCGGATTGCTATGGTTTAAACTGGTCAAAACCGGGCCTTGCGGGTGCGTGCACCCGAACTCATTGATATTGGGATACGCAGGCTGATGGGTCCGATCTATTCGTTGGATGACTTTCTGGATTTGCTGCGCCGCCGGGCGCGGCTGATCTTGAGTGTGATCTTCTTGGGATGCATCGTTTCCATCGTTTTTGCCCTGATGCAGCAACATATGTATCAGTCCGCCGAAGTCATTCAGATTGAACAGCCCACGATTGCCAATGACCTCGCCCCATCAACGGTCGAAGGCTCATCTGCGCGCCGCCTGCAGTTGATTGAACAACAATTGATGGCCCGCGATAACCTGATCGGGATGATCGATAAATTTGGCCTATATGAGGACGCATCGGGTTTGCGGCTTTCCGAAAAGGTGGACTTGCTGCGCAGTGCGGTGACGATCACGGGTGTTGCTGCGGCACGTGAAGGGTTTGCTGATGACGGCACCATTTCCGTCCTGACAATCACTGCGGAAATGGACAGCGCCGAACAGGCGCAGGCGGTCGCCCATGAGTTTGCCAACCGGACCCGCTCCCTGTCAGCCACCCAACGCCAGGAACAGACCCGCGAAACCCTTGAATTCTTCGAAAGGCAGGAAGCCAACATTGTGCGTGACATCGCCGCACTTGAGCAAGAACTCCAAGCCTTTCGCAGCGAAAATGATCTGTCTATCGAAGGCAGCGTTGCCTTTCGCCGCGACGAGATTTCCAGTCTGAACACTGCGATACTGGCCCTGGACCGCGACATGATTGCGGCCCAACTTGCGCGCACCCGATTTTACCCTTCTGCGCGCGCGGCCACAGTCAAGCGTCTGGAAGACGAAATTGATGCGCAGCTTGCCAGCCTGGCCTCACAACGTACCCTCCTGAATGAGCGGCGCACAGCCCTCAAGGAAAGCCTGCAAACCTCGCCCGAAATCGACCGCACATTGGCCAGTTTCGACCGCCGGATGGATCAGCTTCAGGACCAGCTTGAGGTCATATCGACCCGCCGTAACGAAGCAGAGGTTGGTTTTTCGCTGGAGGCTGCCGCGCGGGGTGAGCGCCTGATCACCCTCGAAGAGGCGCAAGTGCCGGATTATCCCTACACCCGCAGTCGGAAAATCGTGGCGCTCCTCGGCGGCATGGCCTCGGTCATCGCGGCAATTGCCGTGGCATTCTTGCTTGACTTACGGCATCCCGTCCTGCGCACTGCACGCCAGATGGAACGGGAAACCGGGCTGCGCCCTGTGATCGTCATTGCCGAAGCTGTGAAACTCAAGGGCCGAACCGCCCGCATGGCACGCAAGGCGCAGGCACCCAAAGCGTAGCCACGCCCGGAAGTCGCCAAATTACCGGGCGCGCGCCGTGCACTGCGACCGGACAAAGGATCGTCTTTTGAAAATCGCCTACATCCTCAACACCTACCCGCAACCTTCGCAGAGTTTTATTCGCCGTGAAATACGCGCACTCGAAGCCGCTGGTCACGAGGTGCTTCGGTTTGCCATGCGCGCAACAACAGACACTTTGGTTGATCCTCAGGACAAAGCCGAGGTTGGCAAGACAGAGTACGTATTGGCCCAAGGGGTTGGCGCACTTGCCGCGGCGGTCTGGCAGATGGTGCGCAAAGACACTGCTGCCTTTTTTGCTGCGGTTCAGGCAACCTGGAAAATGGGCCGCGCGTCCAATGTGGGCGTGCTGCGCCATCTGATATATCTCGCCGAAGCCTGTTATGTTGCGGGGCGCTGCGAGGCCGACACCCTGTCGCATGCCCATGCCCATTTTGGCACCAATGCTGCCGCCGTCGCGATGTTGGCGCATCTGCTGGGGGGACCAGAATATTCCTTTACAGTGCACGGTCCCGAAGAGTTCGACAGCCCGCTGGCGTTGTCCTTGGGAACCAAGGTGCACCACGCTGCCTTTACCATCGCGATCAGTCAATTCGGCCGCAGCCAGCTGTGTCGCTGGTCCGATCCCGATGACTGGGATCGCATCGAGGTGGTGCATTGCGGGATTGAGCCGGACCGTTTTGACCAGACAGAACCCCTTAAAAAAGGCCCCCGCCGCATTGTCGCCATCGGTCGGTTTGTTGAGCAAAAGGGCCAGCTGGCGCTGATTGACGCTGTTGCTCAGGCAACCAGCAAGGACATCCATCTGACGCTGATTGGTAATGGCGAAATGCGCGGGCAAATCGAAGCCTTGATTGCCAGTCACAGGCTTGCGGATCGAATCACACTGACCGGATGGGTGGATGAAACGCGCATTCGCGCGGAACTGGACGCAGCACACGGGTTGATCATGCCCAGCTTTGCCGAAGGGCTGCCAATGGTGGTGATGGAAGCCATGGCTGCCGCTCGTCCGGTGATTGCCACCTATGTGGCGGGCACGCCCGAACTGGTGTTGAATGGCAAGACCGGATGGCTGGTCCCGGCGGGGGATGTGCACGCGCTGGCGCAAGCGATTGATGACTTTGCCGCCACACCGCTGAGCAAGCTTTCAAAAATGGGCGAAGCTGGCCGCGCGCGGGTCTTTGAACGCCACCATGCGGGCAAAGAAGCCGCCAAGCTTGCAGACCTCATGCGCCGCTAACGTCCGCGCGCCCATCTGTTTTCACTCCGCAGGATGGGCGTCCGTGCGACGCCGCGCACGATCATGAACACGGCAAAGGCAAGCGGATCACGAAAGGCACGCAGCCACAGCGGTGCGCCACCCCCCTTGGCATCGGCATTGATCATCAAAGCGGGATACCGTTCGGCAATCTCCGCCACACCCGCGTCCTGCCGGTGGCGCACCTGCACCAATGCGGCAAACCCTTCGATCATCGGCCAGTCATAACGCGCCGGTACCGACATCCGTTCTTCGGGGGTAAAATTGAGCCGGGCAAATGTATCATCCGAGATGATATCGGGCCACGCCGCCCAGCGCGCCCGCCCTGCCCGGTTCATTGCAAAGACCCCAAACCCCGGCACGCCCAATGTCATAAACGGCACCGTGCGCCAGAACCGTGCATAGAGGCGCGTGACAATGCTTGTCCCGACTGTCACATTCGGCTGACCACTGGCATAGCGTGGCACGCTGGTGTCCAAAACCTGCGCCAATTGCGCAATCAACGGTGGCGAGACCTGCACATCCGCATCCAGATAGATCAGCACATCCCCCTGCGCTGCCGTGTCGCCCGCGTTAAGTGCGTTCGCCTTGCCACCCTGAGCGATGTCCAACACCTCAAGCGTCCAGCCTTTTGACATGAGCCGATCTTTGTAAGCTTGAGCGATCGTAGCTGTGTTGTCGGTACAGCCATTGGCAATCACGATCACTTCGACGGAAAGGTCGACCGGATCGGATGCCAGCAGCGCCTCAAGGCAATCCGGCAAATACGCCGCCTCATTATGCGCGGGGATCAGGATGCTGAGCATCTTCATTGAACCGCGACCAATGCATCCCATCGGGGATTTTCATCATCCAGATGCCGCAAGCCCCCCCATGATCCCCACTTCGTCGGCGCATAGACGTCTGAATAGGCAACGAACAACTGCCCGCCAACGGCCCGCCATCCCGCCAGGAGCGTTGTGTACAGCGTCCCCATCTCTGTCGAATAGTTGATATGTTGGAAAAACGCCGTCAGATCAGCATCATCAACCTGAGCCCCCAGACCCACAACGTGACTGCCGCCCTCATAGACAATCAAATCCAACCCCCGCGCCCGTGCCACGGCCGCATGATAGGGCCAAACACGGCCTATCAGATCCGCCAAAGTGTCATTGGCATCATCGCTGACCGCCCCGTCATAAAGATCACGCCCCGCAAGTGCCGTGGCATGATCAAACCCATGGAGCGCGACATATGCCTGCGCCGCTGCGCCCGACAGGCCTTTGGTTTTGGCTTCTGCCCGTGCGCGGGTGAGGCTTTCATCCAACCAGCCTTTCACCACCGGCTTTCGGTCATCGACACCCAATATCCCACCAAAATATCCCGTCACCGCGTAGGCATCGAACGCATCTGCCGGGGCAGCACGCCCTTCGGCCTGAACCAGCGGCGCATCAAGCGCTTCGGTCTCCAGACCGAGCCACCCCGTCTGGCTGGAGATCACGTTGACCAGTCGCGCGTCGCCCTCTTCGCCAAAAACATCGGACCAAATTCGCGCAACCTCGGCTGCACGCAACCCGTAATACTGCATCCATTTGTCTTTTTGGTCCCATCGCGCCAGCGACTGCACATCGGCCCAGACTGCCTGATCGAATTGCCAGTTCCAGACCTCGTTCGAAAACTCGACATATGTGGTCAGTTTGGGGTCCAGATTGTCCCGCACATAGGTTGCAAAGCGGCGGACAAAATCATTGTCTGCCAGATGCGGCATGTTGAACCAAGCATCTGTTTCCAACTCATTGGCAAGGGCCACCATCACTTCAACCGGCACACCAGAGGCAAAGCTCACATCACCGGGTTCAGGCCGGTCCGCCCAAGTTGATACCGTCGCATTGTTGGTCTGCATCCAGTCCATAAACCGCAGCACCCGAAAGCCGCCGATACGGGCACTCCATGCCGGATTAAAGATCGCGCCCTGATCAAGGCGCGCGGCATTGTCGAGCTTGACCACCGAGATGTTGCGCGGCGGGTCGGTCGTGTTGATCCGTTGCACGCGGATATCGACACTGCCGGGACCGGGCGTGTAATCAAACGTCACTTCGCCCGCGCCATATCGCACGTTTTGCGCACGCCCTGCCACCTCGATCACGCCGGTGCCGTCGAACCGCAAACGGTAACGCCCTTCAAGCGATACCGCCGCCTCTGGCATGTCAGTCAGGATCAACGTCCCGATGCTGCTGAGGTCAGGTGGCATTCTGACCGGCCAGCCATCGGCGTCCAGATGGCCTTCGGCGACCAGCTCGGCATATTCCATGCCGCCGTATTCGCCGGGCCTATGCCCGAGCCAAGACCGTGAAGTTTTCATCACGTCTATGAAGGGCTGCTGGGTGCTCCAATCTGCGATGCTGGCCAGCCCGATGCCGACGGTGCCACTGCCCGGCGCGGCACCTTCGGGCATTTGCAAAATATCTACGGGTGGGCCCGTGGGCGCGCCCGGCGCATTCGCCGCCCGTGCAGGTGCCTCAGGAGGCTGGGGTGCCACCGCTGCACCGTCATAGTCGCGCACCGCCTCCCATGCGATGCGTTGCAGGTTGCGGGCCAGAACGGGGTCAGGCGCGTCAAATGCCTTGCCCCAACGGTCATTGAACGCATTCGGCAGGCCCAGTGGGCTTTCGCCGGTCAGGCTCGCATATTGCACCATCGCCACAAAGTAGTGGCCCAGATCATTGAGGTGAATATCATCGGTAAAAACCGCGCCGATGTCGTTGATACCCGGCACCCTGTCTGCGGCAATCTCATCGTAAAGACGTGCCATTGCCTGCCCTGCCGGGATCAACGCGATGCTTGCGGTTTCGGTCCGATTGCCCGCCGCAACCGATTTCACGATCCCTTGCCAGACCGGCAGATCCTGATCCAGACGCGCACGCCAGGGCACATGCGCCTGCGCGTCGTCATCAACCGCAACGCCGGTGCCACTGTTCCGGCTGTGCCAGGTTTCCTGCAAATAAACTGTGGTGGCTGGGTTCGCAGACACGGCCAGACCAAAAAACGCCTGTGCATAGACTTCCGTATCAGACCACCGGGTGTGATTGGCCAGCGGGACAGCCTCTGTCAAAATCAGATGAGATATGCCGCCCTCGGGCAACAATGCGCGCGCATCGACGCCTTCGGCATTGTCCGACTGCTCCCAATTATAGCGCAGCGGCGCGCCGTTGATGATCTGCGCCTGAACACGCCCCTGGCCCTGCCCTGCGCTGAGCGCCGCTTGCAGCATATCGGGACCATCACTCCCAAACAGGCTGTGACCCACCATCAGGATCGACAAAATGGGGCCAAGACCGCTCATGCCGCAACGCCGGTTTCGGGGTGACGCTGGATGACATCCCAGACCACCTGCTGCATCAACTGCGCTGTCTGAGGGTCGGGCGCATGCGCGTTGGTGCCATCCGCGCGCAACAAAGCGTAGGGCAGGCCCACAGGATTGCGATGATAGAGCACGGCGAAATGCGTCAACGCGACCAGATACGCCCCCAGATCGTTGAAGTGGATCGTGTCGGGCGTGCCATCATCCTGCGTGGCAAACAAGTCATGCAAAGTGGTGATACCCGGTGTCCCACCCGAAGCCTGTGCCGCCCGCACAAAAGCGGCCATGACCTGCCCCGCCGGGATAAGATGGATTGGTGCGTCTGTGCGGGTCAAAGCCGGATATTTGACCTGCCCCAGCCAGTATTTGCGCAGATCCCCGTCGATCCGGGTCAGCCAGCCGTTGCCATCATCAGTGTGGTGCCAGGTCTCGTAAAGATAGATACGGGTGCGCGGGTTTGCGTCCCACGCCAGCCCTGCCCAGCGCGCAAGATAGGTGGCGGCATCGTGATAGCGGATCGCATCGGCAATCTCGACCATTTCGGTGACCACCACCGCATCAAACGCACCCGACCCGATCGCCTGTTTGGCAGCGCGGAAATGGGGATGATTGTTTTCTTCTGCAAACCCGTTGATGACCTCGTCCGGTTCCCAATGCTGCTTTAGCGATGTGCCCCATCCCAACTGACTTTTGTAGGTATGCTCAGGCCCCGCAAGTTGCGCCAGCATCGCAGGCATATCGCGGCCCACAAGCGAATGGCCGAGGTGAAAGACCTTCAATGCACCAGCAGGTTTCGTCAAAGGTTGAGCATAAAGCGCCCGCGCTTTTTCGGTGCTGACATCTGGACGGGATTGCCACGCAACAGCGCCCGCGCCAGCAAGCGCAAGCCCCAGTCCGGCCACAGCAGAACGGCGCGTGAGATGCAACATGTCAGGCTCCTTCGGGCATACCCTGCCCAATCGTTACCGCAGTGACAAGGTGATCTGCCACCTGCACAAACCGCCCCGGCAGGGTGTCACCAACCGCGAATGGTGGCGCTCGTTTGAGGAAGGTTGCCACGAAAGATCCCGCAGACGGATCCAGTGAAATGTCGAGGTGATCATAGCCGAATAGCATCCCCGTCAACGGATACTGCGCCTTATAGGTTGCTTCCTTGGCGCTAAAAATGACCTTGGCAAGACGACCCAGATCCGGCCCCGCGGCCTGCGCCTGCTCTGCAGCCGAACAGATGGTTGGGATCAGATCAAAATCCAATGGCGTGGCAGGTTCAGCATCTACACCCAGACTGCGGATGTTTGTGGCGGGGGCAACCACGGCAATGCACAATTTGTCCGTATGCGTGATTGAGCCGATCACACCCTTTGGCCAAACGGGTGCTCGGTCAGGGCCAGCAGGGACCGGGCCGGGCACGATCCCAATTTGCGCCATCGCCGCACGCGCCGCCGCGCGACCTGCGGCAAACTCGGTTTGCCGCGCCGGGATGGCCCCTGCGACCGCAGGCCGTTCAACTGCCTTCAACGCAGGCTGCCCGCGTGATGGGTCTGTGACCACAACGGCAACAGACCCGTCAAACAACGTGATAACAGCCGCCCGAAGCTGATCAAATCGGTCAGATGGAGCGGCCATCATGCACCGGCTTTCCTGCGGCTCGCGCGCATCAAGCGGCGTTTGGCCATGGTGTCTGACTTGGCTGGATCAGGGGCGACAATGACCGGTTCTGCGCTGCTCCCCTTGGTCTGATCAATATGCACCGCCAAACCTTCGAGCGTCGGAAAGCGGAAAATGTCAGTGATCGACAAACTTGCCGCGCCCAACGCCGCTTTGATGTCGCGGTGCGCCTGCACAGCCAAAAGCGAATGCCCCCCCAGCGCAAAGAAACTGTCCGCGCCGCCGATGTCAGACACGCCAAGTATCGCGGACCAGACGGCAGCAATTTTGGCCTGCGTCCCGCTGGCAGGTGTCGGCGCAGCCACCAAACCTGCTGGTTTTCGCGTTTCCGGGGCCGGCAATGCCTTTCGGTCGATTTTCCTGTTTGGCGTCAGCGGCATGGCATCAAGCGTCACAATGGCACTTGGCACCATGATATCTGGCAAAACTTGCGCCAGTTGCACCCGTGTCGCATCGCTATTCAAATGGGTCTCTGCGGTTACATAGCCCACCAATTGCGCGCCGCCGGGTGCAGCGCGGGCAATGACAACCGCTTGGGTGACACCTTCAATTTCGGACAGACGGGCTTCGATCTCGCCCAGCTCAATCCGGTGGCCGCGTATCTTGATCTGCGCATCGGCACGGCCATGGAACTGCAGAACGCCATTGGCATCCCACGCCGCAATGTCGCCCGTCCGGTAAAGCGTTCCGGCCCCAAACGGATTGCGGAAAAAACGTTCTTTGGTCATCGCGTCCCTGCGCCAATACCCCTGCGCAACACCATCACCCCCAATCCACAATTCCCCTTGCGTACCAATCGGTTGCGGGCGCATCTTTTCGTCAAGGATGAACACTTGCGTGTTGGCAATTGGCGTCCCGATTGCGGCGATGTCACCGGGCACTGCGTCCAACATTTGCGTTGTGGACCAGATCGTCGTTTCGGTCGGCCCATACATATTCTGGATCGTCGCACCCGTGCAGTCACGCAAGGCGTGCACCAATGATCCCGGCAACGCCTCCCCCCCCACCATCAGGTGCTTGACGCGCGCCAAGGCATTCTGTGCCTCATCATTCGTGACCAACATTTGCGCCATCGACGGCGTGCATTGCAGGTGGCTCACGCCGTGCCGCACAATCTGCGCGGCAAGCGAGAAATCATCGTCGGCCAGCACAGCGGCCTGATTGGACTGTGCCAGAACTTTCGCCAGCGGTTTCAATCCGGCCATCACCGTGTCGGTGGCAATACCATAATCAATCAGGCAGGCGATTTCATCGACACCGATGCGCTTAAGCTGCTGGGCGCGCGCCACGCCGTCAGCCACGGTGCCAAACATGCCACTGTCGTTGAAATAGCGTTGAAAGGCGAACTCAAGGATCGCGTCCATCTCGGCCTCTGACAGCGTGCCCAGATCGACCTCAAACGGGTTGGTCACACCAGCAGGCTTTTTGAACGCGGGAAAGGCCCATGCGTATTGTTTGATCAGGCCCGCGGCAGAGCGCAGATACTCTTTCATCGGTTCGCGCGCCACCTCTTCGGCCCGCGCGCGGGTGTCTGCCAGATAGGTGTGCAACATCACCGTGACTTTGTGATGCGCCGGATCATGCCCGGCCCCACGCAGCGCGTCATGGTAAATCCTGATCTTTTCCGCAACCTCATCCACCGATTGACCCAAAAGGTGGGTCAGCACGTTTGCACCGATCTCGCCCGCCTCTTTCCAGGTCTGGGGGTTGCCCGCGGTCGTCACCCAGATCGGCAGGTCCTTTGAGACGGGCCGTGGCTGTGTGACAACGGCAAAGGGTGTGCCGTCTTTGGTCGGGAACGCCACCGCATCCCCCCGCCAAAGCGCGCGGAGTTGATCTATTGCCGCAAACATTGCGGGTTTGTTGTCCGGTGGCGTGTTTTGAGGGCGCAGCACAAAATCATCGGGCTGCCACCCGCTGGCGATGGCCAGACCAACGCGCCCGTTGGTCAGATTGTCGATCACAGCCCATTCTTCAGCGATGCGGGCGGGATGGTGCAAGGGGGCCACGCAGGACCCTGCCCGCACATCCAGATTTTGCGTCACCGCCGCAACTGCGGCCCCGGTCACCGAAGGGTTCGGATAGGGCCCGCCAAAGGCATGAAAATGCCGCTCGGGCGTCCAGACCGCGTTAAAGCCGTGGGCATCCGCAAATTTCGCACCTTCCAACAACAACTCGTACTTTTTGGGGCCAACGCCGTCATCGTTGCCCCAGTAGAACAGATTGAAGTCAATCTTGCGCTCCGATGTGCTGATCGGGCCGTTCGACACAGCAGTGCGCGCAGCATCCCCCGCCAGAACCAGCTTGAAGCCACGGCCAAGGGTCCAGAAAAGCTCAAGCACCGAAATATCAAATGACAGGCTCGTCACGGCCAACCACGCGGCACCTGCAACATAATCAATGCGGTCGTCCATCCCGGCAAAGAAATTGGCGACATTTCGATGACTGACCATCACCCCCTTGGGCACCCCGGTGGAGCCGGAGGTATAGATCAGATAGGCCATGTCGTCAGGCGAGGCATATGGTGCAGGGTTGTCCACATCTGCCGCGCCAAGTCGGGGGTCTTGATCCAGCTTCAGCACCTTCGCCTGATGGTCGGGCAGCTGATCTGCCAAATCGCTTTGCGTCACGATGATCGGGGCCGCGCTGTCGCTGATATAATGCGCAATGCGGTCTGCCGGATAGGCAGGGTCAAGCGGGACATAGGCACCGCCCGCCTTCAGAATACCCAGCGCGCCAATCATCAAATCGACGCCGCGCACCGTATAAAGGCCAATCGGCTGACCGGGCTTGGCCCCCATATCGCGCAGCACATGCGCAAGCTGATTGGCGCGCGTGTTCAGAGCGGCATAGCTGAGCACCTCAGCCTCAAAGACCAATGCCTCGGCATCCGGTGTCCTGGCGACCTGCGCCTCGAACGCGGCATGGATCGTTGTGGGCTCATAGTCTTTTTGTGTGGCATTCCAGCCCTGCACAAGCTGATGGTTCTCTGCCGGGGGCAAAGCCCAGACGCTGCCGCAAGGCTCGGCTGTTGAAACAGCTGCGAAGGCCGATTGAAACCGCGCAGCAAGCACATCTATGGCCTGGTCGGACAGACGGTTTGCGTCATAGATCAGCTTGGCAACACCGCCTGTAAGGGACACCGTAACGCAGGCATCTGACACCGCATCTTCAGTAAATGCCACTGCAATGTCGGGGCGCTGGCCCGTTTCAATCCTGGGATCGCGCAGCGGCAGATCACAAGCAAAACCCGCAGTGGTTTGCGCGCGGGCCGCTTGCGGCGCAATGCGGGTTGTGCATTCGGCGACACTTGTCACATCGGTGGCGTCAACATTCAGAGGCACCCAGTTTGCCAACCTCCGATCAGGTTGGTCGAGCGCAACACGCAAATCGCCCTTTGTCATCCCCGCACCGCGCAGCGCAACCAATGCGACGGCAACGACTTGATCGGTGACGCTCAGATCGGATGGGCAGATCATAGCCCGTTCTTGCAGGTCAGGTGCCCGGTGTGATGGTTTGGCCAAAGGCACCGGCAACGGCTCCATCTGCTGCAAGGCGCTTTGCCAGTGTTCCTCCTCCTTGGTGATCAGCGGAGCGGCCTTGGGCCTGTCCAGAACATCGCCTACCTCAGCAATCGCCCTTGGATCAACGGCACCGCCGGCCAGATCCGTGAGACCGCGCAGAACAACTGGCTTGGTTGCTGTGCCGATGGTGATCTGATCCGCCAAAACAGTGATGACCGCGCCCGGGGCCGCGGCGTCTTGATCAGAAACTTCAAGCGCCCCAATGCGCAAAATCGCATCACCCAAAACCAGTTTGGCTGTGGTCAATGGGTTCCAATAGGTCCCGAAATCCAACCCCCGAACCAATGCGGAAAGCGCCTCTGCATCGCGGGTGAAATCCAGAATGCCCTCTGGCCGCTGATCTTTTGCGAAATAACTGCGCAAACCAAGGTCCTGTGGGGTGCGGTCAGGCGCGCCACTTTCGAGGTGCTGCAGAACTGTGGCAAAGCTTTCCAACCCCGCGGCGTAGCATTTGGCATTCAGGCTGAACGCCGTTTCATCCGGCGCGATGTCAACGCCGACCTGCGCCAACAGATCGCCTTGGTCCACGCCGCCTTCGATCAGGTGCCAGCTTACGCCATGCGATGTCTCGCCGTTGATGATCGCCCATGCAGGGGTGTTCAGCCCGGCATAGCGGGGCAAAGGGCCATCGTGAAAATTGACCGCACCCTTGACTGGCAGCGCCAGAACGGCATCCGAGATCAAGCGCAGGTTCGCAACGCTCAGCAGCCAGTCCACCTGTACTGCAGCGTCCAGCAGATCATCGGCACGCTTATGAACCGGCACGCTCTGCCCTTCGGCCCAGCGGCGTACTGCAGCGTCCTGTGTCACCACGGCATGCAGAATATGCCCAGCCGCCAACACCAGATCACCACAGGCAATGGTCAGAGATGCGTCGCCCATCAGAATGGCTGAAAACGCCGCAGGCGGGAAACGCGCGGTCATGGTCTGTCCTTCGTTTCGTGACGCGTTGTGGTGCCTACTGTCTCCGCCGGGCCAACCCCAAGGCCATGCCGCAAAAGATCACGTTGGAAATGGGGCGGATCCTGGGGTTTCCGGCCTGAAATGGCGCAGCGCAATTGGTGGATCATCCCACCCGCAAGGCGCGCGGCCCATGCGAGGGCCGCATAGACGCGGCCATGGTTTTTGACAAAATAATGCCGCCGCGAGGCGAACCAATAGCGCGGCATCCGCTGCCATTCTTTCATCCCGGTCGATACCGACCCGATGTGCACAACACAGGCCTGAGGGACATACCAGCATTCCCAATCCGCCCGCGCAGCGCGTTTGCACAGATCAGTTTCCTCAAAATAAAGAAAAAACGTCTCATCAAACGTCCCGATGTCAGCCAGCATTTCAGCGCGCAACAGCATCGACGCCCCCGCAACCCAATCAACGCGGGTGGCTGTCTGTGGCAAAGGCGGTGCCACAACCGCGCGGTGCAACATCTTGGAAATGAACCCGGTCCGCGCCGCGCCTTCAAATTCACCTGCGATTGAGGGAAATCGAAACGCTGTGCAATGAGCGACATCATCGTCCCCACGCACATGGCTGCCCGCAATCCCGGCCTTTGGATGCGCGTTCAGATGCGCCAGCAACGCACCGATACAGCCGCGATCGGTAAAAGCGTCTGAGTTCAGAATATAGAAGAAATCCGGGGTTGAGCCATCTGACATTCCCGCGTGCAGACCGAGGTTATTGCCCGCACCAAATCCGCCGTTGTGATCCGACAAGATCAGCCGCACGCGGCCCCCCGCATCCCAGCCGCGGTCAGTAATGGCGGATTGCAAAACCTCTGCGGACCCATCGTGCGAGGCATTATCGATGATGATCATTTCCGCGCCGCGATCAGGCATGTCCGCCAGCGCCGCCTTGGCGGCGCGCAATGTCATCTGCGCCGTGCGGTAATTGAGCACGATAACCAATAGGCGGATGGGGGTGGCGTCACTCATTGCGCCGCCGTGGCATGCGGCATATCGAGTGTATCATCTGCCTCCAACGCGGCCGCAATCACCTCGCGCAATTCCTGCGCCAAAACGGTGACACAGGGGGCCAAGACCATGGAAACGTGATCACCCGGCACTTCCACGACCTTGATCTGCGGTGCATATTGGCGCCAATCATTGTCTTCAAAGGCATATTCCCGCTCTGCAGTGACCCACCGGCCATTCGACACCTGCCAATGCCGGTCCAGCGGGGGCCGGAACAACGTAAGCGGACCGTTCCATTTGGGCGTCACGTAAGCGCCCGCAGCGGTCAGAAAGGCCTGTTCGATTTTGTGGTTGTTGAACTCGGCACCCGGAGTTTCGGCAACATTCCCCCGTCGCTCTGCACGACATTCCTTTTCCCAGGCTATGCGGTTGCTGACCCATTCAATCAGATACTTTGGGCCTTTCCGACGAAATTCGTGCAGCTTGATCAATGCCTTGTCTTGTCTGTTCAGCGGTGGTCGCACAGGCAAAGGGGTGTCGAGCAGGGCCAGTACGGCCACCTCTTGCCCCCTATCGCGCAGCTGTTGCGCCATTTCATAGGCCGTGATCCCGCCCCCCGAATACCCTGCCAACAGATAAGGTCCCTGCGGTTGCAGCGCCTGAATTTCAGACAGATAATCCGCCGCCGCGTCCCGCATGTCAGTGTGCGGTGCGGTGTCACCAATCAGCCCACGGGCCTGCACCCCATAGACGGGCCGATCGCTGCTGAACGGCATGGCAAGATGGCGCAGGTTCAAAACATTGCCGAACATGCCTGCCACGATGAACAACGGCGGTGCCTGTTTTTGGGACGACTGGTTCAAGGGCACAAGATAGTCGAACTTTTGAACCTGCGTGTCAGTGGCATAACCCTTGCCCGATGTGCCGGCCTCGTCCGTTTGTTCGGCAATAAGCGCCGCGCATTTGGCAATCGTCGGGGCCTCAAACAGGACTGAGATCGGGAAGTCCACCTTGAATTCGCGCTTCACGCTGGCAAAGAGCCGCACAGCGATCAGCGAATGACCACCAAGATCGAAAAAGCTGTCTTCGACCCCAACCGGGCTGACCCCCAAGAGGTTCTGCCACAATTCGGCCAACCGTTCTTCGATGGCGGTGCGGGGTGCAACGAAACTGTCATCAAGATCAGGCCGCTCAAAACTCTGCCCCGCTGCCGCTGATTTCTCGGCCGGTTGATCGGCCTGCGCAATCAACTGATCAAGCGGCATTGATGATACAAATACCTGCGAACGCCCCAAGGCAATCGCCCGGCGCAACGCATCTGGCCCTTCGGATGCACGGATGCCCTGGCTGACCAGATAGGCCAGCCGTTCTTCTGCCGGGGTACGGTGATCTTGCGTACCCGCGACATCCTCAAAGCGGACCTCACTGGCATTCAATGGCACCGATGCGGCAAATCCACCTTCAAGCCGCTTCATCGCAAAATCGCTGATCTCAACCAGCACGGTGCCGTGCTCATCACAAATGGTCACGTCAAAGCGGGCAAACCCTTCCCCTGCATGACCTTCGGACAAACGCACCCAGGACATGACCTGCGCAGGCAGCGGGCCATGAACAACAAGACGGCCATAGGACACCGGCACCCAAAGGTGCTGCGCGCCATAGCCCGGCACCAGTGCCATCGCCCATCCCGTCGCCATATCCATCAGACCCGCATGCAGCAGATGACCAGCGGTCAAATCGCCACGGACATCTTCTGGCAGGGCTAGCGTTGCCAACCCTTCACCCTTGCCCAGCCTGGTTTCACGCAGCACATGCCAGCGCCGCCCAAATTTCAGATGCGCCTCTTGCGGTGAGCGAAGCCTGTCTTGTTCAGACGCGGTTTCCACACGCAAACATCGTGACGATATCGATTTAATATCAATATCTTGCGGATTATTATTCACCAAGCGCGTTAACATCGCCTGTGCATGCAATTGCCAACCGGCCTTACCATTCAGCACGCAATCACTGCGCAGTTCAGCCGCAAAGCCATCCCGCTCTTGGCGCAGCGTGACTTGTATCTGCCGCGGCGCGCCCTGGTTCACGGGCAACGCACGCAGGAAGTACAGATCGCGGATCTCAAAACCACCGCTCATCCCCTGGGCCTGCTCCGCCTCAGCCAGCAGTTCAACATAGCCGGTTCCCGGCATCACGGCTTGACCCTCTGCGGTCCGGTGTTGATCCAGCAGCCAATCGGCGTCTGACAACGTGGCGGTAAGGACCATCTCACCACTCGCTCCCGCCCCGACGGTATCCAGCAAAGCCGCATCAACCTGTCTTGCAGGCAATATATGGCTGGCCGCACAACCGGTCGCATGCGCCGCCATGCCAACGTCCGCCCAAACACCCCAGTTAATGGCATGGACCCGGGTCGCAGCACCCCGGCGTGCATTGGCAAAAGCGTTGAGCCATGCGTTTGCGGCAACATAATCGACCTGCCCCGCCCCCCGCGTTGCCGTGCTGGTCGATGAAAAGAGCACCATCCATTCGAGCGTGCCATCGGGCAGCAATTGGTCCAGCACCCGCAGCCCCTGCACCTTGGGTGACAAAACCGCCTCAATCTCTGCATCACGTTTTGCCAAGATCGGACCATCATCAAGTGTGCCGGCGGCATGGATCACCCCGGTCAGCCCACCATGACGCGCCATCAGATCGTCGGTGACCTGACGCATCTGAGCTAGGTTCGCCACATCCGCTGCTGCCACCTCGATCCTGCCACCCCTTGCCTCAGCAAGCGCTTCGAGGCGCATCACAGCGCGGATGCGCCCGGCGGTGGTATCAGCGACACCATGGCTGTCCACAAACCCCTCCCAAGCCTCGCGCGGCGGCAAGGGTTCACGCGTCAACAGCACCACAGTTGCCGCGTAATTTTCCAAGATATCACAGGCCAGCGTCTGGCCGATGCCGCCAAACCCACCGGTGATCAAATATGTGCCACCCTCGCGAAAGGCCGGTTGATCTGTGTCGGGCAATGGGATGGATTTATACCCCATCTCAAGCCGCCTGCCCCCCCGATAAGCTGCGATGACATTGCCAGGGCTTGCCATCAATTCCTCGATCAAACGGCCTGTCAGGTCGTCTTGGGGCGTCTCAGTGGCCCCGCGCGCAAACCACCGTTTTGCCGCTGCCGGATCAATTTCAGTTTCCAAATCAATCTGCGCCGCCGTGACACCCGGCATTTCGCGGGCAAAGACACCAACCGGACCACTGATCAGCGCTTTTTCCGGGTGGTCCAATGGTTCGTCTTTGACCTGCGCTGCGCCCCGCGTGAACACGCTGAGGTGCAGCGGTTTGTCCAATCCGGCCTCTGTCAGCGCCTGCGCGAGCCAGGTCAGGCTCCAGAATCCCTGTTCTATGTTGCGATCAAAGGGGCTGCTGCCGGGGCGCGGTGCCTGTGCGTCATCGGTCAGCCAGAAATGTGCGATACGGTCTGGCATCTGGCCCGCCTGCAAGGCTGCAATCAATTGATCATAGCCCGCGCGGCCCTGTTCCGCGGCAAGCGTATAGCGGTCCTCGGCCAGCTTTGCGAAAGCATCACCTGCGCGCACGGAAACGACCGTGTGCCCGCTTGCTGCAAGCTGTGCTTTGAGCGGTGCCGCAACGCCCATGTCGTCCGCAAAGATCAGCCACGTCAGTGGTGTCGCCGCCAGATCGGTGATCACGTCCACATCCGCATTGGCATAGCGTGGCCGCCAGACCGGAACAGCCCCCCAATCCGCAATGTTGTCCTGACGCACAGGCAAGGGTGCGGCGGGCTGCACCGCCGCCTTGCCCGGTTCGATGAAATATCTGCTGCGCTGAAACGCATAGGTCGGCAGCACCACGCGGTTGCGTCTGGCCTCGCCCCAGATCTGTGTCCAATCCGCCTCGACGCCACACGCCCAGAGCCGGCCAATCACCGCGATGAAATAAGCATCATCCGCGATACCGTCATCCGGGTGGCGCAGGGTTGAGATGACCTGACCTGCAGCCACACCATCGTTCATTTGTGCAAGCGCACTCAGCGCCTTGCCGGGACCAACCTCCAGGAAAACACGCTTTCGCGGCGCACTCAGGGTTGTGATGCAATCGGCAAAATTGACTGTGTTGCGCAACTGGCCAACCCAATACTCCGGGTCGGTGGCCTGTGCATCGGTGATCAGGTCGCCAGTGCGGTTCGACAGGAATGGCATCTGCGGTGCCTGAAGGTTGAGCGTTTGCAGGAATGCACGGTAGCGGCCCAGGATCGGTTCCAGCATGCGACTGTGGGCGGCGATGTCGATGGCAATGCGCTGACACTCAATGTCCTGTGCCGCCAGCCGTTCCTGCATGGCATCAAGGGCGGTTTGAGGGCCAGACACGGCAATTAATTCCGGCGCATTCACGGATGCGATATCCAGATCATCGCCCAGCAACGGCGCGATGGCGTCCAATGTCGCGGAAATGCTCAGCATGCCGCCGGCTGGCACCTCGTCAAACAATTGCCCACGCAACAGCACCAGATCGATCAGACCCTCAAACGGCATCACACCCGCAAGGCAGGCAGCGACATTTTCGCCCATCGAATGGCCGACCATCGCCGCAGGTTTCACGCCCCAGCTAAGCCAAAGCTGCGCCAGCGCGTATTCGACAATGGCAATGAGCGGCAATTGTACCGAAGGCGTCTTGAGCCGGTTTTCGGCCTCGACCGCCTGCCCCGCCTCAGGCAACCAGAGCGCCCGGATGTCATAGTCAAGTTGCGGCTCTAAATGATCAAGCCCACGGTCCATCCAGTCGGCGAACACCGGCTCTGTCTCATAAAGATCCCGCGCCATGCCTGCGTATTGCGCACCACCACCGGGAAACATGAAGACCACCTCGGGCTTGTCGCCCACAACCTCGTGGGTGAACACGCGTCTGGTGTCGGCAGCCTCAAGCAGATCGGCGGCCTCTGCATGGGTTTCCGCCACAACGACGCGCCGTTTTTCAAACCCCCGCCGTCCGTTTTTGAGGGTAAAGGCAACATCCGCCAAAGGGTGTTCAGGATGCGCGCGCAGGTGGGCCGCCAGCGCCGCAGTATTCGCATCAAGTGCGGCCTTGCTGCGGCCAGAAATGCACAAGGCCTGGAAGGGCCAATCGCTGTCATCCGATGTTCTGCGTTCGGGGGCTTCTTCAAGCACCATATGGGCATTGGTGCCGCCAACCCCCAGTGCATTGACCCCGGCGCGGCGCGGGGTTGGACCCTCAGGCCAATCGTGCAGTTGGTCGTTCACCGCAAAGGGCGACCCGTCAAAGGCAATGGCTGGATTAGGGGCCTCATACCCAAGCGAGGGTGGCACTTGTTTATGGTGCAGTGCCAGTGTGGTTTTCACGAGGCCCGCCACGCCCGCCGCTGTATCAAGATGGCCGATATTGGTCTTGACCGACCCGATGCGGCAAAAATCTGTGGCGTCTGTGGTTTGGCGAAAAGCCTCTGTCAGGGCCGCGACCTCAATCGGGTCACCGAGATATGTGCCGGTGCCGTGACATTCGACATAGCCGATGCTTTGCGCCGCGACCCCTGCTGCATCAAGCGCCTGGACAATCGCGGCAGTCTGACCATCAACCGACGGGGCAAGATAGCCCGCCTTGGCCGCACCATCGTTGTTGACCGCTGAACCTTTGATCACCGCCCAAATGTGATCGCCATCCGCAATCGCATCCGACAACCGACGCAGCGCCACACAGCCCGCACCAGACCCAAAGACAGTGCCCTGGGCGCGGTGATCAAAAGCATGGCAATGGCCATCAGGCGACAGAATTTCGTTTTCTTTGAACACATAGCCGCGCCCATGGGGCAACTCGATGGTCACCCCGCCAGCCAGTGCCATGTCCACCTCACCCGCACGCAACGCCTGACAGGCATAGTGGATTGCCACCAGTGATGTCGAACAGGCCGTCTGCAAATTGATCGACGGACCCTTGAGGTCGAACACATGGCTGACCCGGGTCGACAAGAAATCCTTGTCATTGCCCGTGTGGCGCAACAAGAACATGCCCACATCATCGACCAGATCGGGGTTCGAACAGATGTTGAAATTGAAATAGCTGCCCATGCCACAGCCCGCATAGACACCAATTGGCCCGGGAATGGTTTCGGGCGGATGCCCTGCCTGTTCCATTGCCCCCCAGGCCACCTCCAGAAACTTGCGGTGTTGCGGATCAAGGATCGAAGCGTCTTTGGGCGAAAAGCCGAAAAAATCAGCGTCGAATGTGTCAAAGCCATCCAGGACGGCAGCGGCAGGCACATAGTTCTTTTGCGCGATTGCCTCAGGTGCCTCGCCCGCAGCACGCAGGTCTTCTTCGCTCAGCCGGCGGATGGATTCGACCCCGTCGCGCAGGTTTGCCCAATAGGCATCTACCCCCTGCGCGCCCGGCACGTCGACATTGATCCCGACGATAGCAATATCATCGCCAGAAAATGTGCGGTTATTTGCAGTATTCATCCGAACAAGATATTCCCATGTCCCGTCCCAATACGGGTATGAGCCCCAAAACCAACATAGCCATTTATGGACCTATCCAACAGAAAAAACTGGGTTTTTACCATGGTTTTTCCCCATTAAATCAAAACCGCAATGGGTTGCGTCAAAAACCGCGGAACGACAACACCTATCCCAGCATAACAAAACCTGACCCGCGTGGGCATTTTGGCCGCATTGGAAACAATGCCGCCATATTGTGGAATCACTGCTGGCGATGTGGGAGTCTGCGATCAGGCCTAAAAAACCGTGCGCTTGCCAGATCGCACAGCAGGCTTGCCCAAAACCACATCACGCTCGATCGGATGGCGCGGCCCGACACGGGCATGCGGCATCAGTTTTTCCGCATGACCCAGTATCGCACCCGCTGTCAGCCACGTGAAAGGCGTTAACGTCGCATTGAGCAACATGTCCATCATGGTGACCCCAAGGATCACCGCAAGAGGCGCAACAAATGGTGACAAAGCTGTGTCACCATGCCGGTGGATGTAGAGCCCCATCAGGAACAGCGGCAATGCCAGCAGACCGAATTCGCATATGTATCCAAGCCAGCCGAAGGTCCCAAAAACGATGATCCAGCGGCCATCCGGGACCGACAATATCTCACCAGTTTCGGGATTGTGGACCAAACTTCGGCCCCACCCGCCCCAGCCAAAAAGCGGTTTCTCGGCCGCTCGGGCCAGCAACTGATCCTCGTGGAAAAACCGATAGCCAAGCGATTGCGCGCGATCTGTGCTGACGGCCTCAGCTTGGGCCAGAATCGCATCAAGCGGCACCAGGTCGAAGTTGCGCAGCATCGGGTAAACAATCGCAACAAAAGCAAAGGCCACCGCCAGTCTAATCTGCCAGCGCGCCGGGACAAATAGGATCACAGGCAGCAAAACAGCTCCGTACAACAGCGACGCCAGACTTTTGCACATGACCAGCAAGACGGCGAGGTATCCCACCAAAAGCATCATTTTCCAACGGTCAACAGCCCTTGTATGGCGCGCCAATGCGCCGGCAGATAACAATGCGGTGCACATGAACAACGCCAGCCAGAGCCCATGCGGCAGGAACACGAACGGCCTGTAACCACCGCCCCGTATCGCCTGCTCAAACGAGTGCTGGAAAAACCCATAAATCCAGACGTTTAGCTGTGGGCTCAGCCGAACCTCGATCAATGACGGGACCGAATAGATCAGCCCCCCGACCATCAGCGCGAGCAGTATTTCACGCAGCCCTTTTTCAGACGCCAGAAATTGTCTTGCCAGCAGGAAGGGCACCAGGGTCAGCATCTGAGCAATCAACACCGACCCCACATCACGAAGTGACTGCCCCGGCAATTGATCTGTCACGAAAACAATCGGGTCGGAGGTGCTGAGCACTTCAAACAAGATAGGATCGCTGTTGGTCAGCACCGTGGGGATCGCCGACAGAATAAGCCCCGCAACCAGCCACAGCGCCGCGCGCGATTTCGGGATCAGATCCACCCTTTGTTTCATCGCAAACGCGAGGATCACCAACACACTCAGGTTCGGGATCGACACTTTGTCCATCGCCGGAACAAACGGCAGGTTAAACTCGGCCAAAGGGGGTAAGAACAGATAGCCCCCCAGGATCGACCAGATCAACGCACGCTCCAACTTCAGGGTGCGAAAAAGGACCAGCGACACAAGCGGCCAGATCATCAGCATCAGATATGCTAAACCGTTGGGCATGTGAATCCTGTGTCTGACGGGTCTAATTTGATCTGGCGAAAATTATCATCTGGTCTGCGCGCTGTCATCCCGGTAGATTTAGAGTGTACCTCATGTTTTAGGTTAACTAACTACCGTATGTGTCTGAAATTTATAAATATACGCCTTATGACAGCATTCGTTTCGGATGTAATGCCGGGTGTGGCCATTGGCGGGTACTTGTGAAATTTGGTGCCGGCGTATTCCAGATTGAGGTCAATTTCGCCACCCAGGCAGCATTGTTTCGCGGGATTAGGAAAAGATTGCGGCAAAGAACTGGATTCGCACTCGCCACACTGAACCTCGACCACCTGTCAAAACTGCGCCATGACGCGACATTTGCCCGGGCTTACACCGCCCACGACATTGTAATTGCGGATGGCCGTCCGGTCGTCTGGCTCTCACGGATTGCCCGCAGCCCCGTTGCGTTGATGCCCGGTGCTGATCTGATCTTGCCGCTGTGCGCCTTGGCCGCAGAGATGGATGCGCCCATCGCTCTGGTCGGCAGCAGCGACGCGGTGCTGCAAGGGGCGGCAGATGCGCTGTTGCAAAGCACGCCGGGACTAAAGATTGTCTATCGGCATGCCCCTGCCTTCGGGTTTGACCCAACGAGGCCTGAGGCAGATGCAATTTTTGAGACACTATCAAAAAGTGGTGCAACCATTTGTTTCATTGCCCTTGGCGCGCCAAAACAAGAGGTATTCGCAGCGCGTGGGCGCGGCCAAGCGCCCAATATCGGCTTTGTATCAATCGGTGCAGGGCTAGATTTTCTGTCGGGGCATCAGGTGCGCGCGCCCCAAATCATGCGAAATCTGGCACTGGAATGGCTTTGGCGCGCAGCACAGGAACCGCGCCGAATGGTGCCGCGCTATCTCAAGTGTTTTGCGGTCCTGCCGGGGCTGGTCGCGCAGGCCTTCCGCCAGCGCTAGTTGCTCAGTTCGCTTCGCCTTTATTTATATTCGATGATCCGGGCTTTACCCCCACGGGCACGTCGCCAGTAATAGTGCATCGCCCCCATGGCCTCGGGAAACTTGCCCAGCACCGTGAAAAACGCCCAGGTGAGATCGCCGCGCAGCGCCAGCCGGGCAATTTGAAGGGCGTAAATTGCAAAAAGCAGCAAGGCGACCGGGCCCGTCAAAAGCGCCAGCACGACGATGGCAATCGGCAGAATTGCACCCCAGAAAAGTGCCCGCCGGGTCTCAGCGACCCAGTGGCGTTCGGGGGGTGCCCCATGCAGAATGGCCCCTTCGGCAAAGGCGTGACCGGCGCGCCGACTGCGCCGCCACCAACGGGTAAAGCGCGTGATCCGGGCGTCATGCCACGTCATTTCAGCATCCAATCGCCAGATTTTCCACCCCGCCTGCCGCAGCCGCAGGCAAAGCTCCGGTTCCTCCCCCGCGATCAGATCATCGCGGTAGCCACCAACGTCACGCAAAGGTCTTAGCCGCATCAACGCATCCCCACCGCAGGCCAACGCTTGTCCGACAGGCGTGTCCCATTCACGGTCAATAAGGGCATTATAGACCGACGCTTCTGGATGGCGCTCGCGCCTGCGCCCGCAGACCACCGCAACATCCTCATGGGCCTGCAAAAATGCGATGGCACTGCCTATCCATCCTGCGCGCAGCACACAGTCACCGTCGAGAAACTGTACGAACTCGACATCATCATCCAAGGCCGCCAATCCAGCATTGCGGGCACGTGCGGCGGTGAACCCCTGCTCGATATCAAGTGCGATAACAGTGGCTCCGAAGCCCTCAGCAGCCTTTGTCGACCCATCAGTTGACCCAGAATCAACATAGATCACCTGCCCAACCTGCCCCTCAAGCGCCGTCAGACAGGCGATCAGCCGCGCCCCTTCGTTGCGCCCTATGACAACAGCGGCAATCATCACCTATCGGCAGTCGCGATATGTGCCGTATAGGCATCCGAGCTGACGAGGAATCCTGCGCGATACAGCAACTCAACCCGGTTCCACCGACGTGCATCCAGAGAAAACAAAGATAAATCAGGCGTTTGTTCCATTACCCTCGCACGATTTGCGTCTTCACCGTGGGCAACGTCACCCGCCGCCAGTGACGCGGCGTCGCGGCCTTTTGGATCATTGGCAAATTTGTAATGCTTGATCAACGCAGTCACATCCGCGCACCGCACGCCCATCGACAGATGTGGATGCGGTGCTGGCGTCACCTCCGGTCCGTTAAAGATAAGTGGATGTTTGGTCAGACAGCAGTTTTCACCAAAGACCTTGGCGCGCACCCCGCCAAAGTAAAACTTGGTCTCTGCATTGCTGATCGTGTTGTCCTTCAGGAGCGCTGAAAACTCTATGTCCGGGTCGTGATAGTTGCGTTTTTCGACCGCGCTGAGGTCAAAATACAAAAACTCAAGTAGTGCTTGTTTGAACGGCAGATCTGCGACGGCGTTCAGCGGCCCTTTGGGGAACATTTCCAGCATCTGGGCAACCATCGCGGTAAACCCCTGCGCCTCCAGATACCCAATCAGGCCATTTATGCCGACGGTTGTGCGGCCCTCAAAATCAAGGATCTCGTCCATATCGGCATAAAGACACCATCGGTTCTGGCCATAGGTGTTGGCCGGATACTGTCGGATCAGGTCCTCATATCGGGCCAGCGGCAATTTGCATTGATCAATCACCGTGCCTTTTTCGCGCTTGATCCGTGCAATCGTGTCATCCGTCGACCCATTGTCGATGAACACGAAATGCTTGACCCCCATCGCCCGGTAATGGCGGAAAAACCCGTTCAGATAATAGCTTCCGTTACGCACCAGCGCGATCAGGACAACATCACCGGCGGCCACATCCAGCGCTTTTGGCCCATGCAGATGATGCAGGGACGCGACAAATCGCGCGTGGCGTCGGGCCTCGCGGAAGCGGGACCACAAACGGCGGACAATATGAACGGGGCCTTTCATGGCATGGGTGATACGACAGCGCGCAGCAGCGGTCCACTGAAAGCGCCCGCTATTCGGCCCCCGCGCGCCATTCTTTGTAGCGCAAATAGGCATTTGCCCCCCACCCGGCAAAGGGTTGCGGGGGCAAGCGCTTGGGGTCGTCCTCTGCCGCAAAATGATCGACGATGGCCGAGCGTTGGCCCATTGCCAGCTCCGCCGCCGCGATCCCCGTCAATGTGCCGCGCGCAGTGCCAAGGCCGTTCTGCACACAGGCAGAAAAGACGCCGCTTTCCACCTGACCGGTCACCGACACACCGTTGCGCGTCAAACAAAGGTGCCCGGCCCATCTATATTGCATCTCAAGTCCGGCCAATTGCGGAAACCGCGTGTCAAACTTTGTCCGTTGCACACGGGCGGCACGGGCCACATCCGCCGCGCCTGCCATCATGCCGGGGCGCAAGGCGGCACAGGTCCTCGTGATGATCCGGTTGCCCCCTTGGGCACTGTCGATCCGGCGCATCGTGGTGCCCATCGGATCAGACGGGGTGACCCCCCAACGCGGGGCACCGCCCAGCACCCCAAGCTGATCGGCCGTAAGCTCAGGCGTCATCGAGGCAAAAAGAAACACCTGCATCAGCCGCCCCTTGGCGATGCCAAAACTCTCCAAATGACCATTATTTGCTAGGATTACACGCGGCGTGGTGATCTGACCCTTGTCGGTTTTGACCAGCCAATCGGCACCTTTGCGTTCAAAACCGACCACCGGCGACGTCTCAAACACCTGGACCCCCGCCGTACTGAGCCCTGCTGCTAACCCTTGGATATATCCGGCAGGTTGCAACATCAGTGTTCCGGGCGTGTAGAGGCCAGAGCGGTAGTGGCGGCTTCCGGTCAGCTCAAACATTGCCTGCGCATCTAGGAGTTCGGAGCGTTCATCGAGGGTCTCAAGATGGCGCGCATAGCTGCGGTTATGGGTATCGCCCGCCTCTGATGCGGCCCCGTTCACCTTGCCCACCGGGTCGGCAAAAGCAGGGTTTATCCCATATTCCGCAACTGCCGCGCGCGCGAAAGCAATGGCCCCGCGGTTCAGGCCGATCAACGCGCGGTCATCGCCGCCGCCCGCGTAATCGTCCGAGGCCAGGTCATGTGGCAGATCAATCATAAAGCCCGAATTGCGGCCAGCAGTCCCTTCGCCCACACACAGCGCATCCAGCACGGACACCCGCAAGTTCGGATCAATCTGGCGCAGCCTTCGTGCCGCGGATAACCCTGCAAACCCCGCACCGATGATCACCACGTCAGCGGTTTGGACATCACATAAGGGACGCGGCGCACCGTATCCGCCAAGTATCTCGGCCCAGGCTGCAGGGCTGTCAAAACGCGGAGTTCGGATAGCGGCGTAGCGGCTCAATCCACCACCTCATCTGCATCATCGGAAAGGTCGATCCAGATGGTTTTAAGCTGGGTATATTGGTCATGCGCATGTAGCGAGTTGTCCCGCCCGCCAAAACCCGATTGCTTGAAACCGCCAAAGGGCGTCGAAATATCGCCCTCGCCATAACTGTTGAGGGTCACAGTACCGGCGCGCAGCATCCGCGCACCCCGCATCGCTCGCTTGCCGTTGGCAGTGAAAATCGACGCACAGAGCCCGTAGTCCGTATCATTGGCAACGCTGATCGCTTCGTCAAAACTGCTGACCTCAATCACACTTAAAACCGGGCCAAAGATTTCCTCGCGTGCCAAACGGTGATCATTACCGGGCACTTCCAGCACGGTCGCCTCAACAAAGACACCACCTTTGGTACCACCCCCCACACGTGGTTTAGGAGCATCTTTCAAATAGCTGGAAACTTTATCAAAATGGGCTTTGCTGACCATTGCGCCCAGCCGCGTTTCAGGGTCCAGCGGATCGCCCACCGGCCATTCACGCATATGCGCCTCGATTTTATTAAGGAGCTCTTCCTTGATGGATTTATGCACGATCAGCCGACTGATGGCACTGCAATTTTCGCCCATATTCCACAGCGCGCCATTGGCGATATGAGCCGCCACCCGGTCAAGGTTTTCGGCGTCCTCCATGACCACGCAAGGGTTCTTGCCGCCCATTTCGAGCACGACCTCCTTGGCGTTGCTTTCACCCGCATAGCCCAGAAACCGTTTACCCGTGACGGTCGATCCTGTGAAACTGACCATGTCCACATCCATATGCCGACCAAGCGGTTCGCCCACGTCCGCGCCGCCCCCCGGAAGCACGTTCAATACGCCACGCGGCACGCCCGCCTCATGCGCCAGTTCAGCAACCCGCAAGGCCGTAAGCGAGGTTTCCTCGGCTGGTTTCACAATCATTGAACACCCCGCCGCCAACGCAGGCGCGATTTTCCATGCCATCATCAGCAAAGGGAAGTTCCACGGCAGGACCAACCCCACCACGCCAATCGGTTCACGCACCACCAATGCAATGTGATCGTCAGACGCAGGTGCCACCTGATCATAAATTTTATCAATGGCTTCTGCGTGCCACTTAATGCAATGGATCGTCTCAGGAATATCGACTGTTTCACAATCGAAAATCGTTTTGCCGCTGTCGACACTTTCCATGATCGCAAGTTCACGCGCATTTCGGGTCAGCAGCTTGGCAAACCGGATCAGCACATCCTTGCGCTCGGAGGGATGCAGGCGCGACCACCGGCCATCCTCAAAAGCCTCACGCGCTTTGGCGACCGCAAAATCAACATCCTCGACCCCGCAGGCGGCAATATCGGCCAATTTGGCACCTGTCGCGGGATTCGCCGTTGCAAAAGTCTTGCCCGAAGCGGCAGGGCGATATGCGCCATCAACAAAGGCCGCGGTTGGGAAATCCAGTTCAGCAGCAAGCGATGTGTATTCTTCTTTTGTGAGCAATTCCATATCCTTACCCCTCTGCCTGAATGTGTGCGATGGTTGTTTTCAAAACGCGCACAACCTGTTCCAGGCTGCGTTTGTCATCTTTGTTCAGCGGTTTGAGCGGTGGCATCATGCCGCCGGTATCAATGCCAGCCATTGTGGTGCCGTGTTTGACGCAGGCCACGAATTTACCGCCCTGTTCGAGCACCCGCATCAGCGGCATCATGGCGGACATGATGCGGCGGCCTTTGGCAAAATCCCCCTGCACCGCACAGGCCTCGTAGAGCGCCACATGTTCGTCCGGCAAAAAGTTGGACCCGGCACAAACCCAGGACCGCGCGCCCCATGCAAAGAACTCAAGCGCCTGATCGTCCATGCCGCAGGACATTTGAATATGTGGATAATCACGGGCCAGCAGATGCACCCGGTTGATATCGCCGCTGCTTTCCTTGATTGCGTAGATATTTCGGCTGCGCCCCACCCGGTCGAGGAATTCCTGGCCCATGTTCACGCCCATGCGACCGGGGTAATTGTAAAGCATGACAGGCAGGTTCGCAGCCCGGTCAATGGCCAGCGCATTAAGCGCATTTTCGCGTTCTGTGGGCACCGAATATGGCGGCGTGCCAAGCAAGATCGCATCCGCCTTGAGGTCGCGGGCACCAGCCGCCAAAGCCACCGAGTCAGGTGTGCGCATCGCACCGGTCCCGACAATCAGTGGCAAGCGGCCCTTTATGCGCTCCTTGGTGAACTTTGCCAGCGCCAGCCTGTCCTCAACCGTCTGGGCATAGTTTTCCCCGGTGGAGCCGCCCGAAATGATGCCATGCACCCCCGCCTCAATAAGATGGTCGATTTGATCAGCCAAAGCATTATGATTGAACGTGCCATCAGGGTTCAACGGCGTGACAATCGGGGTATAGATCCCCTCGAATTTGAATATCGGTGTCATAGCGTCCTCACTTTGGGCGACGTGGCGGCACCCAGTTGCAGGTCAAGCCCGCTGGGCATGACAAATTGTTCGATCCGGCCACGCGACAGGTTCCAATGTTCGACTGCAAGGGCAGCTGCTGCGTCTTCATCGCCTGCCTCAATCGCGGCGATGATCGCGTCATGCTGCTGGCTGGCGAGGGTCAGGTTCTCCGCCATTTCACTGTCTTGTGGGCGAAAGAACGTCATCGAAATGCGGGCATGGTCGATCAGCAGGCGCTGGAAGCTTGGCAACAGATAAATATTGCCCGCCATCGTTCCGGTGATTTCGTGAAAATGATTGTTTGCCAGTGCACGTGCGGCAATATCCCCCCCGCGCAGGGCCGCCTTAAAAGCGCGCTGCGCATCTTTCAGCGCGCCGATTTGCAAGTCCTGCGCGTTTTGCGCGGCCAGTCGCAGCACTGCACCATAGATCATCGGGGCCGCCAGGAAAAAGTCGCGCAAGGTGCGATGGCTCATCTCAGAGACCCGTGCACCGCGGTTTTTGCGGATATCCAGATATCCCTCCCCGGCAAGCTGGCGCAACACATCACGCAAAGGCGTGCGCGACAGGCCCCAAGTCTCTGACAGCGTCGCCTCATCCAGATCGGCACCAGGGGCCAGTTTCTGGGTCAGGATCGCGTGCCGCAAATAATGCAGAACGTCAGATTTTGAATGTTTGGGTGTCACGGTCATCCCCTGCCATCAGAAAAGCGACTCAATGGATGAGTCTGGGCAGGTTTAACATTGAATACAATTTGTGTACAATGATTCTTTAGTGCTTGTTGAGCCTCTCACTTCGCCCAATAGGCAGGATGCCAGCGTTGGCAGAATCGCGCAATTCAGGGGAATATAATGTCTGGCGCGCGCGGCCAGCATGCTTGGATGCGTAAAGGGCCACATCCGCATTCGACAAAAGCGCCTCCATTGACGGATGATCGCCGGATTGTATCCAGACGGTGCCGATGCTGGCCGACACGCGGCACTCTTGGCCGTTAAATGGCATAGGCTCTTCAAGACGGTCGATGATCCGCCGCCCCACGCGACGCAAGATATCGTCACTGCGCACATCAGGCAGAATGACGGTGAATTCATCGCCGCCCACCCGGGCCACCACATCCGTATCACGGGTTTCCTCAACCATGATCCGTGCAACGTTCTGTAAAACGTGATCACCTGCTGCATGGCCAAGCGTGTCATTGACCGCTTTGAAATAATCCAGATCAATGTGCATCACGGCAAATGATGAATTGCCCGCCACCAGACGCGACAGAACCGTGTCCATTGCCCGGCGGTTTTTCAGCCCCGTCAGCGTATCCGTGAACGCCTGTTCCTCGGCGGCAATCTTGGCCCCCTGAAGCCGCAGGTTTAGCCGCCGCGATGCTTCCATCGCGGCGGTCTTTGCCTCAACCAGATAAAGCATTTCAATGGCAAGGTCGGTTGCCGCAAAATCCGCATTGGTCAGCGAATAATCCCGCACGCCATCAAGGATTGAGATGCCAAAGGACAGATTTACAATCATGCTGCCATCCGCAGCAGTGGCAGGCACCATGATGCCTTTCAGCTCCGTTCGGGGTGCGTCGCGCAATTCAAGATGCAGCTTCAGATCGGTTGCCTGACGCAAGTCATTCATATCTGCGATGGAACGCGGGCGTTTGACGACAAAAACCTCCAGGAAACGCTGCCCCACCATCGGCACATCCGCCCGCATTTTTTGGATGGTCGGCCCGGCGTGGGTGATATGACCCGTTGCATTCAGCGTCAGATGCATCGGGCACAATACGTCAAGCACATCGGTACATAGCAACGCGTTCATCCGACCCGCGCCCCCAGATCAAATTGGCGCCCCTGAGAAAACTCCGCTTCAATCAATACAATTGAAACCGTTTCGATGCCTTGCCCGCTGCCTGTATGTTCCAGCAGGGCCAATGCACCATAATCATCGGCCATCACACGCAAAATACCCATCATCACATGGCCATAACCTGCCACAGGCGCGTCACAGATCAGGCTGAATTGTCCTTCGCCGTGTTCGCGCAACTCAATGCGTGGCAGATGCAGATCAGAGACCGCCAGCCGCGCCCGGTCCGGCAAGTCATCCAGCGAATGAAGAAAATCTTCAAAATTGACGCCGCCAAATCGCAACAGCCGGCGCACAGCTTCAAAGCTGGGATGCGAGACGAGATAGGTGCCGATGTCTTCCATCACGTCGCCACGCGGACGGCCCAGCACCTCAGACACGGTATCCAGAACCAGCGGTGTCAGCGCATCATCATAGGTCAACATCGCCTCAAACTCGACAAAGTCGAGATCGGCCCGTTGGATCAGATCAATCCAGATGTCTGTCCCGTAACTGTCGCAAACAAAACTCTGTATGCTGCGGTTAATAAGCCCGTGCATGGCTGCCTCATTCCCAATTTTCCCAAAGCCAGGATGCGGCGGCAGGGGTTAAGATAAAGCTGACATATGGGATTTTAGATATTTTGGATAATGCGCGCCGCTGGTAAAACCGTTTCGCACCCAAAGCTGAAATGATCGAAAAAGCCGTTTCGACTGCGGCTTTTGGAACCACAACATTTTTTCCAAAAAAGACCCATCAGTATGCTGACAATTCAGATCACCAACCCTCGAAATAAACATGTGCGTAACCTGATTGACGCACATATCGCGTATGGAAATTCACATTACCCGTTTGAAAGCAATCATCACCTGACCGCTGATGAACATAGCCAAAGTGATGTGCAGCTCTTTGCGGCCTGGTTCGGCAACAGATGTCTGGGGATTGCTGGTCTTAAGAAGTTCGGCACCCGGGCAGGAGAATTGAAGAGTATGCACGTTTTGGCAACCGAACGTGGTCATGGTATTGGGGCCAAACTTGTTCAACACGTCATTGCACATGCTAAACAGCAGGAAATATTGTCGTTTTATTTGGAAACGGGTAGCAGGGACGCCTCCAAAGCAGCCCGCAATCTATATGAAAAACTTGGATTTTCTTACTGCCCGCCTTTTGGGGCGTATTTAGAAGACCCTGAAAGCGTATTCATGCAAAAAGATATCCAAAGCGCCCAAGGGTGCCTTTCTTAGCGTAGCTGATGCTTCAGAAATCCGTCGGCGCGCCGCCCTCAGACTTCCGGCGCGCGACAAAATCCGCCAATTCGTCGCGGATCGCGATGTCCATCGGGGGGGCTTCAAAACTTGCCATAATCTCTTTGAACATGTGATGCGCGCGCTCCGCGGTCCAGATGCCGCCTGCGACCTCCCAGCCTTCAAAGTTGCGCCAGTCGCTGAGAAACGGTTGATAGAATGCCGTGGTATAGCGGTCCTGCGTGTGCTGGATGCCAAAGAAATGCCCCGCATTGCCCACGGATTTTATCGCGTCCAGCGCAATCTCATCCGGACCTGTTGCGCAGATCTCGGGCTGCATATAGCGTTGGATTTGTTGCAAAACCTCGCAATCCATGATGAATTTTTCCGGGCTCGCAATCAGCCCGCCCTCAAGCCATCCCGCCGCGTGATAGACCATGTTGGTGCCAGACTGCACCGCAGCCCAAAGCGAGTTTGAGGTTTCCCACATCGCCTGACCGTCCGGCACATTGGCCGCACAAACTCCCGATGAGCGCATCGGAAGGTCATAAAACCGCGCCAATTGTCCGGTCATCTGGGTGGCGCGCATGTATTCCGGGGTCCCAAATGCCGGCGCGCCGGATTTCATGTCGACATTTGATGTAAACGTGCCAATCGCACAAGGGCAGCCGGGCCGTACGATCTGTGCCAGGACGACCGCGCAGAGCGCCTCGGCCAGCGATTGCGCCACGGCACCGGACATCGTGACCGGGGCCATCGCGCCCGCCAGCGTAAAGGGTGTCACAACCAACCCCTGCCCGCGCCGCGCCATCCGTATCCAGCCATCCATCATTGGATAGTCGTGTTTCAGCGGTGAGGTCGAATTGATGTTGGTATACATCGACGGTGTATTGTCGAATTCTTCATGTGTTAAGCCATTGGCTATACGCACCATTTCCATCACGTCTTCAACGCGCTCTTTGCCAAGCGAATAGGCATGCATGACCTTGTCAGTAAGGGTCAGTTTGTCAAAAAGCACATCAAGGTGGCGCACAGACGCATGCACATCCACCGGTTCAACCGGATAGCCACCCGCAAAGTGGATGCAGTTGAAATACTGGGTCAGGCGCAGCAGATCCTTGCACATCTCACGGGTGCCGGGGACCTTTTTTCCAATTGCCATGTCGAAATAGTTCGGCGGCGAGGACACGTTGCCAAACACAAGGTTCTTGCCGCCGATGGTGATCTTGCGGTCCTTGTTGCGCGGGGTCAGGGTGAATTCTGACGGCGCTTTGGCGATCCATTCCATCACAAAATCACGGCCCATGCGCACGTTTTCACCGTTCACGGTGCAGCCTGCTTTGGTCAGGATATCAAGCGCCTCAGGGTTCAGGAATTCAATCCCGATCTCTTCCAATATCCGCATCGCGCCATCATGGATCGCCTCAACCCCTTCGGGGCCCAGCGGTTCTGTCGGTCGATCGATGTTGATCGGCGGGTTCCATGGCATCTGTTCGATGACCGCACTGCCACGCCGATCCTGGGCACCTGCGCGCCCGCCGTGACGTGTTCTGCGTTTGGGTGCATTTGCCATCTGGTGTCCTCCTGAAACCTGACACCAGAAGGCCTTACACCCGTGCGACTGACATTTCCGTATGCGACGGCACGTGTCGCTTTCCTATCAAGAGGGACGATAATCCGCGAAGTTGGTCTAGTGGCCCGCCCCGTCCAGCCACGCGGGAAGATGGCCGATATCAGGCAACACCGCATCCGCATGCGGGGCAAGCTCTGTTTCGGTCGCAAGTCCGGTCAGGACAGCCACGCAAGTCATACCCGCCGCCCTGCCAGCGCGCAGATCATGGGTGCTGTCGCCGATCATGGCAATCGTGTCAGGGCGCAGTCCGGTCTGTGCTGCAAATGCCAGCAATTGCCCCGGTGCAGGTTTCGCGCCATGCCCACTGTCAAAGCCCGCGATAAAGTCAAACATCGGAGTGACGTCTGCTTGATTAAGATGGGCGCGCGCAGGGCTTTCCGCGTCGTTCGTGGCGACCCCCAGCTTTAATCCACGCCCCCTCAGATCTGTTAACAACTTCATGAGCGGAACAGCCTCGCGTTGCGGTGCTTTTTCAGCCTCTTCGTTAAGCATTTCCAGCAAACCGACATCAGAAAGGTGTGAAAAATGCGGCTTGAGCGCGGCGGCAACCTCGCCGGGGGTGCCGGCAATGACCACGCTGTTGCGGTCGAATTTCTGCGCCTGAAAATCAAACCCGATATGGGATGCCACGTGAATTGCGCGATCTGTGTCGCCCTGTGCCGCCCGCAGCAGAAACGCCACAGCCCAGGCCTCCCACGTGGCCGCGAAATCGAACAGGGTCCCATCCTTGTCAAAGATCAAGCCTTTGATTTCAAGTCTGTCTTTCATCATGTCCAATTCACCTCATCGCCCCCCGGTAACACCGCGCGCGCCTGCATGATGCGATCATAGGGCAGCAAAATACCATCACAAAATGCGATCACCCAGGCGTCGTCCATCATCAGAAAATCAAGCACCGCCCCCAGAAAAACCGGATCAGCCGCCCGTGAGCGCAGATCATTTTCGGACGCCCCGGTGCTGGCCAGAAATGTTGGCAGCAGGTCATCGTTTGACGCCAGCCAACCCAGCGCTTGCAGCGCCAGAGTTTCGGCGGAATCCCGCGTATATGTCATGTGCTCAGTCCGTTTTGCGAGGGTGGAAACGCTTTGTTAACCAATAGGCACAATTACAGAAGCATGAAATGTAATTTTACAGCGCAAGGGTGACGTCGTGCAGGGCAAAATCCTCATCGTCGATGCGATAGCAACCAACCGGATCGTGCTGAAGGTCAAACTGGCCTCGGCATTCTATCAGGTTGTGCAGGCATCCTCGGTTGCTGAGGCTGTTGATCTGGCACGACAACATGGCCCTGAATTGATCATCTGCGCACTGTCCCTGCCCGATGGCGGTGCGGCTGAACTCTGCGGTGTCTTGCGAAAATCATCCCTGACCGAACATATCCCCATTATGGCCATCGGCTGCCGCGCGAACACCGATACCCGCATGGCCACCCTTGAGGCAGGTGTGCATGACGTCATTCTCAAGCCGGTCGATGACACGTTGTTGCTGGGCCGCGTGCGCAGCTTGATCCGGGCGCATAATGCCGCTGCGGAATGGCAAATGCGTGAAGACACCAGCCGGGCATTGGGTCTGGCAGAACCCTCAACTGAATTTGAGCCTATGGGCCATTGTGTTTTTGTCAGTTCGGATCAGGCCAGTACATTGGGCTGGGTCGCGCAATTGCGACCTTTGATGGGGTCCAGACTGATCTGCGCCACGGCCAAAGACGCCATGCAATCGATTGAGAAAGAGGCGATACCGGATATTTTTGTACTGGTCTTGCCGCCCGACCATCAAGAGGGGACGATGGCGCTGAACCTCATTTCGACACTGCGCGCAAATGCCAGCACCCGGCACGCAGGCGTGCTGGTCCTGCAGACCACGCCAAATCCCGCGCTGGCAACCAATGCATTGGATCTAGGTGCAGATGATCTGATGACAGATGGGTTTGAACCTGCGGAACTGGCGCTGCGGCTCAAGGCGCTGTCGCGGCGCAAACGGATGGGCGAGCAGATGCGCGCCACCGTGCGCACTGGGCTGAAAGCGGCCGTGGTCGACCCCCTAACCGGCTTGCACAACCGCCGCTATGCGATGCCACATCTGACCCGGATTGCCGAACATGCCTGCAGTACCGGACGCCCTTTTGCAGTGATGGTGGCCGATCTGGATCACTTCAAACGCATCAATGATCTTTATGGTCATACCTCAGGTGATTCCGTTCTGGCCGAAGTCGCGCAAAGGTTGCGCAGCTCGATGCGCGCAGTAGATATGGTCGCCCGTATCGGAGGCGAGGAATTCATGATCGTGATGCCCGGCACCACACTTGCGGATGCGCGTTTGGCTGCCATCCGTATTTGTAACGACATCAGCCAATACCCATTTGACATTCCCGGCAGCAATGAGCCCATCGCCGTGACAATCAGCATTGGCATGGCCATTGGGGGTGTGTTGACCGGCGACGACCAGCCACTCTTGGATGATGGAGAAACCCTTCTTGATCATGCAGATAAGGCACTTTATTCAGCCAAAATGCGCGGTCGCAATCAGGTGACATTGAGCCGCCCAGCCGCATAGATTGTTGGTCCGAGACCTGGCTTCGCAGGTTCGGCCCAGACGGCTGGATCGTATTTTTGCAAGTTATGTTGCCCAAATTTTCGCGAGGATCCATTGGATTGTCAGCCATCGCCGGCAAAAAGTTAACGTTGGATTAACCACCGCAACCAAAGGTTGCAAAACATTAACACTCGCATTAGCGTGGCGCGATGACCCATGACAGACCAATCCTTGGAATCGCCCTGATGTTGGGGTTTTGCATTGTGGCCCCCATCGGGGACGCTATTGCAAAAATGTTGGGCACGTCGGTCCCGTTGGCTCAGGTTGTACTGATCCGTTTTGCGTTGCAGGCTTTGATCCTCATTCCCGTGGTTCTGGCGACAAGGCGGTTGTGGCGCATGCGCGGGCGTATCCTTGCGCTGACTTTTTTGCGCACATTGCTGCACATCCTGGGCATTGGCGCGATGTTCACAGCGCTTAAATATCTGCCGCTTGCTGATGCGGTCGCAATTGCATTCGTCATGCCGTTCATCATGCTGATCCTCGGCAAATATGTCTTGAACGAAGAAGTTGGATACCGCCGCCTGCTGGCCTGTGTTGTGGGGTTCAGTGGCACATTGCTGGTGATAAAACCCAGTTTTATTACAGTGGGTTGGCCGGCTCTTTTGCCTGTTTTCGTCGCGGTAAACTTCTCTGTCTTTATGTTGATCACCCGCCAAATTGCCAAAGAAACCGACCCCATCGGATTGCAGGCCGTGAGCGGCGTGATGGCCGTTGCAGTCATGGTGCCACTGATCTGGATCGGCGGTTGGGTGAACATTGCGGCGCTTGATATGATCGTGCCAAATGCCCAGGAATGGGCGCTGCTCATTGCAATCGGCACTCTCGGCACGGTCGCGCATCTGTTGATGACCTGGTCTTTGCGCTATGCGCCCTCGACCACTCTGGCACCGATGCAATACCTCGAAATTCCGTTTGCAACGCTTTTGGGTTTCGCGATTTTCCAGGACTTGCCGGATCCGCTCGCCTCTCTTGGTATCCTGATCACAATCGCTGCGGGCCTTTACGTCATTATTCGCGAACAGGCCATCGCCCGTGCGCCTGCCGTGACAGGTGTTCAACAACCGGCTGAATAAGCCGCCTTGGTACAATCATCAGCATGCCGGGCCCGTCCATTTCGATGCGTACCGTCCCATTTGCGCGGTTTGACGTCCCACTTTGATGCCCCGGTTTGAACTCCAACCCATCAATAGGCCACTCCAACCCGGTGCTGCGTCCTGAAACTGTTGCCATTGGAAACAATGAAATCGTGTCGCCCCGAATGCTGGGCAGCGTCATATCCGGTGGGGCCAGGAATATCAGCTCATCCTCGGCCAGCAAAACGCAGGGCTGGTGTGCGAACTTGACCAATGTGTGAAATGCGGCAAGCTGGTGATCCACACGCGCGCCACAAAATCCGACACCCAGAATCAATGGCGCGTCGATCCGGAGCAGCGCTTTTTCGAAGTCTGTGCTGTCCTGCTCTGCAATGTGGTGTTGGCGCGCGCGCGGAACCTGTGCAAGAATATCTGCGGGGATTGAGTCGAAATCACCGATCACAGCGGCCAGTTCGACACCTGCCCTGAGGGCCAAAGCTGCCCCCCCATCTGCCGCCACACAAAGCGGCGCAAAATTCAGTGAAGTATGCAGGTCTTCCGGCGTAGCCTGCCCTCCACCCACAAGAGTGATTGGATGAAGAGTGTGAACAATCGGCGCGATATCGTGAACAATGGGCTTAATCATGGCAAATTACTGCCCTTTTCGGAAACAGATCACAATGTCGCCACGAAATGATACGTTCAAGGGCACAGATTCGGGCCGCTTTGGTCTTGGACAACGTGGTAAACGATACACTGCAGAACCGCAGAGGACGAGCATCCGATGATGAGTAATAATAAAATATTAACCGTATCCTATGGCACCTTTTCATGCACTTTGGAGGGGTTTGACGATTCTTTTGGCACGATGAAGGCGATTGCGGAATATTTCCGTGGTCTGTCCTCGGACGCCCCGTATTTTGGCGCAGAACCCCCGCAACCAGATGCAGAGATGCTGGCGCGGATTGCGCAAAAAGAGATTTCACGCCGCGTCGAAGCGCATCAGCATGATGGCAAAATTCACTTGTCCGCGATCGAAAACCGGTCCGAGGAGCAGCCAACTGCGCCTCAGGCCCTTTTGCGCGAAGAGACTGCAGACGAACCCATTGCAGACACCGCCAATGTCGCAGCGGCTGTTGCGGCATCGGTAGCACGTGACGCAAACACAACGCGCCATGCCGAAGTTGACCTCAAGGAAGACAAAGCGGACCGCACTACCGCCACAGATATCCAGACCGACAAAGATGCTGATGAGCCCAAAGTCGAGGCTGCCAAAGAGCCTGTGGTAGAGGCTGATTTGGATCAAGAAGCTGTCGCATCGGCCCCCGTCGAAGATCATGATGACGTTGCAGCGGGTCAGCCCGATGCAGATGCTGAAGCGTTTTTCGCAAATTCCACTGACGCACCCGGGATCGAAGATGAAGATGAGGATCTTGCGGCAGAAGACGTTGCGCCCCTTCCAGACCAGAAGAACACCCAGAACAATAGTATTGCAGCCAAACTTCAGCGTATTCGTGCTGTGGTCGCTCAGCATGACGAAATCGACGACGAAGACGGCTTTGTCGAAGATCAGCATGCCGACGACGAGGGTGCATCGCAGGTCGCGCCTGATCATCTCATGGCAAATGTGCGCCGCGATATCGAGGATGCATTGGACGCAGATGAGGCGGCAGACCTGGCCGATCAGGACATCGACGAAGAAGACGACGATGACGATATTTCTACAATCCTTGGTCGCCTGGACGCCGCAGAGGCCGCGGAAATTGCAGATACAGACAAAGATATTGTTGCTGTCTCTCAGGCATCAGATGACACATTGAGCAATCTGTTTGATGAAAACGGTCACGACGAGGATGAAATTGACGGTGATACCCTTGAGGACCATGGTGTTGAAGTTGTCTCTGAAGACGCTGATGAAGCTGACACTCTCACTGACGAAGATGATTTCGATGACGATGACGATGACGCACCCATGCCCCGCGCACGTGTTATCAAGGTAAAGCGTGCCGATCTTGAGGCCGCTATCGAAAACGGTGATCTTGAGGAATATGACGACGAACAGGATGATGAAGCGGACCGTCCGTCACTGGATGACATGGCCCCCGCCAAATCGGCAAAATCCTCACTGTCAGCCGAAGCCGAAGCCGAATTGGCCAACGAATTGGCTGAATTGGAAGCGGATATGTCGCCGGAAGACACAGCAACGATCGACGAGCTGGACGACGAGGAAGAAGCCGAAGAGGCACCCGCCGCCGCGACAGCGCGCCATGTGCTGCCTTCCATCGACGACGCCAGAAGCGAGGACATAGATCGTTTGCTGGCCGAAACGGATCATCAAATGGGTGAGCCGGAAAGTGCCACACGTCGCAGTGCCTTTTCCCATCTGCGCGCGGCCGTTGCCGCCACAAAAGCAGATGTGGCAATGGGCGCGTCCGATGATGAGGCCAAGGACGACGACGCATACCGAAATGACCTGGCTGATGTTGTGCGGCCCCGCCGCCCTGTCAGCAGCTCATCTCGCACCGAACGCCCCGGCGATGCGCGCCCCGCGCCGCTGAAACTGGTCGCTGAACAGCGCATTGATATCGACCAGCCGCATCAGGCAGGCCCAGTGCGTCCGCGCCGCGTAGCTGCGATGGCGGAAACCACACAACCAGCCCCCGAAGGCGAAAGCTTTGCCGATTACGCCGCTGAAATGGGCGCGACCAAATTGCCGCAGCTGCTTGAAGCAGCCGCCGCCTATATGTCCTTTGTCGAAGGGCGCGAGCAATTTTCACGCCCACAGCTGATGACGAAGGTGCGTCAGGTCAATCCCGAGGATGGCTTTAGCCGCGAAGACGGGCTGCGGTCATTTGGTCAATTGTTGCGCGCAGGCAAGATCGAAAAGATCAAAGGAGGCCGCTTTACGGTATCGGAGGACATCGGGTATCGACCCGATCACCGCGCAGCCAGCTAAGGCCAAGCCATAAAGGTATGAGGAAAGACGGCGCAGTTTGTGCCGTCTTTTTTTGTTTCAGGCCCCTTTAGATCAAAGATCATTCGGCGTGCAAAAAATCAATTTGTTCCCGCTTGGATCATTGATGGACATATCATCCCACCCCCAAGGCTGACGCTGGACGCCCGGCCGCGCATTTCGATAGTTCTTGGCGTTCAGATCCTTTGCAAATCCATGCACATCGGCCACCTCGATCCTAAGCGTGGTACCCGGTGTCGCATCGCCAAAATGCTCGGATAAATGCAACGCGCAATCACCTTTCTTCACACCCATGTAAAGGGGCGTGTCAGGTTCAAAACGGTGTTCGAACACCAATTCAAAGCCAAGGAAATCAAGATAAAAGGCGCGTGTTGCCGTCTCATCAAAGCTGCGCAAGATGGGAACGGGTGGTTTCATTTCTTCTCTGCATCCGGCTCTGCCTGACCGATCCCCTTGAAAATAAAGCGAAATGGGATCGCCCACAGGATGCCAAGGCCCAGATAGATCACAAGCTCCAGCAAAATGCCGGGCCGATCGAACAACGCCACCACATTCAGAGCCACAACGATATAAAGCGGCAAACCAATCAATAGAATGATCAGCGCCCAGCGTCTGCGTGATTTATAGCTGAGTGCCATGCGGTATCCTTTGTTCAATCCGCAAACGGGTCGGTCACCAGAATGGTATCCTCGCGTTCCGGTGACGTAGAAAGTAGGGCGACCGGGCATTCGATCAATTCCTCAACGCGGCGCACGTATTTGATCGCTTCGGCCGGCAGGTCCGCCCAGGACCGCGCGCCTTCGGTTGATTCAGACCAGCCCGGCATTTCCTCGTATATCGGCGTGCACCGCGCCTGTTGATCAGCCGCTGTGGGCAAATACTCAAGACGCGTGCCATCCAGATCATAGCCAACACAGATTTTCAACGTTTCAAACCCGTCCAGCACATCAAGCTTGGTAAAGGCGATGCCATTAACGCCGCTGGTCGCACAGGTTTGGCGGACCAATACGGCGTCAAACCACCCACAACGGCGTTTGCGGCCTGTCACAGTGCCAAATTCATGACCGCGTTCACCCAGGCGCTGACCGTCGGCGTCATGCAGTTCTGCCGGGAACGGCCCCTCTCCCACTCGTGTCGTATAGGCTTTGACAATGCCAAGAACAAAATCGATGGAACCGGGGCCAATGCCGGTCCCGGTCGCCGCCTGCCCTGCGATCACGTTGGAAGATGTCACAAACGGATAGGTGCCAAAGTCGATGTCCAAAAGCGCACCCTGCGCCCCTTCGAACAGGATC
This sequence comes from Sulfitobacter sp. SK011, assembly GCF_003352065.1. NCBI lineage: Bacteria > Pseudomonadati > Pseudomonadota > Alphaproteobacteria > Rhodobacterales > Roseobacteraceae > Sulfitobacter > Sulfitobacter sp. SK011. The sequence goes on from NZ_CP025803.1 coordinate 2,940,546, forward strand.
CGCTTGCCCGCCTTGCGTTTTTCATTGAGCACTTTCCAGACTGGTGCTGCATATTCCAGCACGGATGGTGCAATCTCGCGCAATTGCGCCAGCAATGCGTCACGGTCCACAGGGTCAAGGCCCAGCCCCCGGCGCAACGCATCATGATGCACCAGCGCGCGGTCGACCCGCAGTTCCAGCGTTGCTTCATCGGCCAGATCGGCCACCCGCACCGAACGCCGACCGACCTTATCCTCATATGCCGGGCCAATGCCGCGCCCCGTGGTGCCAATCTTCGCGACCGAATTCTGCGCCTCGCGCGCGCGGTCCAGTTCGCCATGGATCGGCAGGATCAGCGGCGTATTCTCTGCAATCATCAGAGTTTCCGGGGTGATCGTGACGCCCTGTCCGCGCAGACCGGCAATCTCTTTGACCAGATGCCAAGGGTCCAGCACCACGCCGTTGCCAATCACGCTCAACTTGCCGCCGCGCACAATGCCAGAGGGCAACAGGCTCAGCTTGAAAACTTCACCATCAATGACCAGCGTGTGACCCGCATTATGCCCGCCCTGAAAACGCGCAATCACATCAGCACGCTCAGACAGCCAATCGACAATCTTGCCTTTTCCCTCGTCGCCCCATTGCGCGCCGACTACTACGACATTGGCCATACTGGTATTCCTTTTCGAGATAACCCGCGCCCGTATAGCGGGCCTGTCGCATGGGCGAAACTGCAAAAAGACCGGCACGCAGATTAGATGCAGGAAGCCCCATAGACTTTCTACCTCCGGTGGGGATATTTTTCCCCAAAAAGAGGCAAAGGAATTTTCAATGGGCTTTATCATGCGGTGGCTGTGCGCATTCTTGTTGCTCGCGGTGACATTCAACCCCACCGAATACAACTATGTGAATTGGGTGCGCGATTTTGGCGGCATGAACATGTCGATTGCTGTGTTGCTGGGGCTGCTGCTGGCCATTGGCTACATCATCTATTTGCGCGCCACGTTGCGCTCAATCGGCGGGTTCGGAATGCTGTTGGTGCTTGCGGTTGTGGCCGCGGCACTCTGGGTGCTTTATGATCTGGGTGTGCTAAGGCTGGATAATTCCAGCATGAATGTCTGGCTCGCCTTGGCGGCCCTCAGTTTCGTTCTGGGCATTGGGTTAAGCTGGAGCCACATGCGCCGGGCGTTGTCAGGTCAGGCCGATATGGACGATGTAGATCAGTGATCAATCCAAGGTGACAGGTGCGCCGTGCGGGGTGCTGAGATAGGCGGCTTCCCATTTATCCCGCAGTAGCTCAACCGCATCTGCGTTTGTCATCCCAAGCTCGGACAGAAAGCTTTCCAGGGTCTCAAGCCATGCGGTGAAGTAATCATCGCCTCCATTGAGGTCACGGGCCACCCCTTGGCGGGCAAGGGTCGCGCCAAAGCGTGTGGCCCAGTCAGCCCATGCAAAATGTCCCGCCTCGTTCAGATGCACGGTCAGGGCAAAAACCTGTGCATGCCAGGGGGCTTCAAATACCGGGTCCGGCGCGTTCATGGCTTGGACAGATACGATTGCCACAGGTCCAGCACGACCTCATCACGCGGATGTTCAGGGTGCGCCCAAAGCTCTGTTGCGGGGAAGGCCACAGCATAAAGCGGCTCGGGCGCTTCGCCCATGCCATGCGCATTGCTGTCAGGTAAGACGTGGGTGCCATGCAGGCGCAGAATACGACCCTTGGCCCCGGCGGCATAAGCAGGCAGGCGTGTATGCCCTCCGGCGACCAGCACATTTTCTGCAATCTTGCGGGTGGCAACCACATCGCCGACAGCAAAGGCAGGTGTCACATTGCTGGGCCGATCTGCGGGGCCGCCTTTGGCCAGAACTGCCGGAACCTGATTTGCCATGAGCGTCTTGGCGGCCAGTGGGCTGGGCGTCGGGGTGGCATGCCCGGCAAGGTCATCCGGGCTTACAATTCCTTTGTCGACCAACAGATCGGCAAGCCCGCCCATCCATTTTTCGTAGTAGGAAAAGCGTGCATAATCTTTTGGGGCCAGACATTCGCGCGCATGGCGCGACACGTCGATGTTCCATTGGCCAAGATAGTTGGCCGCCAGGGTCACCGCCAAGGCGCGCGGATGCCAATCGGCGTGAAATTTCACATCCTCAGGTTCGGGCACCACGGGACCGTCGCCAAACCGTCCGCCCATGTCGTGTACGCGGCTCAAGGAACCTTCGCCAATCCGGTGCCGATCATGCTGTCGCGCGTGACCAGCGCCATCAACGCCTCTTCATCCATGCCATCCGTGCCCGCAGGGCGTTCCGGGATCACCAGATAGCGCACCTCAGCCGTAGAATCCCACACGCGCACAGCCGTATCCTTGGGCAATGTGACACCAAAATCCGCCAAAACCTTGCGCGGCTCACGCACCACACGGGCGCGGTACGCGTCCGATTTGTACCATCCCGGCGGAATGCCAAGCAGCGGCCAAGGGTAACATGAACAAAGCGTGCAAACGACGATGTTGTGCACACCGTCTGCGTTTTCAACTGCAACCATATGTTCACCCTGACGGCCAAAAAACCCCATGTCGGCAACCGCCGCTGTCGCATCCGCCAATAGCGCCGATCGGAACTTCGGATCAGCCCAGGCCCGCGCCACAACCCGCGCGCCGTCGCGGGGGCCGATCTTATTTTCATAGGTATCAATAATCACATCAAGCGCTGCCGGATCTATCAGCCCCTTTTGGGTCAGCAACGTCTCAAGCGCCTTGATCCGCAACGCCGGGTCCGGCGGCAGCAGGGCGTGAGGGTGATCGTGGTCTGAGTGATCATGAGGCATTTACACATGCTGCCCCACCGAAATGGCGTTGTCTATGGCCAGCCTGCCCAAGTCTCTCATTTTGCGGATGATTTTTTGCGAGAAAAAGGCCACAAATTATGATACACTCACGACACGAAACGAGTCTGATCCACCTCAATTCCAGGATAACCCTTCTATAAGATGTGGAAGCACCGTTTCAAAAGACCGCCGTCCCCATACGGCGGTCTTTGCTTGTAGTGATTCGCAGGCAGCGGCAATCCTCCCTTGCCCCCAAAGGCAAACATGCCTAGATACCCGCAAACAAATTCGAAAGCACGCACCCCATGGAAAATGTCGTCCTGATCATCCACCTCATTCTGGCACTCTGCCTGATTGCGGTAGTCCTTTTGCAGCGCTCCGAAGGGGGCGGTCTGGGCATGGGTGGCGGTGGCGGCGCAGTGTCGGGCCGGTCTGCGGCAACAGCCCTTGGCAAACTGACCTGGCTTTTTGGCATTTGCTTTTTGATAACCTCGATCACCCTGACCATCATCGTTGCGGAAAAATCTGCCGGATCGTCGGTCATTGATCGGTTAAGCGCGACACCACCCGCATTGAATGACGCACCCGCACTGCCAGAGGGAGAAGGCCTGTTGCCGCCTTCGGCAGATGACACCACGCCCCTTGTTCCAGCCGCTGACTAAGCACCTGAGTGCATAAAGAACCACAATAAGTTGAGGTAATTCCGTTTTTCGCAACATCATGTTGCGTCCGGCCTTGCCTTGATCATCCGAATCCTGTTAGGCTTAAATCCCGTGGTGCTGCGGTTTTCCGCAGCGCATTTGGCTGGTTTTTGTCACGCAGCAAAACAACGCTCGAAACCAAAACGCGGGGGAAATAACACAGATGGCGCGCTATATCTTTATCACCGGTGGTGTGGTTTCGTCGCTTGGCAAAGGTCTGGCATCGGCGGCCCTGGGGGCGTTGTTGCAGGCCCGCGGATATTCGGTGCGGTTGCGCAAACTTGACCCCTATCTCAATGTTGATCCCGGTACGATGTCACCGTTTGAACATGGTGAAGTGTTTGTGACCGACGATGGCGCGGAAACAGATCTGGACCTTGGGCATTACGAGCGCTTTACCGGGGTTGCGGCCCGCAAAACAGATTCCATTTCATCCGGCCGCGTTTATTCCACCGTATTGGAAAAAGAACGGCGCGGCGATTATCTGGGCAAGACCATACAGGTGATCCCGCATGTGACCAATGAAATCAAAGACTTCATCGCAATTGGCGATGATGAGGTTGATTTCATGCTCTGCGAAATCGGTGGCACCGTGGGTGACATCGAAGGTCTGCCCTTCTTCGAGGCGATCCGCCAGTTTTCCCATGACAAACCGCGCGGCCAGTGCATTTTCATGCATCTGACCCTGTTGCCCTATCTGGCCGCATCCGGTGAATTGAAAACGAAGCCGACGCAGCACAGCGTCAAGGAACTGCAATCCATCGGCATCGCGCCGGACATTCTGGTCTGCCGATCCGAACATCCGATCCCCGAAAAGGAACGCGAGAAAATTGCGCTGTTCTGTAACGTCCGCAAAGAATCCGTTGTGGCCGCCTATGATCTGAAATCGATCTACGAGGCGCCCTTGGCCTATCACGCGCAGGGCCTTGATCAGGCGGTTTTGGATGCCTTCAACATCTCCCCTGCGCCGCGCCCCGATCTGGCCGTCTGGCACGACGTTTACGACCGCATCCACCATCCCGAGGGCGAAGTGCGTGTGGCGATTGTGGGCAAATACACCCAGCTTGAAGATGCCTATAAATCGATTGCCGAGGCGCTGACCCACGGCGGCATGGCCAACCGCGTCAAGGTCAAGGTCGAATGGGTGGATTCCGAGATTTTTGAACGCGAGGATACCGCGCCCCGTCTCGAAGGGTTCCACGCGATCCTTGTACCGGGCGGGTTTGGGGAACGCGGCACCGAAGGCATGCTCAAGGCCGCGCAATACGCCCGTGAACACAAGGTTCCTTATCTTGGCATTTGTCTGGGCATGCAATTGGCCGTGATCGAGGCGCTGCGCAATGTCGCGGGCCTGAAATCTGCCGGGTCGGAAGAATTTGACCACGAATCCGGGAAAAAACGATTTGAACCCGTGGTCTATCACCTCAAGGAATGGGTACAGGGCAACCACAAGGTTGAACGCAAAGTCGGCGACGACAAGGGCGGCACCATGCGTCTGGGGGCCTATGACGCAACGTTGAAAGACGGCTCAAAAGTCGCACAGGCCTATGGCACCACCACCATCGACGAACGTCACCGCCACCGCTATGAGGTTGATATCGCGTACAAAGACCAGCTTGAGAAAGCGGGCCTCATCTTTTCCGGCATGTCCCCCGACGGTAAATTGCCGGAAATTGTCGAATGGGCGGACCACCCGTGGTTCATCGGCGTGCAGTTTCATCCAGAGCTGAAATCAAAACCCTTTGACCCGCATCCGCTGTTCAAGGATTTTGTAAGGGCAGCGAAAGAGAATTCGCGCCTGGTGTGAGGTTGTCGGAGGGAATGCCGATGCAAGCGCTCGAATTTGAAGTATGGGATGTCTTTACCGATGTGCCATTTTCCGGAAACCCGCTGGCAATTGTCACCGGGGCTGACGCGTTAAGCACAGATCAGATGCAGATGATGGCGCGCGAATTCAATCTGAGCGAGACGATCTTCCTGATGGCACCGCGCGATCCAAGCCACACGGCGCGCGCGCGAATATTTTTTCCAACAGCGGAAATCCCGTTTGCCGGACACCCGACTGTGGGGGCCGCCTTGATGCTGGCGGACAAATACAATCTGAACCATGTCACACTTGAGGAAGAAGCCGGGCTGGTCCCTGTGGAAATCACCGATGGCCTTGCCAAATTTCAGGCACCTGTCGTCCCATTTCCTCAAAACATCGCCATTGAAACCGATCTTGCGGCTCAAGCGCTTGATTTGAAAGTCTCAGATATTGGCTTGCATACCATCGACGTGCACGAAGGAGGGCCAAAGTTTCTGTTTATCCCAATCAAAACACGGCATGCTTTGAAACGTGCCCGACCGATTGAACCGCATTGGTCCAAACTCATGATATCAGGCGGGGTTTCTGCGGCCTATATCTATTCCTCCGATTTCGACGCCCGCATGTTTGCGCCCGCCTCAGGGATACCCGAAGACCCCGCAACAGGCTCCGCCTCCGCTTTGCTTGCATCCCAATTGCTGTCCAATGGTGCCATAGTTGACGGCGAAAACCACTTTGTATTGAAACAGGGCGAGGACATGGGCAGACCCAGCCAAATCAACCTGACCGTCACCGCCCAAAATGGCGCGATCGAGGCGGTGCATGTGGCAGGACGGGCTGTGCCAATCTCAAGCGGACGTATCCGTGTCCCAGAATGATCTATCAGGCGGCAATGCTTAGCAAAGATGCCTTTTAGGGTGCGTTTTGATAGGCAAACGCTTGGCAAATCGGCTTGCTCGTGCCAATTCGTCCGTTCCCTGAACATCCCTTGGTTGATCATTGCGGCATTCTTATGGCCCAATCCCAGCGCATTGACCTTTGCGTCCACAGGTTAACACGCTACACCCCCGACCATGCTCAGCTACCAACATATCTACCACGCCGGAAATCTGGCCGACGTTCATAAACATGCCTTGCTGGCGTGGATGCTTGAATACCTCACCCGCAAGGACAAACCACTGACCTATATGGAAACCCATGCCGGGCGCGCGCTTTATGATCTGACGGATGTGGCGGCGGTCAAAACCGGTGAGGCGAAACAGGGAATTACAAAGGTTGATCAATGGTTTGACGCTGATCATCCCTACGCGAAAGTTCTTGCAAAAACCCGCGCCAATCATGGCCCCGACGCCTATCCCGGTTCGCCCCTTTTGGCCGCATCGTTGCTGCGCCCCACCGACGTGATCCATCTGGCCGAACTGCACCCGCGCGAACACAGCGCGCTGGATTTGGCGATGTCGCCCTATCCCGTCAAATGCCACCTGCGCGACGGGTTCGAGATGGCCTTTGCCCTGACTCCGCCAACCCCGCGCCGCGGGCTGATGCTGATCGATCCGAGCTATGAAATAAAGGCCGATTACACCGATATCCCGCGCCACATCGGCAAGCTTGCAAAGGCGTGGAATGTCGGCATTATCGCGGTGTGGTACCCCATTCTGACCAGTCGCGCCCATGAACCGATGCTAAGCGCGCTTGGCGGCGCGCACCCGGATGCGCTGCGCCATGAGGTCCGCTTTGCCCCTGCCCGTCCGGGGCATGGTATGGTCGGCTCTGGCCTGTTTGTGATCAACCCGCCTTTTGGGCTGGCCGAGGCGGCCAAGGCGATTTCAGGACTGTATAACACTTTGAAATAGAGGAAAAAATAATGGCCAAAGGTTATTGGATTGCAAACATGGATGTGCGTGACCCGCAGGTCTATGACACGTACCGCGCCGCAAATGCGAAACCTCTCAAGGATTTTGGTGCCAAATTTCTGGTCCGCGGCGGCACACAGAACGCCGTAGAAGGACCCGTGAAAAGCAGAACCGTCATCATCGAATTTCCAAGCTATTCCGATGCGCTGGCCTGTTATGAAAGTGCCGACTATCAGGCCGCCAAATCCATTCGTTTAGATGTGGCTGATGGAACATTGATGATTGTTGAGGGATACGAAGGCTGAAAAATGTGCTAGCATCCGGTTTATGTCGGTTTTGCGCGCCCTGATACTCGCCCTCGTGCCCACCGGAGTTTTGGCCTGTGGGGCACCTGTCTGTCTGGTCAATCCAGAAAGCCTGCTGCTGCCTCAGATCATCACATTTGACGATATTCAAAGTGGCGGTGGGCCGGGATTCAAGGTCGACGATATACTGCCCCTGCCCGGGGCAACCTTTGGCGAACGTTTTGCCGGACAACTGGTCACCACTGTCGGAACCCACGATCAGATAGAAGGCGCGCCGTTTGGACCACTGACGATGATGCCGGGGGCCGCCGGGCAAAACCTGTCTGTTGTCCGATTTGGAGGCACGACAGTGTTGAACGGCTATGGCACAGCCGGATATCCCAAACGCGAAGCCCAGGGCGAAGGGGCCATTGCGGTCTTGTTTGATGAGAACCAGTCGGCGCTTGCATTTGATCTGCGCGGTGGCGAGGCCGGTGTCGCCATGGTCAGTTTCATGCGCCGCGATGGGTCGCTGATCGGGGTTGTGCCGATTGATCCGACAGGTGAATTTACCGTTGCATTTGCCCGCGACCGCGGGATTGACGATATTGCTGGCATAATTGTCACAAACACGGACCCACAAGGCCTGGCAATAGACACTTTACGCTTTGGAAAACCGCCCGAGATAAGTTAAAGCTGCGGAATGTTTGATCGCCTTTTTCCCCGCCGTAAACCCGCACCGAAACCCCTGCCACAGCCCAACGCGCAGCTTGCCCTTGGGGCACTTTTGGTGCGCGTTGCTTTTGCAGACAATAATTATCAGGCCTCGGAAGTTGGCCAGATTGATCGCATCCTGTCGCAGACCTTTGGCCTCAAACCACTGGAGGCCGCAAAACTGCGCGCGACCTGTGAAGCACTGGAACGGGACGCGCCCGGCACGCCCGAATTTGCGGCAATCCTGCGCGAAGAAGTGGCCTATGCCGACCGCAAGGCGCTGAGTGATGCTATGTGGGCGGTTGCGTTGGTCGATGGAACCCGCGACGAAAAAGAAGAGATTCAACTGCTCGCGATTGAAACGGCGCTTGGTCTGACGGATGCCGACATGCAGGCAGCGCGCGAAAATGCTCTCAAAGCGATCTGACTTGGCCTTTCGCCACAACCGACCTATATCCCGTTCATGTTCGATGATCTCTTTAAGCGGCTGATACAGCCTAACCCCGCCCCGCTGCCCGATGCGGATGCGCGCCTTGCATTGACTGCGCTGTTGGTGCGGATCGCGCGGTCCGACAATGATTATGCGCCGCGCGAACGCGCGCTGATCGACCAGATTGTCCAGCAACGGTATGGCCTTGATCCGGCAGCAGCCAAAAAGCTGCGCGCAGACGCCGAATCCGTCGAATCAGAGGCACCTGATACCGTCAGGTTCACCCGCGCCATCAAAGATGCGGTTCCTTATGACGACCGCCTCGATGTGATCCAGGCGCTTTGGCAGATCGTGCTTGCCGATGGCACCCGTGCTGACGAAGAGGATGCGCTGTTGCGACTGGTGGCAAGCCTGCTTGGGGTTTCCGACACCGACAGCGCCATGGCGCGCCGACGTGTTGAAGCGCAATATAATTAAGCGCTTACCTTAGGTTAACACAGCGATTCCAAAGCCTGCGAAAACTCTGCGTTGCAATCGGATGGGAATTATTCCTTTATACCGCATTGAAACGAGAAAAGTGATCTTACCGCCGTGACAGAACAGACCCCGGTTATCCAAATCAACAACCTGCACAAGGCGTACGGAGCACTAGAAGTTCTCAAAGGTGTCAGCGTCACAGCGCCACGCGGCCACGTGATTTCGCTGATTGGATCATCCGGGTCTGGCAAATCAACATTGCTGCGTTGCTGTAACCTGCTTGAGGACAGCCAGCAGGGCGATGTGATTTTCAAGGGCGAACCGGTGCATTGGAAAGGCACAGGCCATAACCGCCGCCCCGCAGATGCCAAACAGGTCTTGCGCATCCGCACCAACCTTTCGATGGTGTTCCAGCAGTTCAATCTCTGGGCGCATATGTCGATCTTGCAAAATGTCATGGAGGCACCGCTGACCGTGTTGCGCCGCGACCGCGCCGAGGTCGAAGAGGCCGCGCGTGGGTACCTCGACAAGGTTGGGATCGGCGATAAATGCGATGTTTATCCTGCGCAACTATCTGGCGGCCAACAGCAACGTGCGGCAATCGCGCGGGCGCTGTGCATGGAGCCTGAAGCGTTGCTTTTTGATGAACCGACCTCTGCGCTGGACCCGGAGTTGGAACAGGAAGTGGTCAAGGTAATCAAGGACCTGGCCGCCGAAGGGCGCACCATGATGATCGTAACCCACGATATGAAACTGGCGGCTGATGTGTCAGATCACGTGGTGTTCCTGCATCAGGGGTTGATCGAAGAACAAGGGCCGCCAGAGACATTGTTTGGCGCGCCCAAATCAGAACGACTGCAAGGGTTTCTATCGGCAACCCAAGCCTCGTAAACAAAAACAAAAAAGGGAGACTACCACATGAAAAAGATCTTACTTGCCTCCGCAGCACTGGCAATGACCGCCGGTCTGGCCATGGCTGATGGCCACGGCAAAACCATCCGCATGGGCACCGAAGGTGCCTACCCCCCCTACAACTTCATCAATGACGCTGGCGAAGTTGACGGGTTTGAGCGCGAATTGGGCGATGAGTTGTGCCTGCGCGCTGAGTTGACCTGTGAGTGGGTCAAAAACGATTGGGACAGCATCATCCCCAACCTCGTATCGGGCAACTATGACACCATCATGGCCGGCATGAGCATCACCGATGAACGTGATGAAGTCATTGATTTCACACAGAACTATTATCCGCCAACCGCTTCTGCCTATATCGCAACCGCCGAAGGCGTTGATCTGGCAGGCGGCATTATTGCGGCACAGACATCCACAATTCAGGCCGGTTATGTCGCCCAAAGCGGTGCCACATTGGTCGAGTTTGCGACACCCGAAGAAACCGTCGCCGCCGTGCGCAATGGTGAAGCGGACGCGGTGTTTGCGGACAAGGACTATCTCGCGCCAATCGTCGAGGAATCATCTGGTGAATTGATGTTTGTCGGTGACGACGTGCCTTTGGGTGGCGGCATCGGCCTTGGCCTGCGCGAAAGCGACGCCGAGCTGAAAGAAAAGTTTGACGCCGCCATCACTTCGATGAAGGCCGATGGGTCGCTGAACACCATGCTGAAAAAGTGGTTCGGCGAAGAAACCGCAACCTACTGAACCAACGCTCAGGCGCGCCCGCAATGGCGCGCCTGACTTTGCCGCGCCGGGGGTCATCCCCCGACGATCTGACAGGGCTATATGTTCTCATTCTGCGCCGATCCTTCCACACTTGAACGCCTGCCATGGCTCGCCTGTTATCTGACAACGGGCGTGCATATGTCGTTCTATGGTTCTTTCATAAAAGTGCTGCTGCTGCTGGCGGTGACGGCCCCTGTGGCATTGGGTTTTGGGTTTGCCGGTGCAATGGCGGCCCGGGCCAGCTTTTTCCTCGTCCGCTGGATTGGCAAAGCCTACATCGCGCTGGTGCGCGGCGTGCCGGACATTGCGTTCTTTCTGTTCTTTGTGATCGCTCTGGATCAGGCCATCGAATTTACCCGCCACAAGGTGCTTTGCCCCGACTGGGAACTGCCCGTCAGACAGGGAAATGATTTTGTCGTCTGTCAGGCCGCAAAGATGCCGCTCGGGAATGCATCGCAGTGGGTTCACGAAAGCTATGGCTTTTCGCTGGCGGTCGTGACCTTTGCCATCGTGTTTGGGGCCTTTGCAGCGAACGTTCTTTTTGGTGCGATGCGCGCCGTCCCGCATGCACAGCTTGAAACAGCAGAGGCTTATGGCATGTCGCGGCGTCAGACATTCTGGCGGGTGATGGTGCCCCAGATGTGGGTTTATGCGTTGCCCGGCCTCAGCAATCTTTGGATGGTGCTGATCAAGGCAACGCCGCTGTTGTTCCTGCTTGGCGTCGAAGACATCGTGTACTGGGCGCGCGAACTTGGCGGCACCAAGACATCGCGCTTTACCGACTATCCGCATGGTGACTGGCGGATGTGGTATTTCTTTGTGCTGTTGATCTTTTACCTGTGCTTCACACGCGTCTCCGAAATTGTGCTGGACCGGTTGATGAAGCGTCTCACACGCGGTCAGGCGACCACGGGCGGCGAAGCGCAAAGGAAAGCCGCATGAGTTGCTTGCAAACCATTCAGGATTACGGGCTGCGCTCAATTGGCATCGGGGAACGCCTGCTTCCAAAGGATAATTTCACCCTGTGCGAACAATTCACGCTGATTGGTTCCGGCATGATCTGGAACATCTATTTTGGCGTTGTCGCCCTTGTAACGGGCTTTGTGCTGGCCACAGCACTTGGCGTCGGCAAGACGCAGGCAAATCCCTGGATCCGCAAACCTGCGGAATGGTTCATCTTTATTTTCCGGGGCTCGCCGCTCTTTATCCAGTTCTTCTTTGGGTATTTTCTGTTTCTCAGCCTCAAATCTGTGAACCCGTTCTTTGATGCCTTCACCGCCGCATGGCTGGGTGCCCTGATCGTTTTGTTCCTGAACACCGCCGCCTATACCGGCGAGATTTTTTATGGCGCGCTACAATCCATCCCCAAGGGTGATGTCGAGGCTGCGGATGCCTATGGGTTGACCGGCTGGACCCGCTTTCGCCGGGTGATCTGGCCGACGTCACTGCGCCTTGCGTGGCCTGCCTATACCAACGAAGCGATCTTTCTGTTTCATGCCACCACATTGGTTTTTTTCAGTGGCTTTCCGGCATGGCAGCAACGCGGCGATGCGCTTTATTATGCGAGCTATTTCGCGGACAAGACGTTTAACCCCTTCGTGCCCTATCCCATCCTGGCGGGCTATTTCATTGTGTTGACGGTTTGTGTGATCTCGGTGTTTGGATTGATCAATGCGCGGCTGAATCGGCACCTGCCCCAGACACAGCGCCGAAAAATTAACTTGCGTCCCAATCTGATACGGTAGTATCCAACATTTGATCAAATTATCCGGCGCGTGGGCGACGGATGCATTTTGGCTCTCAGCGGAGCCAATCGGCTGACTTCATGCCCACCGCCAAATCAGGTGAGTTATGAACAATTGGCTACGCAAAAACCCGCAGGTCCGCACCATCCGTGTGGCTGCCGCTGATCTCAATGGTCAGGCACGGGGCAAACGCATCCCCACACGCTTTGCCGACAAAGTGGCAACTGATGGCACCCGGTTTCCGGTATCTGTGCTGAACCTCGACATCTGGGGCGAAGACATCGACGACAGCCCGCTGGTGTTTGAATCCGGCGATGCGGATGGCGTTCTGAAGCCAACCGAACGTGGCTTTATGCCGATGCCCTGGCTTGATGCGCCCTCTGCCCTGTTGCCGATCTGGATGTTTCGTGAGGATGGCCGCCCTTATGCCGGTGATCCACGTCATGCATTGCGCGCCGTTCTGGACCGGTTCAAAGCGCATGGGCTGACCCCTGTTTGTGCGGTGGAGCTTGAATTTTTCCTGATCGACGATTCCGGGCGCAAGTTGCAGGTGCCCATTTCACCCAGATCCAACAAACGCCGCAAGGCGGCGGAAACACTGTCGATCCGGGCGCTGGACCAGTTTGATGAGTTCTTTACCGACCTCTACGACGCCTGCGAAGAAATGGACATTCCTGCCGATACCGCGATTTCCGAAGCGGGCCTTGGCCAGTTCGAGATCAACCTGATGCATTGCGACGATGCCCTGCGCGCTGCTGACGATGCCTGGCTGTTCAAGATGCTGGTCAAAGGGTTGGCACGCCGGCACGGATTTGCAGCGTCTTTCATGGCAAAACCTTACGAGGACTACGCGGGCTCCGGCCTGCACACCCATTTTTCGGTGCTCGATCAAGACGGCAACAACGTCTTTGACGATGGCGGACCCGAAGGCACCGACGTGATGCGCCACGCAGTTGCGGGCTGTATGAACGCGATGGCAGGCTCGGCCTTGGTGTTTTGCCCCCATGCCAACAGCTTTGACCGCATGGTGCCGGGCGCGCATGCGCCAACCGGAATTTCATGGGCCTATGAAAACCGCACCTCGTCGATCCGCATCCCGTCCGGCAATCATAAGGCGCGGCGTATTGAACATCGGGTGTCGGGGGGCGACGTGAACCCCTATCTGATGCTGGCCGCTGTGCTGGGTGCTGCCATCAATGGCATCGAAGACGGCATCCTGCCGCCCCCGCCGATCACCGGCAACGCCTATGCTGCCGAGTTGCCACAAATTCCGACCGATTGGGCCAGTGCCATTGATCTGTTTGAGAAGGATCCGCAGGTCGCGCGCATTTTTGCGCCTGAACTGATCCGCAACTTTGTCCTGACCAAGCGGCAAGAGCTGCATTATATGCAAGAGCTGACCCCGCAAGAACAGGTCGAGATTTACCTTGATACGGTGTGAGACATGAAAATTGGTATCCTGATCACTGGCCACCCCCCCGAGAACATGATGGATGGTGGGGCTTATGACAAATATTTCGCGCGTCTGCTGGGGGACGATGAGTTCACCTATCAGGCTTGGGCCGTTGTGGACGGCATTTTCCCGGACAGCGTGGATGACGCAGACGGCTGGCTGATCACCGGGTCAAAACACGGTGCCTACGAACCGCACGACTGGATACCGCCGCTGGAACAATTTGTCCGTGATTGTTACGCGGCCCACGTTCCGATGATTGGTGTCTGTTTTGGCCATCAGGTGATTGCGCAGGCGATGGGTGGCAAGGTCGAAAAATTTAAAGGCGGCTGGTCAGTCGGGCGCACAGAATATGACATCAACGGGCAGAAATTTGCCCTGAATGCATGGCATCAGGATCAGGTCGTTGAGCGCCCGGAAGCGGCAGAAGTTATCGGATCGACCGACTTTTGCGAGAACGCCGCGCTGCTTTACGATGACCGGATCTGGACCATCCAGCCGCACCCTGAATACGGTCATGACTTCATTGAGGGGCTGATCAACACCCGTGGCAAGGGTGTGGTACCGGATGCCCAGCTTGCGGCGGCATCAACGATGCTTGGGACCCCCCTGAACAACACCGACATCGCTGCTGAAATGGCGGCATTCTTTAAGAAAAAGCAGAAAGAGAGGGCCTGATGGCCGACTGGACCGCAAACCTACCAGCCTCCGCGCGCAAGTTCCTTGAGGGCAAACGCCTTGACGAGGTGGAATGTATCATCCCCGACCTGCCCGGCATCGCGCGCGGCAAAGCGGTGCCAGCATCAAAATTTGCGCGGCAGGAGTATTTTCATCTGCCCGACAGCATCTTTTATCAGACCATCACCGGCGAATGGGGTGAGGCCGCGGGAGAAGAAGGTTTTACCGAACGCGACATGGTTTTGCGTCCCGATATGTCCACCGCAACTGCCGCCCCCTGGACCGGCGACTGGACCTTGCAAATCATCCATGATGCCTTTGGCTCCGATGGTGAGCCAGTGCCGTTTTCACCGCGCAATGTCCTGAAGCGGGTTGTCGATCTTTACACGGCCAAAGGCTGGAACCCTGTTGTGGCACCCGAAATGGAATTCTTTCTGGTGGCGCGCAACCTTGATCCCGCTCAGGAAATCAAACCGATGATTGGCCGCTCCGGGCGTCCCGCAGCGGCGCGGCAGGCCTATTCGATGACGGCTGTCGACGAATTTGGCCCCGTGATCGACGACATCTATGATTTTGCCGAAGCGCAGGGGTTTGAGATTGATGGCATCACCCAGGAAGGCGGGGCCGGACAATTGGAGATCAATTTGATCCACGGCGACCCCGTTCGTCTGGCCGATGAAGTGTTCTATTTCAAACGCCTGATCCGCGAAGCGGCGCTGCGCCATGAATGTTATGCGACCTTTATGGCCAAACCGATCGAGGACGAGCCGGGGTCAGCCATGCACATTCATCATTCGGTGCTGGATGCGAAAACCGGCAAGAATATCTTTTCGAATGCCGATGGGTCAGAAACCGATGCCTTTATGCATTTCATCGCAGGCCTGCAGAACCACATGCCGGATGCGCTGGCCGTGATTGCGCCCTATGTGAACAGCTACCGTCGCTATGTGAAAGACCACGCCGCACCCATTAACCTTGAATGGGGCCGCGACAACCGCACCACCGGCATCCGCGTGCCGCTGGCCAGCCCGAATGCGCGGCGGGTCGAAAACCGCCTTGCCGGCATGGACTGCAATCCCTACCTCGCCATCGCAGCCTCGCTGGCCTGCGGCTATCTCGGTCTGGTCGAGGCCAAACAACCAAGGAAAGAGTTCAAGGGCGATGCGTACGATGGTGATGGCGACATCCCGCGCGTTATGGGTGAAGCGCTTGATCTGTTTGATGAAGCCTCCGCATTGCGTGAGGTTCTGGGCCCGGAATTCGCGCGCGTCTACGGCATCGTGAAACGCGCCGAATATGACGAGTTCCTGCAGGTCATTTCACCGTGGGAACGCGAGCATCTTTTGATGAACGTCTGATCCGGCTGCGCGCGCAGCGCATCGGTATTTGTAAAAGGGTGAAGATGTGAACCTGCTTTATGCCAATGACCGACGGGGGCAGTACCCGGAAAGCTGGTATGCGGCAACCGCCACGCCGACTGAGCGATTTGCCGTCCTAAAAGGCGCTGTGAAGGCGGATGTCTGCGTTGTGGGCGGTGGATATACCGGCCTTTCAGCGGCGCTGCATCTGGCGGAAGCGGGCCGCGACGTGGTGCTGATTGAGGCACAACGCGTGGGGTTTGGCGCGTCGGGGCGCAATGGCGGACAATTGGGCAGCGGTCAGCGCGTTGAACAGGACGGATTGGAAAAGATGCTTGGTGCCGACCATGCCAAGCGGTTGTGGCAGATGGGTGAAGACGCCAAGGATCTGGTTAAGTCGCTGATTTCGAAACATGGCATTGACTGCCATCTGAAGCCCGGTGTCGCACACACAGCGTCAAACGCAGGCGATCTGGGCCATCTGCACGCCTATGCCGATCACCTGCGCACCCTCTACGGTTATGACCAGATCGAAACGCTGGATCATGCAGCACTGCAATCGGTGTGCCCTTCGCCTGATTACGTAGGTGGCACGTTGGACATGGGTGCCGCACACCTGCATCCTCTGAACTATGCGCTGGGTCTGGCGCGGGCGGCCAGCGCAGCGGGCGTGCGGATATTTGAGACCAGCCCCGCACATCACATCGAGACCGGGAAAAAGACCATCGTCCAAACCGACGCCGGGCGCATTGAGGCGGATCATGTGATCCTTGCCTGCAACGGCTATCTGGGCGGGCTGAACCGCAAAGTGGCCGCAAGGGTCATGCCAATCAACAATTTCATCGCCGCGACCGAGCCTTTGGGCGACCGGATCAAGGATGTGCTGCCGCGTGACGTGGCCGTGGCCGACAGCCGTTTTGTCGTGAATTACTTTCGTTTGTCCCATGATGGTCGCCTGCTTTTTGGCGGTGGCGAAAGCTATGGCTATAAGTTTCCCGCAGACATTGCCGCCAAGGTGCGCAAACCGATGTCGGTGATCTTTCCACATCTGCGCGACGTTAAGATCGACTATTCGTGGGGCGGCACGCTTGGCATCACCCTGAAACGCCTGCCCTATGTGGCGCGCGTGGCCCCCAATGTCTTGTCCGCTTCGGGATATTCCGGGCACGGCGTTGGCACTGCAACGCACGCCGGTATGTTGATGGCGCGTGCAGTTCAGGGCGATGCAGATGGGTTTGACACGATGGCCAGCATCCCCACCCTGCCCTTTCCCGGCGGTGCGGCGTTGCGCAACCCGATGCTGGTGCTGGCGATGACGTGGTATTCTCTGCGCGATCGCTTGGGCGTTTAGACGGTAACGTCGCGAAACATACGGATCCAAGAGCGCAAAAGCACTTGGTTTACACATCGTCTTAATTTAGATTTTCGAAAACAAACATTCGGAAATCTGAAATATGACTATGCCAAACCTTCACCAAGCTGAAGCCATCCCTGAAGAAGCCCGTGCGGTAATTGACGACCTTCTGCAATCCGGTGACCTGTTTCGCTATACCGCTGCTGCGGATGCGCCGGTGTCGCTGCTTGAGGGGGAGTTCGCCGAGATGATGGGTGTCAAATACGCCCTTGCCGTCTCGTCCTGCTCTGCCGCACTTTTCCTGTCTTTGCTTGCACTGGGATTGCCGAAATCCGCCCGCGTGCTGATCCCGGGTTTTACGTTTGCGGCGGTCCCATCCGCGGTCGTGCATGCCGGGTATGAGCCTGTCTTGTGCGAAGTGGGTGACAATTACCGTATTGATATCAAAGATTTTGCCGCGAAATTGCCGGATGTGGATGCGGTGATCGTCAGTCATATGCGCGGTCACACATCTGACATGGATGCGATCATGACGCTTTGTGATGCCGCAAATATCCCGGTGATCGAGGATGCAGCACATTCGCTTGGCACCCTTTGGCAGGGCCGCAAAATCGGCACCATCGGGCGGGTTGGGTGTTTTTCATTCCAGTCCTACAAAATGATCAACGCAGGCGAAGGTGGCATCATGATCACCAACGACGCAGATCTGGTCGCGCGTGCGATCATCATGTCGGGTGCGTATGAACATAACTGGAAGAAACATCCGGTTCTGCAGGACGCCTTTGCACGCTGGCAAAACCAGCTTCCGCTCTACAATCTGCGTCTGTCGAACCTTGCGGCGGCCGTCATCCGCCCGCAATTGCCGCACCTGTTGCGGCGCGTCTCGGACGGCTTGCGCAACCATGATTATGTGGCTGCAAAGCTGTCAAAGTCGCCGTTCATTGATGTGCCCGCCCCGCTCAAGGGTGAAACCCGCGCGCCAGATTCCATCCAGTTCAATTTGGCAAACATGGATGATGCCGCCATTCGGGCCTTTGCAGCCGCGGCGGATGCAGGCGGCGTGAAGGTGCAGGTTTTTGGCCAAAGCACTGATAACGCACGGGCCTTTTGGAATTGGCAGTTCCTGACAGATTTGCCAGAACTGCCACGCACCCGCGCGATGCTGATGCGGGCCTGTGATGTCCGTTTGCCTGTGCAACTGACGACACCGGAACTGGATCAGGTGTGCAAGGTGATCCTGACCGCGCTGGAAACCACGACAGATGCGCAAGCCGCCTGAGGGTGTTATTTAGGGGTGGATGCGCGGTCGGCGTGTCACTTTAATTTTGAAAGCTTGCTCTGCAGATCAGCCAATTGTTTTTTGATCGCGTCCAGATCTTCGTTTTGATCTGGCTCCTCTTCTGGCGGCTCAGCAGGTTTTGACGTTGTGCCGCCGGCACCCCATCCGCCTGTCATGGCTTTCATGAACGCTTCTTGCTGCGCTTGCATCACGCCGAGGCCAGGCATCTTTGCCATCGGGTTCATCGCCGTCATGTTTTCCAACACGCGCGACTGACCATCCCTGAGCATGTCAAAGGAGGTTTGCAGGAACTGCGGCACCACCGACACGTCGCCCGACATATAGCTGCGGACCAGGTCGTTCAGCACCGATATCGGCAACACAGATTCGCCGCGGCTTTCGTGTTCTGCAATGATTTGCAGCAAATATTGCCGGGTCAGGTCATCGCCGGATTTCAGGTCAACGATCTGGACCTCACGGCCATCGCGGATAAACCCCGAAATGTCCTCAAGCGTCACATAATCACTGGTTTCAGTGTTATAGAGCCGCCGAGATGCGTAGCGTTTGATCAACAATGGTTTGGGTGCGTCCGCCACGGTGTTCCTCCCAGATGTCACGTGCTGCAGTGCAGCTTATTGCAGGCCCGCACAAAAAGAAAGGGCAGGCTCAATAAGCCTGCCCCGCCCTCACACCAATCTGGGAGGAAACAATGTGAGATGCGTATTCTTACTTTGCTGTTGCTTTTTTCGCAGCAGCCTGCACGTCGTTTGTGGCTTTTTTCACGGCAGCAGTTGCGTCTTGCTGCATGTCTTTGCCTGCGGACATCATCAGTTCAACTGTGTCCATCTGAACTTTTTTCGCGATTTCAGCGAAAGCGGCCATGTGCTCGGCTGCAACTTCGGCAGAGGCAGATGTGAAGTCTGTCATTGCTTTTGCATAATCAGCAGGCTCTGCTTTGGCTTTAGACATGTCGGCCAATTTCGCCAGAGTGTCTTTGGTCCACTTGCTTGAGATGTCTGCAGACTTTTCAGCAGCTGTCAGTGCAACGCCGGACAGTTTTTCGTTCAGCGCGGTTGCTGATTTGAAAGAACCTTCCATTGCAGATGTGTCTACTGGGAAAGAACCCATTACGTCTTTGAACATTGCGGCCATATCTGGTGTCTTTGTCATTTTATCAATCCTTTGATGCTTGGCGGAACATCCACCATTTCGCTTCTGCTAAAGGATATACATGCTGCAGTGCGGCATTTCAAGTTTTTTCTGCACTGCAGCATAAAAATTTTCGCCACCCTAAAGGCGCATGAAATCAAAGCTTTGCCTTCTTTGCCACGTATTCGCCCGGCGCATCGGCAAGAATTTTCCAATCGTTATCACCGGGGAATCGCGCCTCAACCTGAGCACCGGACTTCTTTTTGAGCCATGCTTCCCAGCGTGGCCACCATGAGCCTTCGGTAAACTTCGCCCCCTTGAGCCAAGCCTCGTGGTCCAGCGACAGGTCGTCATTGGTATAATGGCCGTACTTGTTCTTGCTCGGCGGATTGACGATGCCCGCGATGTGCCCGGACTGGGTCATAATGAACGTCTTGCTCTTTGACCCCATCATTTGCACACCGCGATAACAATCCTTCCAAGGTGCGATGTGGTCGGTTTCGCAGGCGATGGCACATAAGGGAACATCGATATCACCCAATTCCAGATGGTGTCCCATCAGATCAAATCCGCCATCGGCAAGCTTGTTGCCCTGACAGAGGCCGCGCAAATACTGCATCGCCATCTTTGCTGGCAGGTTCGCGCCATCACCGTTCCAATAGAGCAGATCAAAAGCAGGGGGCGTTTCACCCATCATGTAACTTTTGACCGCCGGGCCATAGACCAGATCATTTGAGCGCAGAAAAGAAAACGTCCGCGCCATGATGATTGAGGGCAGTACACCCTTATCCACTGTTTCGGCCTCAATCCCGTCGATAAAATCATCCGTCAGAAACGGCTGAAATTCCCCCTGATCCGAGAAATCTGTGAGCGCAGTAAAGAATGTGGCGGATTTTATCGACGTGTCGCCGCGTTGTTTCAGCAGCGACAGGGTCAGCGACAGCGTGGTCCCGGCGATGCAATAGCCAATCGCGTTCACCTGTTTCTCACCGGTGATCGCCTTGACCTCGCGGATCGCGGCCAGATAGCCATCGTCGACATAATCCTCCATGCCGACATCGCGGTAGGTGGGATCAGGGTTCACCCAAGACACCATAAACAGCGTATAGCCTTGGTCCACGATCCATTTCACCAGGCTATTCTGCGCTTTGAGATCGAGAATGTAAAATTTGTTGATCCACGGCGGAAACACCACCAGCGGTGTCTTATAGACCTTTTCTGTGCTCGGCGTGTATTGGATCAGTTCGAACATTTTGTTGCGATACACGACCTTGCCCGGCGTCGTCGCAATGTTCCGGCCCAATTCAAACGCTGTTTCATCGGCAAGCTTGACCACCAATTCGCCGTTGTTTGCCTCAAGATCGCTGATCAAATTCTCCAGCCCTTTGATCAGGCTCTCTCCTTCCGTCTCGACAGCGCGTTCAAGCGCATCAGGGTTGGTTGCCAGAAAATTGGTGGGGCTCATCAGATCGATGATCTGTTGGCTGAAATATCCCAGCCGCTTTTTCTCGCGGGGGTCCATGTCGGTGACATTATCCACGGCGGTTTTCAGGGCCTCGGCATTGATCAGATATTGCTTTTTGACAAAGTTAAAATAGGGATGTGACTTCCAAAGCGGGTTGGAAAAGCGGCGGTCGTCGGTGCTTGTCGTGTCCTCAGGCGCGCTCAGATCGCCCTTCGACATCGCCTGCTGCGCTTCCATAAAGTGGGTGATTGTCTTGGTCCAATACCCCATCTGGTGCTCCATCAGCTTCGCAGGGTTCTGCATCGCCTCGGACAGATAGGACTGGGACGCTTTGGCAAACAGTTCTTGATTCGGCCCATCCAACGCCTGTTGGTGGGTCTGGCGATGCGACATGACCTGCGTCAACCGCTCGGTCAGCGCCTCCACTTTCTTGAGGTTTTCGGCCATTCGAGACAACGAAGCCTCAGGAGTTGCATCATGGTCTGTT
This sequence comes from Sulfitobacter sp. SK011, assembly GCF_003352065.1. NCBI lineage: Bacteria > Pseudomonadati > Pseudomonadota > Alphaproteobacteria > Rhodobacterales > Roseobacteraceae > Sulfitobacter > Sulfitobacter sp. SK011. The sequence goes on from NZ_CP025803.1 coordinate 2,962,257, forward strand.
GTTTTTGTTGTCATCTTAACTTTTAACTCCTATCTTCGCACCTGCAGCATAACGTCGCCCACCTTTGGGCAGGAGAAGCGACGAATTGCCCAAACGTGGGCCTATAACAAAGGAGACCCATTGTGCGCTATATGGCAACATACGACCTGATGGAAACCATACGGACGACCAATCAGTGGCTCGGCGCTTCTGCGCTTGCAATGGCATCCTACCCCGCTTTGTCAATGTTTCCAAACCCCGCTTTGGGCTGGATGGCGGCATGGGGCGAAGTCACCGAACGCACATTCGCCCGTATGGTCGTAAAACCAGACTGGAAGATCCCGCCCTTCGTCGGTGCCAATGGCCAGGATCGCCTTGTCAGCGTTGAAAAGGAGATCAGCCGCGATTTTGGTGATCTGATCCATTTCCGTGTCCAGGGCCGCACCATCAAGAAACGCAAAGTTCTGCTGGTGGCCCCAATGTCCGGTCACTATGCCACACTGCTCCGCTCCACTGTGATCAGCTTACTGCCCGATTGTGACGTCTATATTACCGATTGGCACAACGCGCGGGATATTCCGGTAAGTGCCGGCAAATTCGACGTTGAGGATTATACCCTCTACCTCGTTGACTTCATGCGCCACCTTGGCCCTGAGACCCATGTCATCGCGGTGTGCCAGCCCGCCCCGCTTACATTGGCCGCGACCGCCTATCTGGCCGAAGAAGATCCAGATGCACAGCCGCGGTCCCTGACGTTGATTGGTGGCCCGATTGACCCCGATGCCACCCCGACGGACGTCACCGACTTTGGCCGCCGCGTGACCATGGGCCAGCTCGAACAGTTCATGATCCAGCGTGTCGGCTTTAAATACCCCGGCGTGGGCCGCAAGGTGTACCCCGGTCTGTTACAATTGTCCTCGTTCATCTCAATGAACAAAGAGACCCACGAAAAGGCGTTTCAGGATCAGATCAACCGCGCCGCCCGTGGCGAAGCCCACGAAGACGACAAGCACAACAAATTCTATGACGAATATCTGGCGGTCATGGACATGCCTGCCGAGTTTTATCTGTCGACTGTCGAACGTATTTTCAAAGGGCGAGAGATTGCCAAGAACGAATTCACAGTCGCTGGCAAATTGGTCGATATTGGCAAGATCACCACCGTCGCGGTGAAAACCGTTGAAGGGACAAAGGATGATATTTCCGCGCCCGGCCAATGTATTGCGGCGCTGGATCTGTGCACGGGTTTGCCTGACAGTAAGAAGGCCAGCCATCTTGAAGAAGGCGCAGGCCATTATGGCATTTTCGCCGGCAAAAGCTGGCGCGAAAATATCCGCCCGCTCGTCCTTGATTTCATCGATGCCAATGATGTTCCCCAGAGCACCAAAGATAAGAAGCCTGCAAACAAGAATGCGGCGGCGTAATTATCGGTGGCTGCACCAAAAGACATCCAGTTCAGCTGCAAATGCGGCACATTGAAAGGCACCCTGCGCGGCGCGCATCCCCGCAGTGGTACCCATGCGGAATGCTTTTGTGCAGATTGCCGCGCCGCTGAAATCCATCTGGGTCAACCTGACCCCGCACCGAACCCTGTTGGCATCTTCCAGACAACACCCGACCGAATTCAGCTCGACGCAGGCCACGACAAACTGGCCGTCTTTTCATTCGGTGAAAAGAACCTGTTGCGCTGGTATGCGTCTTGCTGCGGTGCACCGCTTTTGAACACCATGCGCACCCCAAAATTCGCTTTTGTCGGAATACGCACGAACCGACTGGACGACACAGGCCCCCTTGGCCCCATTGTCGGACGTGGATTTATCCCGGTCAAAGGTGGCAAACCAAAGCACGAGGGGCTGTCTTATCTGATTTTGGGCATGGCAACGCGTGTGATAGGTTCACGGCTCTCAGGGCGTTGGAAACAAACACCGTTTTTCGATACGAATACCCTGACACCGGTCCGCGATATTCAAGTCCTGCCCAAAGACACCCGCGCGTCCCTGCTGCCAAAAGACAGCTAATAATCCGGTATCGAGGAGAGCTTAGCGCAGAACCAACGGCTGCTGCATCCATTTGCGCAGGGCGGCTGTTGTCTCTGCCGGTTGTTCCAGCGTCGGCAAATGACCTGAATTTTCAAGCACAACCAGTTCGGCAAACGGAATGAGTTCGGCCATGAATGTATGGCGTTTTACGGGGCATAGCGTGTCATGTTCCCCGCAGAGCACCAATGTCGGCACCTTGCATTTGCGCAACGTCGCCTGCTGATCCTTGCGCCGTTGCAGGGCACGCGACTGACGAATAAAAACCTCTGGTCCCAAGGTTTCGGCCATATCCATGACCAGGTCCAGAACCTCGCCCCGGTATGGACCCGGTGCCAGATAATTCGGCTTCATCTCGTCGCGCATCACCTCAAGCAACCGGCCCGAGCGGACTTTGACAATCTGCGGTTCACGGTTGGCCGCAATGACCGGTGTTTCGGCCAGCGGATTGGTATCCATCAACGCAATCCGGGTGATCCTGTCAGGTGCACGGCGCAGCAATTCCATCGCGACAATGCCGCCCATGCTCAACCCCGCCAAAGCAAAGCGTTTCGGCAACAGATCCAGCAGGCTTGAGGCAATCTCTTCGATCCGCTCGCCTTGGGTGATGGGGGCAACCATCACCGCCATTTCGGCAGAAAGTTCGGCAATTTGAGGCCCAAACAACCGCGCATCGCACATCATGCCGGGCAGCAGAACCAAAGCTTCAGACATACCGATTTACCTTGTTGATTCTAAAGGATTTCATGGGCTGTCCTAGCTGCATTACCCTGCCTCTATATCATGCCTCAGGCGGGCCGCAACATCGCCGGTGGCAAGTGGGGCGCAATCCCGCGAAATGGCGGAAAATCGGCATATCTCCGCGCCCGCTCTGCATCAGATTCGGCCGGGTTTTCCCCTCCCCGCAGCAACATGCCACGCGGCGCGATATAGCTTGATATTGTGCGCTGAGGGTGCGGCCGCCAGACCAGATTAAGCGCTGCAAGTTTTGGGAAAAACCACATCTCCGAATAAGGCAGATGATCATGCAGCCACCACGCCAAATCACGCCAATCGCGCCCCTGATCATATTGATCGGCAAACCACGGGATCACGATAGATGCGCCTGCAATGGCCGCATCGTCACTGCCCCGATCCCAGATGTGGCATTCAAGCGGATGGTCATTGCGCGCACAATTAAGTTTGTTTTCATTGCCATAGCGGTTCAATTCAGGTGATCGATATCCCGATCGCACCGCCACCCGACCAAAGGTTTCCTCAAGCGGGTCCAGCAGTGCCGTACAAAAGGCGCGCCCATTTTCGATGGCGAGGTCAGGGTTGGCCGGCACATTGGGTTGGCCGTGAAACCCCGAAATCTCCGAATACATAAAATCGCGCATGTAGAAATATTTCGATAACCGCACCCGGCCAAAGGTCTCAAGGCTCCACATGCTGGCCGGTTTGCGCATCAGCCGTATCCATTCCAGCGAAATGCGCCATCTGGACCAAGTGGTGAGAACGGATTGTAGGCCACCTCCCAAATATGCCCCTCAGGGTCCGAAAAATACCCGATATGACCGCCCCAGAAAACGTCAGAGGCCGCGCGCAGTATTTTACCACCCGCCGCTTCGGCCTTGGCAAGCAATGGTGCCACCTGATCCTTTTGGGCAACGTTATAGGCATAGGTTGCGGCCCCGTGGCCCAATGTTTCGACATTGACACCGATATCTTCGGCCAACTTCTCAAGCGGATAAAGCCCCAAGGTCTGTCCAATCAGATCATAGGCGATGACACCGTCCGGGCTGTCTGTTCGAACCCAGCCCAATGCATCGTAAAAACCGGCCAAGGCTGCCGCATCGCGGGCCCCCAATGTGATCAGTGAAATGCGTTGGTCCATGATCGCTGTCCTTTCCAATCAGTTATGGCACGCGAAAAAGAGGTAATCGTGCGGGCCAGTCATCCAGCGGCAACCGTCGGAGGCAGGCAAGGATTCGCGATCCATATGTCAAATTTACCAATTTAGTTTCATACTGTTGCGGTGATAACTTCATCTATCGCATGAACTATCAATTCAAGGCATGGCCCATCAGAAAACCGATGATCCGCGTCCTTGACCAGACGCAACTGCATGTCAGGTCCGGTCGCATGCTCCAACAGCCGCACCGCCGTTGCAACGCTAACCGCTGTGTCCGCTGTGCCCTGCAAGAACCGTACTGGAAAGGGCAAATCCAAAGGATCGCGCAGCACCAGTTGCTGCCGACCATCCTCGATCATGCGGCGGGTGATCACGTAAGGTTCCATGTAGTCAGAAGGCAACTCAACCTGCCCCACATCTTTCAACCTCTGCTTTTGGGCGTCTGAAAATGTCGCCCAATAGCCATCTTCGGTAAAATCCGGGGCCGCAGCGATGGTGACCAGCCCTGCGACGCGGTCAGGCTCGGCGCGCGCCAAAAGCAGGGCTTGCCAACCGCCCATGGACGAACCAACCGGCACGATCGGGCCATCTGTCAGGGCCGCAACAGCCTCGCGCGTGTCCTCGGCCCAATCGCCGATACATCCATCGGTGAAAGTGCCAGAGGATTCCCCATGTCCCGAATAATCAAATCGCAGAAACGCCCGGCCCCGCTGGCGTGCCCAGTCTTCCAGAAACACGGCCTTGGTACCCATCATGTCCGACTTAAGACCACCTAAGAACACAATCCAAGGGCCTTGACCGGGGGTGCGGTGAAAAGCCAGCCGTCTGCCGGTTGATGTTTCCAGAAATTCGGTATCGCTCATGCATGCCTCTCTTTGTCTGGCTCAGATCATGCGCGGGGTCCAGACCAAGGGCAACCGAATGATTTTTAGGTGACCATCTTGTCACGTGACTATTTAATCACATATAAGTGATTCTCATGGACAGTATCTTCAAAGCCCTTGCCGATCCGGCCCGCCGCACTTTGCTGGATGCCCTGCGTCAGCGTGACGGCCAAACCTTGCAAGAGCTGACGGAGTTGCTGGATATGACCCGTTTTGGCGTGATGAAGCACCTGGGCGTGCTTGAGGATGCAGAACTGGTGGTGACCAAGAAAGAAGGGCGTTTCAAATACCATTATCTGAACGCACTTCCCCTTCAGCAGACCATAGATCGCTGGATTGAGCCGATGCTCGCAAAACCAGCGGCCCGAGCGGTGTTGACCCTTAAAGCAACCCTCGAAAGGACCAATACTATGACCAAACCTGATTTCATGATGCAAACCTTTATCCGCTGCACTCAAGACGCGCTTTGGGATGCGCTGACCGATCCCGGCAGCATGGCCGCCTATCACTTTATGTGCGACCGTGTTGAAGGCGAAGCGCGTGAAGGGGGCGAACTGACCTGGCTTTTGCCCGATGGCAACAAGATGCTGTCGCAACGCCCCACCAAAGTGACCCCTAAAACCCGTATAGAGGCGACGTTTGAGCCGCATTTCTTTGGCCCTGACGCGCCGGGGTCAAAGATGGCGTTCATCATCGAACCGCAAGGCCCGTTCTGCAAGTTGACGATCGAACATTACGACATTCCAGCTGGTCAGGAAGGCGTTTCAGAGGGCTGGGCGCGGCTGGCCGCATCGCTCAAATCGTGGCTTGAAACCGGAACCGCGATGAAAGCCCCAATGTGATCTGCAGAAAGGAGGACGCAAATGACACAAGAACTGACAACCGAACTTGGCATTGTAACATGGCTTTGTGTATTGGCCGCATCGCTGTGGATACCGTATATCATCGGGGTCTCATCCGACCCGGCCAACCCCGATAATTTTGGCCGCCCCGGTGATTTGTCGCTGCTGCGCCCTTGGGTGCACCGTGCCCATCGCGCGCATCTGAACCTGCTCGAACAACTGCTGCCTTTTGCCGTTCTGGTGCTTTTGGTGGACCGGGTTGGCGGCTATTCCACGCTCACCTTCTGGACCGCGATTGTATTCTTTTGGCTGCGCGTCGTGCATGCGGTGGGCATGATCACCGGAATGGCAAGGATGCCGCTCAGGCCGATCCTCTTTACCGGCGGGTGGCTGTGTTGTTTGATCATGGCCTACGCCGTCTGGGCGGCATGACCAATGTGGCGCGGTGTTTTGTCGCCGCGCCGCGTCACCCCTTCTTTTCGACCTCGGGCAACCCATATCCAACCACCGCTGCCGCAACCGCCATGGCGGCAAACAGTATCAGTGTCGCCTGCGGCCCAATCAGCGCCGCACCACCACCCAGCACACCAGCGATCAACAAAAGCCCGCCGATCACCGTGTTGCTGACGGCGGCATAGGCTGCGCGCTGATCTGGCGGGGCCATATCCACCAGATAGGTCGAACGCCCCTGACGCACCCCATGATACGCAATCATCAACACAAACAAGACAGTCGGCATGGCCCATACCTCGCGCGCCAGCCCGATGGCCCAAAGCGCAACAGCCGTGATCATCGCAACCGCACCAACCACACCGGTCAGCATCAATACCCTGCGGCTTGAGCGATCAGACAGCCGACCCCAAACATACGAGCTGAGAAATGATGCAAGAGCCGAGGCGAGCACCAATGCGCCCAAGTGCGCCAGCCTGTCTTGACCCGCCTGCCCCGCCAGAACCACCAGATAGGGTGGCGCAAGCGCCGTTGAGACCAGCAATCCGCGCGTGATGATAAAACGCCAAAGCACCGGGTTCATGGCCAGCACCGAGAAATCTGTGGCTTTGGCGTCTTCTTTGCTGCTTGGTTCCTCTTCCAGGGTGGAAAACAGCAGGGCCGCCGCCCCCCACAAACACGCGGCCAACGCAATTGCGGCGACCACCGCGGCTCGGCTTTGGGCCAGGCCAGACAGCAAGAGAGCGGCAAAGATCAACACACCAACCGATGACACCGACCCTGCCAGCCCTGTGACTGCACCGCGCCGCGACTTGCCCACAGTTTTGCCCAGAATATCCTTGTAAGACACAGAACAAGCGGCCCGGCACAGTGCCAGGACGCCAAGGGCCAGACAAATCGCCAGACCCGCTGTGACCCCTTCGAGATTAAGGGCCACCCAGACGATTGCGCCTGCAGAAATACCTTGCCCGGCAGACCCCAGGACCCAGGCCCATTTGCGCCGCGTCATGGATTGCACGACTTTCGCCAGCAACATTTGTGGCAACAAGGCCCCCGCCTCGCGAATGGGCACCAAGGCGCCAGCATAAACCGCAGGTGCACCAAGTGACGTCAAAAGCCATGCCAGCACCAGCTTGGGGTCGATCAACCCATCGGCAATCTTTGTCATCGACAAAGACGCGATATGGCGCAATCCATTGCGACCTTCACTGGCTTGCAGTTTGTCTGATGATCCCTCGGACCCGGTGATCTTGGAAAAGACCTGCCTTACTGATGTGTCGGCCACTTACGCATCCCTTACCTGTTGCTCGGCTAAGTTAGGACGATCCTGTGACCTCGCAACACCCATCTGTCAGATGCTGGTCCTGCCGGATTGACAAGCACGCCCGCTGCGGCCAGTTAGATCACGCATAAACCCGCAACCGGGCGTCTCGTAGGCGCCAAACTGACGAGGAGCCCTTGAATGGCCCAGATTTCTCTCACCCTTCCCGATGGCAACGCCCGGTCTTATGAGGCCGGTATCACCGCTGGTGAGGTGGCCTCCGATATTTCAACATCGCTGGGCAAGAAGGCCATTTCGGCCACCGTAGATGGCGCACATTATGATCTTGCCTGGCCCATTGATCGGGATGCCTGCATCGCCATTCATACGATGGCGGATGAGGTTCAGGCAAACGAATTGGTGCGACACGATCTGGCGCATATCATGGCCCGCGCGGTGCAGGAAATCTGGCCCGACACCAAGGTGACAATTGGCCCGGTGATTAAGGACGGCTGGTATTACGACTTTGACCGGGCAGAGCCTTTTACCCCCGAGGACCTTGGGTCGATCGAGAAAAAGATGAAGGAAATCATCAACAAACGCGATGCCGTCCGCACCGAGGTCTGGGACCGCGCGCGCGCGATCAAGCATTACCAAGATAATGGTGAGCCTTACAAAGTCGAACTGATCGACGCGATCCCCGGCGATGAGCCGTTGCGCATGTATTGGCACGGCGACTGGCAGGATCTGTGCCGTGGTCCGCATTTGCAGCATACCGGTCAGGTGCCGGGTGACGCGTTCAAACTGATGTCCATCGCCGGTGCCTATTGGCGCGGCGACAGTGGCCGCGCGATGCTGCAGCGCATCTATGGCGTGGCCTTTACCGGCAAGGAAAAACTCAAGGCGCATCTGAACATGCTCGAAGAGGCCGCCAAACGCGACCACCGCAAACTGGGCCGCGAGATGAACCTTTTTCACATGCAGGAAGAAGCCCCCGGTCAGGTGTTCTGGCATCCAAATGGCTGGTCGATCTATACCACCTTGCAGGATTACATGCGTCGCAAACAACGCGATGCCGGCTATGTCGAGGTCAACACACCGCAAGTCGTGGACCGCAAATTGTGGGTCGCCTCCGGGCACTGGGACAAATACCAAGAGCATATGTTCATTGTCGAAGTCGACGAAGAACATGCCCGCGAAAAAGCAATCAACGCCCTGAAACCGATGAATTGCCCCTGCCATGTGCAGATCTTCAATCAGGGCCTCAAGTCCTATCGCGACCTGCCCTTGCGCATGGCCGAGTTTGGCTCGTGTAATCGGTATGAGCCGTCTGGTGCACTGCATGGGATCATGCGGGTGCGCGGGTTTACGCAAGACGATGGCCATATTTTCTGTCGCGAGGATCAGATCGAAGCCGAGTGCGCGGCGTTTATCGACTACCTTGCCAGTGTTTACAAAGACCTTGGTTTCGAAAGTTTCGAGATCATGTTTGCCACCCGGCCAGAAAAACGTGTTGGGTCTGAAGAAAGCTGGGATCATGTCGAGAACGCACTGGAAAGCGCGATCAAAGCCACCGGCCACCCCTATACCCTGGATGCAGGCGAAGGCGCGTTTTATGGTCCAAAGCTGGATTTCAAGCTCACCGACGCCATTGGCCGCGAGTGGCAATGCGGTACATTTCAGGTCGATCCCAACCTGCCCGAACGGTTAGGTGCACAATTTGTCGGCGAAGATGGGGCCAAGCACCGTCCCTATATGCTGCACCGGGCCTGCCTGGGGTCCTTCGAACGCTTCATCGGCATCCTGATCGAGAACTCTGCAGGCAAACTGCCCTTCTGGCTGGCCCCGCGTCAGGTCGTTGTGGCGTCGATCACCTCAGAAGCGGACGAGTATGTTCTCGAAGTGGTCGAAACCCTGAAAGCTGCAGGTGTGCGGGCCGAAGCCGACATGCGCAACGAAAAGATCAACTACAAGGTCCGCGAACATTCAGTCGGCAAAGTGCCGGTGATCCTGGCCGTGGGGGGCCGTGAGGTAGAGGAAAAAACCGTATCAGTCAGACGGTTGGGTGAAAAACAGACCTCAGTTCAGGCTCTGGCGGACGTTGCCGCCGCCCTGAAAGCAGAGGCAACGCCGCCTGATCTGCGCTGATCACGACTGTAACAATTCTCTTGAGGGGCGGCCAATGTGCCGCCCCTCATTTTGCGACTGTAACAATTCAGACGGGTTTTCGGCAGTCACATTGCAGATTTCGGCATTAAAACAGCCAAATCCTAACAGGATCGTGAAACACTGGCACGTGAATGGTGTTAAGATGCGTGCAATGTTTAATATGACGCATCACACTTGAAGCAAACCAAACAAAGGAAATGATCTATGTCTACGCCATTGAAAACATTCGCGATCGCCGGTGCAGTTGCTGCCGCTTTGACAGCGCACACAACAACAACCGCAGAAGCAGCGTCAAAAGAGAAGTGCTATGGCGTGTCACTTGCAGGTGCAAATGATTGTGCCGCAGGCCCTGGCACAACATGCGCAGGTACGTCTGTGACTGACTATCAGGGCAATGCCTGGACCCTCGTTGACGCAGGCACATGCGAAAGCATTGAATTGCCCCAGATGGCCGACGGCGAGGACCGCAAAGGCTCGCTCGAGCCACTGGACCGCGATCTGCCGGCTTAATCCTGCCAGAATGACAATAAATTGTCTCGGGCGGTATCTGTTGCCCGAGACCTCAGTTCGCTGCCCCTCAAAGACCGGAGGCTAAAAGATGCGCGACAGTCCTCCTCGCTTTGACGTTTTGCCAAATGCGCCCGGCGTTGGCTACAAACCCCAACACTTCAATGAACTGCTCGCTGATCCCGGCCCTGTCGAATGGATCGAAGTGCATGCGGAAAATTATATGGGCGACGGTGGCCGCCCCTTGGCCCAGCTGCGTGCATTGTCGGAACGTTTTGCGATTTCTGTCCATGGCGTTGGCCTGTCGATTGGTGGTGAAACACCTTTGGACCGTGATCATCTCGCCCGGCTCAAACATCTGTGTGACTGGTTGAACCCTGCCAGTTTTTCTGAACATCTGGCGTGGTCGACCCATGGGTCGGAGTTTCTGAACGACCTGCTTCCCCTGCCCTATACTCAAGCAACCCTTGACCGCGTGGCAGATCATATTGACGAGGTGCAACAGGTTGTCGGACGGCAAATGCTGCTCGAAAACCCTTCCAGCTATCTGGTTTTTGCTGAATCAAACTTGTCTGAAAGCGACTTTTTAGCGCAGGTTACCCAGCGAACAGGGTGCGGTCTCTTGCTGGATGTCAACAATGTGTTCATTTCCTCTACAAATCTCGGATTGAGCCCGCAAGACTATATCGATGCCTATCCAACCGACCAGGTGGGCGAGGTTCATGTTGGCGGTCACGACGCAGACCATGATGATGCGGGCGCGCCTTTGCTGATCGACAGCCACGGCAAACCGGTGGTCGAACCGGTCTGGTCCCTACTGGATTATGCGCTGACCCAGACCGGTCCAAAACCCGTTCTCGTGGAATGGGACAATGATGTTCCAGATTGGCCAACCCTGCGCGATGAAGCCAAACGCGCGGCCGTTGCATTGACCGCATGACAACCCAATCCGAATTCCGCGCGGCTCTCCTCGATGCCAGTTGCCCGGTGCCGGATGGCCTGCTGGACGGACATCACGCACCCGCGGGCCGACGCTATTCGGTCTATCGCAACAACGTGACAACCTCCCTGATTGAGGCGATGAAGACCGCATTCCCCTTGGTGCGCAAACTGATCGGCCCCCAGAATTTCGACAGCCTTGTCCCGATGTTCGTCCGCGCCCATCCGCCATCTTCCCCTTTGATGATGTTTTATGGTACCGAGTTTCCGGCCTTTATCTCCGACTTCGCCCCGCTGGCGCAGATTGGCTATCTCAGCGATGCCGCGCGTCTGGATTTGGCGATGCGCACCTCCTACCACGCCGCTGATGCCGATGCCTTTGACCCCAAGCGCCTGCAGAATCTGGACGAAGCCACGTTGCTGCAGGCCCGGTTTGTACTTGCCCCTGCAACGCAAATTCTTAAATCTGCTTGGCCGCTACATGACATTTGGCGGTACAATTTCGAAGCTAACGCCCCAAAACCAAAGGCAATTGCGCAGGATGTCATAATCACCCGCGTTGACTTTGACCCCACACCACATGCGCTGCCAAAAGGTGCTGGACTATGGTTAGAGCATTTGGGCGCAGGCCAAACTCTGGCCGCCGCTCTTGAGGCCACTTTGGCTGCAACCCCCGAATTTGATTTCGCTGCCAGCCTGGCCCTTGCCTTGGGCACGCAGGCTTTTACGGATATGACTTTGAAGGAAACAACATGACTGCATTGCTATCGATCTACAACAACCTGACAAATCGCCTGACCGCAGCAGATTGGATGGTCCCCACACTCGCGCGGTTTGTCTTTGCCGCTGTCCTGCTGGTCTATTTCCTGAATTCCGGTATGACAAAATTGGGCGATGGCATATCCGGTCTCTGGACCCCGTCTACCGGTGCCTATGCACAGATCTTTCCCCGCGCGTTTGAAGCCGTCGGATACGACAGCGATGCACTGTCGTTCTTTCATCAGTTGGTGGTTGTGGCAGGGACATGGGCAGAATTCATCTTGCCAACCCTCATCGTTCTGGGGCTTCTGACCCGTCTCGCCGCCTTGGGAATGATCGGTTTCACCATCGTACAATCATTGACCGATGTGTATGGCCACGGTCAGGAAAGCGCGCTGGGGGCTTGGTTTGATCGCTTCTCAGACGCAGCCATTCTGGATCAACGCGCGCTCTGGATATTCTTGCTGTTTGTGTTGGTGGTCAAAGGGGCCGGCCCGATTTCCTTTGACAGGGCGCTGCAGCCGCGCGCGTCTTGATGTGGAACCAAAATATTAAAGCAAAGCTTTAATATCATCCCGTACTTCATTGTTCCAAGACAGAAAAAGAGATTTATCCACAGCAATCAGAGGGCGCTTCATCAGTGCAGGATGGGCGCGGATCAGTGCGCGTGGCTCGCGTTGCCGTTCGGCCTCATCCAGTCCCCGCCAAGTGGTTGACCGTGTGTTCAAAAGTGCCGGCCCAAACTGCGCCAATGCACGATCCAATACATCTTCGGGCAGGCTGTTTTCGCGGACATCCACCAGTTGCGCGTCTGGAAACTCTTTGAGGGCCTTCCGGCAGGTGTCGCAGTTCTTCAATCCATATATCTGCACGGTATTTGCCTCATTTTTCAGCGTCCCCTGATATTACTGGAAAGACTTTCACAGTTTTCCTTGATTTTTCAACCGACCAAACAATCTTTTCTTGCAAGGGGCGTTAACCTGGTTTTTTGACCTGCGCTCCTGCCCGCGTGACGTGGGGACGTGAAAGACAAAGGAGGCGACTAGACTATGCCAACTGGTACTGTGAAGTGGTTCAACACAACAAAGGGATACGGGTTTATTGCCCCTGAAGGGGGCGGGAAAGACGTGTTTGTCCATATCTCAGCAATCGAAAGGTCCGGACTGACGGGTTTGGCGGACAATCAAAAGGTCAGTTACGAAATGATCGAGGGCCGGGATGGTCGAGAGATGGCGGCTGATATCACGTTGATCTAATTGAACTTTCCGGACCTCAACCGCCATCTGTAGGGTCTGGAATACACCACTGAATCTGACGCGTTTCGGACCTATGTCAAACGCGCGGGCAGTTGCGCATATCCATGAAACCGGATGCGCCCGCCGCCTTTGCGACCGGGCTGGATTTGATAGTCGGGGAAACGGCGCAGGAAATGCTGCAACGCGATGCGCCCTTCCATGCGGGCCAGTGTCAGACCCACGCAAACATGCGGACCACCGGCAAAGGCGAGGTGGCGGTTCGGATGACGGGTGATGTCAAATTTCGCTGGATTATCAAACACATCCGGGTCCCGATTGGCAGCACCAATGCAAATATGCAAATTGGTGCCTGCGGGTATTTCAACGCCATCAATCACCACTTCGGCTGTCGTTTCGCGGTTGCCGAACTGGTTGGGGGAACGAAAGCGCAAAACCTCTTCTACGGCTTTGTCGATCAGCGTCGGGTCAGCGTTAAGGCGTTCTTTTTGTTCGGGAAAGTCATGCAACAGCGCAAGGCCGGAGCCAATGAGGTTGGTGGTCGTCTCGTGCCCTGCGTTCAGGATGAATATGCAGTTGTGGATCAGTTCGCTTTCCGACAATTGGCCTGTGTCATCGCCATGGATCAGCCGGGTCAGCACGTCGGTTTCGGGGTCGCCGGGATGGGCTTTACGCCGGGCGATGAGGTCTTGCAGGTAGATCGTGAATTCGCGCACCGCCGCATGACCGCGGGCAAGCTGTTCGGCGCTCAGGGTCGGCTCCAACGCGCCAAGAATGGCGAGGCTCCAATCGCGCAGGGGGCCGCGTTCATCCAGCGGCACATCAAGCAGATTGCCGATGATCTGAATTGGGATGACGCTGGCGAAATCTTCGATTAGGTCTGCGTTTTCAGGGAGTTGATCGAGCAGGTGATCAACCACGTCGATCAATCCCGGCTCCATCCGGGCCAAAGCCTTGGGGGTCAGGGCGGCGGTCATGATGCGCCGGACACGGGTGTGCAGGGGCGGATCGTTGAAGACGAGAGAGGTGGTGTGATGCTCGAACAGCGGGGTGCCTTTCCCGAATTTCGGGGCAAAAGCGGCGTGTTTGTCCGAGATATAGAGAGTGGTGTCGCGGTAGATCGCGTTGAGATCAGCGTGCTTGCAGATCAGCACAGAGCCATCGGGTTGCGGCAGGACGGGCGTGTCGCGCAGCAGGCGGTCGTAGTGCGGGAACGGGTCGTCGGTGAAGCCGTCGGGGGGATTTGCGAGGGTGAACATTTGGCGAGTTTGGGCGGATTTTCCGCCAAGTCAATCGCCGCCCTCGCGACTCAGAGGTTAAGCCATAAAAACAAGGGGTTTTGGGAGGCTGTATTTGGGCGGCATCACGTCGGTATTGCGTCGGTGCGTGTGTCGGTTTGGGGGCGGGTTAATGGTACGCGCGTTGGGTTGGTAGGGTGGGTGCAACCCACGGGTGCGCGCGCGTGGGTTGCACCCACCCTACTGTTCAAAGGTCCGAACGCGGATTTCGCGAGAAATTCGCCGGGGATGCAAAGTGTGCCATCACATTAGAGCCCCGCGCCCGAACCGAGGGGTGGAAGCGAAGCGCCCGCCCCGTGGGGGCGGTTCGGGCGCTGCCCAACGGAGTTGGGCATTGTTCAACTACTATTTCTCAGAAAGGTATTTCATCATCGAGTTTTCTTGAGCTTTCTCTCTTGTTAAACGAGAGCCGCAATGACCTTGCACCAGAATTAATCCGCATCCGCCGAGCCAACTTCCTAGCCTTTTCAGTGAATGGGCTTTCAGTACCATTGTCATCAGCCATTAACCCAGATTCAATGAAATAGTCGTGTAGGATTTGGAAGGAAGTTTCATTCAAGTGAAAGCCCCCTCCAACGGTTTCACTCGCCATTTGTGAAAATAGATCGCCCAACTGTGAGCAGCTGTCAGATTTGTCTATGTGCCAATACTCAGTGCCTGTCGCCGGGTCATCTGAACGCGACCAGATCAATCCCTGTTGAAACACTGGAAAGGCATCACTCCAAGCCAATTTTGCATCGTAGTAATCTGCTGAGTAGCCTGCGGTTTGTATGGTAACTTCGACCAATTCTTCTGCTGTTGGCAATTCTGGCAAAGGCAAAACGATCTCTTCCTCACCAATTTTCTTTCTGAGAACCTCATTTTCTGAGCGAACCTTGTTGAGATCCCTCAGTGTCTCAATATCAGCTGCCAAATTTCCGCGCACCCAGCCAACACGAGGTTTGGTTGCAATTGCATTATCCAAAGCTTCGCGAACAACTGCACGCAGCCCGTCGACTGATTTCCAAGGCTTAACTAGTCGTCCAGTACGAACCTTAGATATGAAATTCTCCAATTTCCTTCGCCCGCTATCTTTTTTTTCCGATTTCCCTAATGAGATTGCAGCGGCATCTGAAACGATAAACCCTAGGATCGGAATTTCGTTCGCTAGAGCAAAATCAAATTCCTTTTCAGTGTAGCTAAGACCGTCTGCGGCAATGGAGCCATACCTTCCAGCGATTATCACAACGTAGTAGTCACATTCTCGGATTATGGCTTTAATAAACTCAAACTGGTCGTCATCAGCCGCAGGAAACGCTTCCATACCAACGGGAAAATGTCCCGCTCGAATTATTGTCTCCTCAACAGCACGCCTCTCACTTATTAGGTCCTCATATGTGGAACTAATAAAGACCTGATATTTTTTGTCCAACACTATGCCCCTACTTTCAAAACCCCCTGAAACTCCCGCCACTCCCCTTTACTCATCCCCGAATTCTCCTGCGTCACCTCTTCCCCCTTCAACATCCGCCGCACGCACTCCAGCGCCCGCCCAGACATCGTCGCACCCCCCAACCGGTAATCCTCAAACGCGCCGTAGGCCGCAGGCACCCAATCGGCGACGACCGAACAGATCGCGTCGGCGTAGACGCGGATTTCGTATTGGGCGTGGGCGTCGGCGCGCAGGCGCAGGAAGTGGAAGAGGTTGTGCAGATCGACCTTCCAGTACCACTGCGTATAGATGTTGGAGGGCAGGTTCATGCGGGCCAGTTCGCGGGCGAGACCGTCCTGCGCCTCTCCATCCGGACCCGTTTCGCCGATCATCGCCTCGTAATTGTCATAGCAGCGGTTCGAATCCGCCTTTAATATTTCCAGCACCCGCGCGGCCTCGGCCCCTTCCAGCACGCCGCCCCTGCCCTGATTGTTGACCACGGATTGCGCATTCACATGTTCGGGCGCGGGGATGTAGAACTCCCGGTCCAGAATCGAATAGCGGGCGGAGTATTCGTTGACGTTGGCGGTGCGGTGGCGGATCCACTGGCGCGCGACGAAAACGGGAAGTTTGACGTGCAGCTTGATCTCGCACATCTCGAACGGGGTCGAATGCCAATGGCGCATCAGATAGCGGATCAGCCCTTCGTCGTTTTGCACCGATTTGGTGCCTTTACCGTAGGACACGCGCGCCGCCTGACAGATCGCGGCATCGTCGCCCATATAGTCGATGACGCGGACAAAGCCGTGGTCGAGCACAGGCAGCGCTTTGTAAAGGTGCTGTTCCATGCCTTCGCTGACCGCGCGCAGAGTGGGCTGTGGCGTGGCGCGCTGTGCGTCGATTTCGGCTTGCTGGTCTGGGGAAAGGGGCATGGCGGGCGTCCTTGAAAGGTGGTTTTGGGGTCCGGGATTCGGCTTGCACTATATCTGCGCAAAATCCCCTGCGGAACCGCCATATGCGGTATTGCGCCTCTGATCGGATTTTTAGAGATATTTACCCGATTAGGCGTGGGTTTCTTCGCTTTGTGTGGCGGTTGGGGGTCTCGGACAATGCACTTGATGGGGGTAAGCGCGCCCGGGGGTATAAACAGCCATCCTGGCGTCATGACCGTTTGTTGATTTTGACACTTCCGGTTTCGTCCCTAAATTAACCAGGCAAGCGAGTCAGACGAATTGACGTCACGCGCTTTGAAGCACGCGGTCTGGGGGTGAACATCGGGAACCAACCCGTGTTCCAGTCTCAGGCGACCATGAGGAACAAAGGAAAACATATGCCAATCAAATATCTGCACACAATGGTGCGTGTTAAAGACCTTGAAAAATCGATCAAATTTTATGAAATGCTGGGCCTGAAAGAGCGCCGGCGGATGGATAACGAAGGGGGCCGGTTCACGCTGGTGTTCCTGTGTCCTCCCGGACAGGATGACGGCCATGCCGATGTTGAGCTGACCTATAATTGGGACGGGGATGATGGTTTGCCCAGCGATGGCCGCCACTTTGGCCACCTCGCCTATACGGTCGAGAATATCTATGAGATGTGCCAGACGCTGATGGACAACGGCGTGACCATCAACCGTCCGCCCCGCGATGGGCATATGGCGTTTGTGCGGTCGCCTGACAACATCTCGATCGAGTTGCTTCAGGAAGGTGACCGGCTGGCCCCTGCGGAACCCTGGGCGAGCATGGAAAACACAGGTCATTGGTAAAACTTGGCGCGCCCGCTGCGGTGCTGGCCCTTGGGCTGGCATCAGCGGCGGGTGCTGCGGAGTGTCGGCTGGCGCTGGCTTTGGCGATCGACGTGTCCAGCTCTGTTGATGCTGATGAAGATCGGTTGCAGCGCGGTGGTCTGGCCGCGGCACTTACTGCGCCAGAAGTTGAGGCTGCATTTTTCGCTGCCGATCAACCTGTGGCGCTGGCGATTTACGAATGGTCCGGGCGCTATAATCAGGAAGTTCTGATTGACTGGACGCTGATCGACAGCCGCCTTGCCTTGCTGGAAGCGGCGGAAACCATCGCAAGAAGCACCCGCAGCCATAATGATTTCCCCACTGCCATGGGCTATGCACTTGGATATGGTGCCAATCTTTTCGCACGGGCACCTGCCTGTCTGACCAAGACCATCGACATGGCGGGTGACGGGCAAAACAACGAAGGGTTTGAACCGAACGTCGCCTACCGTGAATTTCCCTTTACCGGTGTGACGGTCAATGGGCTGGTCGTGAACGCCGCCGATTTTGAAGGCGAAGTGGGGCTGATTGCCTATTACCAGTCACAGGTTTTGCATGGGCCGGGGGCCTTCATGGTCATTGCAAATGATTTCGAAGACTATGAACGCGCCATGCGCATCAAGCTTGAACGCGAACTGACGCCCCCAGCTTTGGGTGCCCTGCCCCAGATGCCGGAACAAGCAGGATGATCCGGGCGGTGGGTCTCATTCTGGCGTTGGCAATGCCTTCGGTCACAGATGCGATGGAATGCCGACAGGCGCTGGCCCTGGGACTGGATGTTTCAGGCTCTGTTGATGCGCGCGAATACAGGCTGCAACTGAGCGGCGTTGCCAGCGCGCTTGACGCCCCCGAGGTGCGAGAGAAACTGCTGTCGATGCCCGCCGCACCCGTGATGCTGATGATCTATGAATGGAGCGGCCCGAACGATCAGGCCGTTGTCTTGCCCTGGATGCGGATTGACACGCACGCCAGCATCGACACCATCATAGAAACCCTGCGCCAAACCCGGCGGCGTGACGCCACGCCAGGCACCGCATTGGGTGTTGCAATGCAAGTCGGTCAGGCGTTTCTTGCCCAGCGGCCCGACTGCTGGAAACATACCCTGGACATTTCCGGGGATGGGAAATCAAACCTTGGCCCGCGCCCCCGTGATGTGCGCGACCAGATCGAGGCGAGCGGCATCACGGTCAATGGTTTGGTGATCGGCATTGATGACCCGGACATCGGTGACATCAGGCAAGCCGAGATTGGCGAACTGTCGTCCTATTTCCGGGCCGAAGTTATTGTCGGCCCAGAGGCATTTGTGCACACCGCCATCGGGTTCAATGATTATGCCCGGGCCATGACGCAAAAGCTGCTGCGCGAACTGGAAAGTCTGGTCTTTTCACAAGTGACCACAGATCCGGCCCCGGCCACTCAGTAGATATAGCGGATCTGATCGGTCCAATACCGTTCCATCCGTTTCAGCGAGGTGGTGATATCCGCGATCCCTTCATGGCCAAGCATACCCTTGTTTTCCAGCCCTTCGGCATGACGGGAAAACAGGTCTGACACCACATCACGCACATGGCGGCCCTTTTCGGTGAGACGCACGCGAACCGACCTGCGGTCGATCTCGCAACGCTGGTGGTGCATATAGCCCATTTCGACCAGTTTTTTCAGATTATAGCTGACATTGCTGCCCTGATAATAACCACGGCTTTTCAATTCGCCGGCGGTCACTTCGTTGTCACCAATGTTGAACAGCAAAAGTGCCTGAACCGCGTTGATCTCCAACACGTTTACCCGTTCAAATTCATCTTTGATGACGTCCAGTAACAACCGATGCAGGCGTTCGACCAACGACAGCGCCTCCAGATATCCGACCATGAAACCCTTGTCGTTCATGGTTGGGACAAAGGGTTCTTGAATGCTCATTCTCATACTCTCCGACTCGTTTGACTGAGCCAGAAAGTGGTGAATAAAACAGAATATTTCGTTAAACCCGAATGATTAGCCGCCGGGCTGTGCGATATGGTCCTGAATGTCGGCAATCAAAGCCCCGTAAGGCTCGGGCACGGCGACCTGCCCGGTGACCCACTGATAGAGATCGTGATCGTTCTCGTTGAGCATCGCATCATAGAGCGTCAGGCGCGCGTCATCCATCTGGTCCAGCCGTGCTGAGGCAAAGGCCGACAGAATCAAATCCATCTCTTTGATGCCGCGCCGAATGGACCGCATATAAAGCCGCTTCACCCGGTGCTGAGCGATCTCAGGCATCGGCGGCTTCCATCAGAAGACGCCGCATCCGGTCCTCAAGACGTCCCAGGCTTTGCGCATTTTTCAGCATCTCCGCCCGCAACACACGCATTTCATTGAGCGTTTCGCGCATCTCGGTCGACACGGACGGCGCGTCATTGGGGCTCGCGATGCCGTCGCCTTCGCCGTTGATCAGCCACATCATGGATACACTCAGCAACCCTGCCAGTTGCGACAACCGGTTCGAGCGCGGCTCTGACAGATCGTCTTCCCAGTCGCGGATCGTTGACGCCCGCACCCCCATCCGTTTGGCCAGAGCCGCCTGCGTCATGCCCGAATTTTCGCGCGCCGCAGCGACGCGGTCACCAAAGGTGGCCACATCAGGACCGTACCAGTCTAAACCATCATCCATATCATCGTCTCCTGCCTGACACCGAACGAACTTGAACGGCGCGGGGGTGACCCCTATGAGTATAGGCGAACACATAGCCAACCTGAGGTCGAAATGGAACTGCTGTCTGCAACACTTGCCCGCGTCAAACCGTCCCCAACCATCGCTGTGACCACAAAAGCGGCCGAACTGAAGGCGGCAGGGCGTGACATCATCGGCCTTGGTGCCGGTGAGCCGGATTTCGACACACCTCAGAACATCAAGGATGCCGCCGTGGCCGCGATTGCCGCAGGCAAGACCAAATACACCGCCGTTGACGGGATTGCAGAGCTCAAGCAGGCGATCTGCGCCAAGTTCAAGCGCGACAACGGGCTGGACTACAAACCGTCACAGGTCAGTGTCGGCTCCGGCGGCAAGCAAATCCTTTTCAACGCGCTGATGGCGACGATGAACCCCGGCGAAGAAGTGGTGATCCCCGCCCCCTATTGGGTCAGCTATCCCGATATGGTGCTGTTGGCCGGTGGCACGCCCGTCATCGCCCCCGCCACCCTTGAGGACGATTTCAAACTGACGCCCGCCGCGTTGGAAGCCGCCATCACCCCCAAGACCAAATGGTTTATCTTCAATTCCCCCTCAAATCCGACCGGTGCCGGATATTCCCGTGATGAGCTCAAAGCCTTGACGGATGTGTTGATGCGTCACCCGCATGTCTGGGTGATGTCGGACGATATGTACGAGCATCTTGCCTATGACGGGTTTGAATTCTGCACCCCGGCCGAGGTGGAACCGGCCCTTTATGAGCGCACCTTGACCACCAATGGCGTGTCCAAGGCCTATGCCATGACCGGCTGGCGCATCGGCTATGCGGCGGGTCCGGAAAAGCTGATCTCGGCGATGCGCAAGATCCAGTCGCAATCCACATCCAACCCCTGCACAATATCGCAGTGGGCCGCGGTGGAGGCGTTGAACGGCACACAGGATTACATCCCTGAGAACAACAAGATGTTCGTGCGCCGCCGCAATCTGGTGGTCAAGATGCTGAGCGAGGTTGACGGCATCACCTGCCCCACACCCGAGGGTGCATTTTATGTCTATCCGTCCATTGCGGGGCTGATCGGCAAGACCACTGCGGCTGGCACCAAGATCACCGATGATGAAGGGTTTGCAACCGCATTGCTGGAAGAAACCGGCGTCGCCGTCGTTTTCGGCGCGGCATTCGGGCTATCGCCAAACTTCCGGGTCAGCTACGCTACGTCAGATGATGCTTTGAAAGAGGCGTGCACGCGCATTCAGAAGTTCTGCGCAACGTTGACCTAACAGGGGGTGGACCATGGCGGGCGAGTTACCGGAATATTATTTCAGGGTCCGTGAAAATGGGGCCGCCGTGTTTCGCGTGGACACCGAAAACCGCCAGCGTCGGATCGAGATGGACCAGATCGCCATGGTCAACATCCGCAATGGCGAGATCAAGCCGCAGGGTGACCGCACCCTGTCGGATGAGGACCGCGCCACCATTGATGCCTGGATGCAGGAGCGATTGCAGGTCCTCGCCCGCCGCGACATCGACGACATTTACCGCGCGGTTGATTATTTGAACCTGACGACCCAATGGGTGCAGTCCAAAGCCACGGATGAACAGCTGGAGGCGGTCACCGATGGCCTTTTGCTGGCCATGCACGATCTGCGCAGCACGCTGGTGCGCAAGAAAGCAGATCGGCTGCTCAAAGGGTAGCACTGTGGCGTCAACCGCTTGAAAGCGCAGGTGAGCAATGCTGCTGAAACCACGCAACCTTACGCTTATCGCCGTGATCGCTGCGTCAATCTATGTGATCGTATCGCCCAAAGAACGTCAGATGAATGTCTTTCTGACCGGCTACAGCTATTGGGACAACACGCCGCGCGCGTCAGCCGCCATTGCCCGGCCCGTTATCCACGCCCAGGCGGCGGGCATCGGCACCTTTGAAGATCCCATCACACTTGCCGTGGGCCATTCGATCTATTTCGGCAGGTCGTTCATGGATTTTCCGACCGGGACACGATTCTATTTTCCGCTGTTGCGCAAATACGCGATCGTCGAGGACCTGTGCGGCGATGGGCGCACGCCGCAAAATGGCCCCTGCCACATTGGCTACGAGGGCCATCCATGGCTTGATATCTATGTTGATGGCAGTGAGGCGGGCAATCAGAACGCGAACGACTGCATGGCGGACATCACCGGCATTCAGCCCGCCATCGTGAACCCCAAGCGACGGTACCGCGTTCACGCAGGGCCGATCACCGAAGGCGGTTGTCAGGTTTTCTGATCTGCGATTTCGTTTGCCTCTGTGTGCGTCTCGTCCTGGCCCAGCGCCTTGATCGTCACGCCCCAGAACCGCGCGTTCAGCAACACGGCTGCCACCCCCAGCCCGATCACCAGACCGCCCCAGACGCCGATACCGCCAAAGCCCAGAACAAAGCCCAGCAGATAGGAACAGGGCACGCCGATGCCCCAATAGCTGATCGCGGCCAGCACCATCGGCACCTTGGTGTCCTGCACCCCGCGCAGCAGACCCAGTGCAATGACCTGCGCCCCATCGACCAGCTGAAACAGCGCCGCCATCGCCAGCAGGCCAACCCCAACCGCCATGATATCAACCCGCGCCGGTTCATCGCGCTGCATGAAAAGCGAAATCAAGGGCTCTGGCCAGATGACAAACCCGATGATCGTCAGCGCGGCAAAGCTCAGCGACATCGCCAACGCAATCACCGCCCCCCGCGCCATATGCGGTCTGTCGCGGCGACCATAGGCGTTGCCCGCGCGAATGGTGGCGACATTGCTGATGCCGAGGTGCACCATGAAAGTCAGCGAGGCGAGCTGCATCACGATCCCATGTGCGGCCAGCGGGATGGTGCCCAGCCACCCCATCATCACCGCGGAAGCAGCAAACAGGCCCACTTCGCTCAACAGCGTCACCCCAATGGGCAGGCCCAGCCGGAACACCTTGGCCAGCATCGTCCGGTCGCCGCGCCACAGGCGCACAAACAGCCCGTGCTGCGGCATGACCCAGACCACATAGATCACCACCCCGGCGAGCGACACAAACTGCGTGATAACAGAGGCAATGGCCGCCCCCACCGCACCCAGTTCAGGCGCGCCCCAATTGCCGAAAATCAGCGCGTAATTGGCCAATCCGTTCACAAGAGCCGCCAAAAGCGTGATCCACAGCACCACCTGCGTCCGTTCCAGCGCCGCCAGATAAGACTTCAGCACCATGACAAAAAGTGCGGGCACAATGCCCCAGCCCGCCACTGCCAGATAGCGCCCCGCCAGTGCCGCTGTGTCCTCACTTTGGCCCAGCAACCGCAGGATCGGTTCGGCCCAGATCATCATCGGCATTGCCACAATGGCAAAGGCCAGCGACCACCATAGCCCCATGCGTGTGGCACGGCGGATGCCGACCTCATCACCCTCGGCCGCATAGGACGCGACCATCGGCATCACCGCCAGCGCAAACCCCGAGCCAAAGATGAACAGAACAAAGAAATAGGTGCTGGCCAGCGTGACCGCGGCCAGCGCCTCGACCGAGTACCAGCCCAGCATCACGGTATCCGTGACCCCGATGGCCATCTGACCCAGATGCCCGCCGACCAGTGGCAAACCCAAAGTCAGGATCGCACGGACATGTCCGCCATGTGTCATCTGTTGTTGCATCATTCTGCCTTACGCCCGGCTGCGGCAGAGGGAAAGAGGGGGGAGGCAAATTTGTTTTGCGGGCTCAGACCCGGCCCAAATGGGTATCGCGAAAGCCGCTTGGGTATTTCAGCCCATAGCCCAGCGCACGGTCCGTCCCGATATGCGCGCCCCAGATCAGCGCCACCAACAGTGCAATCCGGCCATCGGTCACCGCCCCGATCCCAGCCAGCATCAACGGGCCGAGATAGCTGTGCCCAAGATTATAAACCGCAGCGCCCATGCGCGGCCTCGCCAGATACCCCAGCATCACAATGTCCGGGACCAGCAATAGTGCTATGAACAACGCCCAGGATCCACCCAACTGCCCATAGAGCACAATAGAGGCCAAGGCGACCCCTACCCCTTCTGAGCGCAGTGTGATGCGTATCGGTGAAACGGCAGCGAACCGGCGCGGCAATATCTGATGTTGGGTCATGGCGATGTCCTTTGTTGTAGATCACCCTCTGCGTCGCACACCCGGCACCTGAAACAAATTGTCAAAATATGGGTAGTCAGCTAACATATTTTGATGAGCAACATCTTGCGATCTATAGACCATATTCCGGCGTTTCATGCGGTCATGACCCATGGCAGCCTCAGCGCCGCGGCGCGGGCGCTGCGCATAGCGCAACCCACCGTGCGCCGACATATCGAGGCATTGGAAGCTGACCTCAATACCCAGCTTTTCAGCCGTGCGGCCAATGGGTTGACCCCCACCGCACTGGCATGGACACTGCTGCCGATGGCGCAGTCCGTTCTGGAAGAAGCCGCCGCATTGCACAGGACCGCGTCAGCAGAAAGCGGCGCATTGGCAGGGGTTGTCAGGCTGACCAGCAGCCGCATTGTTGCGACACATGTCCTGCCGACCGCGCTGAAACAGATCACCGCTGAGGCCCCTCAGATCAAATTCGAAATCGCTGCAACGGATGTGGCGGAAAATCTGGCACGGCGTGCGGCGGACATTGCTGTCCGGTTTACGCAACCCACCCAACATGCGCTGATCGCCGTGGCCCTGCCCGCTGTTGAGGTTGGGCTGTTCGCGGCCCCCGGCACCCCGCCTGTTGCGGATGTGGAGGCGTTGAGCAAAGCGCCCTTTGTCGCAGATGATCGCGAAAATCTGATCTTGCCGGCTCTGACGGCGGCAGGCCTGCCGACCCTTCGCAATATCGTCGTACGCTGCGATGATCCGCTGGCCCAGATCGCGCATCTTCAGGCTGGCATGGGGGTGGGCCTGTGTCAGGTGAAACTGGCGGATCGTTTGGGCCTTGTCCGGGTCTTGCCAGAGGTCCGCCACGACATGCCCGCGTGGCTGGTGGTGCATGAGGATCAATCACAGATCGCCCGCATCCGATTTGTGTTTGATGCCCTTAAATCTGCGTTGCCGTTGCTGATGTAATCCGCTTGCCGCCCCGGGCCTTGCCGGGCAATGTTTGCGGACCCCAATCAGACTGGAAAACCCCTTGTCTCATGAAAACCGCATTGACCTGATCCGGCCGGACGCGCCGACCCTGGCCCAGCGCGGCCCCTGTGCCGTCGGCGTGCAAACCCATGTGCTGGACTTGCCGCCGGTGGCAGAGCTTGGCCCCAGACGCCTCACCGTCGAGATGTGGTATCCGGCGGTAGAGGGCACCAAAGCGGGCACAGTCTATGATACCTTGCTGCGCGATGGCGTAACCCCGGTGCGCTATGCCGGATCGGCCTGTCGCGATGCGGTCCCGGCCCAAGGCCCAGGCGCGCCATTTGTCGTGCTGTCGCATGGCTATCCGGGCAATCGCTATCTGATGTCCCACCTTGCGGAAAGCCTTGCCGCCAAGGGCTATATCGTTGCGGCACCGGACCACGCGGGCAGCACATATGACGATCAGCAGGTTTTTGGCCTGACGTTGCTGCATCGGCCGTTGGACCAGCGCGGCCTGATTGACGCGGTAGCGGGCATGGGCGGCCCCCTCGCAGCACTTGCCGACACAGCCAACACGGCCATTATCGGGTACTCCATGGGCGGATACGGCGCTTTGGTGCTGGGCGGCGCGGGTCTAAGTACGTCTGCTCTGACCTATAAAGGCGCGCCCCCAGACGGTGCGCTCGCCCGCCACATCGCGGGCAGCGCCACCCATGACGCCTTGCTTGACACAAGGATCAGGGCAATCGTGCCAATCGGGCCGTGGGGGAATGCGGCGGGAATGTGGGATGCGGCGGGGTTGGCAGGCCTGCGCGTGCCGATGCTGTTGATTGTGGGCACCAAGGACGAGGTGTCAAACCATGGTGCCATGCAGCGCATATTTACGGGTGCAACGCAGGTCGAGCGGCACATGCTGAACTTTACCCACGCAGGCCACAACGCCGCAGCCCCGGTACCCGCGCCGCACGAAAGCTGGGCCCATTCGGATGCATTGGGCTGGGCCCCCTTTGCCCATTACGCAGACCCGGTTTGGGACACCTGCCGGATGAACAACATCGCCCAGCATTTTGTTGCGGCATTTCTGGCGCGGCACCTGAAAGGCGATCAGGCGGCGGGCGCATTTCTAAACGGCACCGACTGGCCCGGGTTTGCACCGCAGACAGCACGTGGTTTGACGTTGGAACATCTGCCAGCCGGGGCGTTTTAACAGGCTGTTAATGGTGGCCCCAATCATCCGGGTCATCCGAGTTTCCGGGGCTCAACCCGATGATGTCGCCCTTGGTCGAACACCCCAGCCCCAGCACAGTGCGGTTGGCATAAGCGAAATAAGCCACCACCTGATTGATCTCAAGAATTTCGCCATCATCCCAACCCGCATCGCGCAACGCTGTGACGTCACCTTCGATCATCTCCGCCGGTGACCCGCTCAGTTTGCGCGCATAGATCATCGCCGCCTGTTGTGCCGCGTCCAAAGGTGTCTCAGCCACCTGCCCTGCCTCAATTGCCGCGCGAATGGCATCGGCGCGCGCATCATCGCGCAACAAGCGTTTCATCCCGGCAAAATGGTGTTCGACGCAATAGTCGCAGGAATTCAGCGCCGAAACCCAGACCCCCAGCACTTCAAGAAACCATTTGGGAATTGTGTTGTCGCGGTGGTGCAGCACGTATTTGTAAACCGCCATATGCCCCTCCATCGTGTGGGGCCGCAACGAGTGCATCATCATGATGTTATCCACATTGTTGCCGGGGCCGGTCACGCGGGCATAGAGATCCTTGAGCTTGCCGGTGGCAGCCTCAAAAGGGATGGTCTTGATCCAGGGCATGGGAGGTTCCTTTGTCTTTTTGGGGAGTGTGAGGAGATTGCGCGACGACCACAAGGCGGGTTTCGCACCTTTGCGAGGTCGAAAAGCTGTGGATTAAGCAATCAACGCGATTGCCCCCGGCACGCTGCCCTGTCAAAATACGGCCAACAATAAGAAAGAGCAGCCCCATGTCCGATCTTCTTTCAAGCCAGAAGCCCAGCGAATACGATGCCTCCTCCATTCAGGTGTTGGAGGATATGGAGCACGTCCGCCTGCGCCCCGGCATGTACATCGGTGGCAAGGATGACCGCGCGCTGCATCACATGGTGGCAGAGATCATCGACAACTCGATGGACGAGGCGGTTGCGGGGCATGCCACGTGGATCGAACTGGAACTGCACGAGAACGGCCATGTCACCGTGCGCGACAACGGGCGCGGCATCCCCACCGATCCACATCCCAAGGACCCCAGCAAATCGGCGTTGGAGATCATTTTCTGCACGCTGAACGCGGGCGGCAAGTTTTCGGGGGATTCTTATGAAACCTCTGGCGGATTGCACGGGGTCGGCTCATCCGTGGTCAACGCCCTGTCTGATCATCTGCGGGTCGAGGTGGCGCGCAACCGCGAGCTTTATGCGATGGAATTCTCGCGCGGGCTTCCACAAGGACCGCTTGAGAAAATCGGGGCTGCCCCCAATCGGCGCGGCACAGCGGTGACGTTCCATCCTGACCCTGAAATCTTTGGCGCTTTAAAGCTCAAGCCCGCGCGGCTCTTTGCGATGGCGCGGTCCAAGGCTTACCTGTTTTCCGGCGTCGAAATCCGCTGGAAAACGGCGCAGACGGACGGCGACACACCGCAAGAGGCCACGTTTCATTTTCCCGGTGGATTGTCCGATTATCTGAAGGAAACACTTGGCGGGTCGACCACCTATGCCGATGCGCCTTTTGCAGGCACGGTCGACTTCAAGGACAAGTTCAACACCCCTGGCAAGGTCGAATGGGCGATCAACTGGACGCCCTCGCGCGATGGATTTATCCAGTCCTATTGCAACACCATCCCGACGCCCGAAGGCGGCACCCATGAGGCCGGGTTCTGGGCCGCGATCCTCAAGGGCATCAAGGCCTATGGCGAGTTGTCGAGCAACCGCAAGGCCGCCACCATCACCCGCGAGGACCTGATCACCGGCGGTTGCGCGTTGGTGTCGTGTTTTATCCGCGAGCCGGAATTCGTGGGCCAGACCAAGGACCGTCTGGCCACCGTTGAAGCACAGCGCATGGTCGAAAACGCGGTGCGCGACCACTTTGACAACTGGCTGGCGGCAGACACGAAATCCGCCGGGGCCATCCTTGATTTTCTGGTGCTGCGCGCAGAAGAGCGTCTGCGCCGCCGTCAGGAAAAGGAAACCGCCCGCAAGTCCGCGACCAAGAAACTACGCCTGCCCGGCAAGCTGACCGATTGCACCAGCAAATCGCGCGAGGGTACCGAATTGTTCATCGTCGAGGGCGACTCGGCTGGCGGTTCTGGCAAAGGCGCGCGCAACCGAGTCAATCAGGCGCTGCTGCCGCTGAAGGGCAAGATTTTGAACGTGCTCGGGGCGGCGTCAGGCAAGCTGAACACCAACGCCGAAATCAGCGATCTGTGCGAGGCACTGGGCGTGGGCATGGGGTCCAAATTCGTGCTCGACGATCTGCGCTATGACAAGATCATCATCATGACGGACGCGGATGTCGACGGCGCGCATATCGCGTCGCTGTTGATGACGTTCTTTTTCACCCAGATGCGCCCGATGATTGACGCAGGTCACCTGTATCTGGCCTGCCCGCCGCTGTTCCGCCTGACGCAAGGGCCAAAGCGGGTCTATTGCCTTGATGAAGCAGAGAAAAACTTGTGGCTTGAGAAAGGACTGGGCGGGCGTGGCAAGATCGATGTCAGCCGCTTTAAAGGTCTGGGAGAGATGGACGCGAAGGACCTCAAAGAAACTACCATGGACCCGACCACCCGCAAACTGATCCGGGTGACCGTGCAGGAGGACATGCCGGGGGAAACCAGTGATCTGGTCGAGCGC
This sequence comes from Sulfitobacter sp. SK011, assembly GCF_003352065.1. NCBI lineage: Bacteria > Pseudomonadati > Pseudomonadota > Alphaproteobacteria > Rhodobacterales > Roseobacteraceae > Sulfitobacter > Sulfitobacter sp. SK011. The sequence goes on from NZ_CP025803.1 coordinate 2,991,333, forward strand.
CTGATGGGGAAAAAACCGGAACTGCGGTATGCCTATATTCAGGAGAACGCTCAGTTTGTGGAGGAGTTGGATGTTTGAGGGGTAACTGTTGGTTATGCTCACAGTCAAAAACTCTGGTTCAAAGCCACATGATCCCAGCGTTTGCCTTCAAACGGCAAAAGGATACGGCTGCAAGCCCCATGTTGCGAAAAGGGAAAAACCCTAATTGACGGGTACAAGATGGAGATAAGCACCCATTGTACTGCAATGATTGCGAGCAGATGCTTTCTCGATGGGAGAATACTGCAAGCTCAAAAATATTCAAACCCGCAACAAGGCGAGAACCGCTAGAAGGCGGGTATGGTGGCTGGTTATCACGATTTGCGGCCTCGTTGGCTATCCGCACAGTACATTCACAATTGTATCGAAAGATTGACCGGAAAACTGGCGCAATTGATTTTAAAAAGGTGAAACAAGCAGCTGAAGTTTGGCGCCAATTTTTGATAGGCGAGACTAGCAACCCAGGAGCGCATCGACTTTATTTCTTGTATAATGGTTACTTTAATCACTTCGATGCTGATGATTTACCTTCAAACTGGAACACTTACATACATCGCTCTATTGAGCGAGATTTGATGTACACAGAAAGTGGAAACTTCTGCGCCACTTTCGTCAAGCTTGGTCCTCTGACCTTTTTTGGTTCAATTATCTCTGAAACCAAAGACTGGAAACAAGACTCAATTAGGTGCGGTGATTGGACGTATTCAAAGCACAATTTCACTCCAAATAAAATGATATGGCAATATTATATCCTTCGGGCGAAAAGCAGCCAAAAAATTATGGCCGGAATTTCTGAAAAACAGCAGAAGATAATAGATGCTGAAACTCTGCGTCGAGAGGCCGAATTTGTCCGTTCAGACCTATTTCGATCGCTTAAAGATGATTTCGATCAGTTTCCTAACAGTTGAGATTAATAGACACGACGCGCCTGCCCCACCGTCCCGCTGAAACCCCTTCCCCGTGGGGCAAGGGGCAATACTCAAAACGCGTATTGGGTTTCCTAATTTCTGCGGATGGCTGCAGTTGTTGTTTCGGTGGATTCCCCCTCACTCCTGCACGGAAATCAAATACGCCACCAAATCAACCACCGGGCGGCTGGTCATGATCGGTTGGCCGGTCTCGGCCTTGAGCGCCGTATCGTCACCGTCAAAGAACGGGCCATAGACCGGCATCGGTGATCCGTGACTGACCAGCGGGTCACGGCCGTCGATGCGCATCACGACGCGCGTCATCGGAAACACGCCGTCATTGCGCTGGCTCAGTTGCAAAAGGTTGGGCGGCTGCAAAAGCAGCGCCGGAGACATCGGGCCGTCGCCCGCCAAATCCGCCCCGTGACAAGTGGCACAGTAATGGGCGTAAATCTCGGCACCTATATTTACATCCTGTGCCTGGGCCGCGCCCTGCATCAGCGCAAAGGCGCTGACCAATCCGATCAGAGGTTTCATCCGGGGTCTCCTTTTACCATTCACCCCCATATTACGCAGCACGAACCCGGGGCCGCCATGATCTTGATCAATCCGCGCGGGGCCGCGACATCATGCAGATGCGATGCACCGCCCAACATTTACCGCTTGAACTGTCCGGCATCCCGCGCCTAACTCTTTACCATGGTCCGCGCCCTCCTCATCTTGCTGTTTCTTGCCTCCTGCGGGCGTCCGCTTACCCAGAATGAGCGCGCGTTTATGGCCACCATCCACGGCGAAAGCCTGAACCTTGACCGGGTGCGCCTGCATGAGGGTGCGCCCACGCGGGCCGTGACTTTCCGGTATAAACCGCGTCCGCGCACCACCTGTCGGGAATTGATTCTGCCACCCGTCACCGATGAGGTGATCACCACCAAACCCGCCGCAGTCGCGCTTTTTAATACCGTGCTTTTTGACGAGGACTGGTATCTGGATGACTATCTGCCCGACTATCCAGACAAGATCGGCCTGATCGCCGCGATGCTGCTTGCCCATGAGATGACCCATGTCTGGCAATGGCAGAACCGGGCGCGCACGGGCTATTCACCGCTGCGCGCGGCGACGGAACATGGCGGCGGCGCGGATCCTTATCTATTTGATATTGCGAACAATCGCAAGTTTCAGGATTTCGGATTTGAGCAGCAAGGGTCCATCGTTGAGGAGTTTGTCTGTTGCCGCGCCCTGGCCCCGCAAGCGCCGCGCACCAAGCGTCTGCACAGGTTGATTTCCGGTGTCATGCCGGTGGCACCCCTGCCGCAAAGCCGCGAATTTGATGTGCGGTTGCCATGGGACGGTGTCACGCTGAAACGGATCTGCGGTTAGCGTTGAATGCTTTCCAGATAGGCCAGCAAACCGGCCAGCACACGGGGCGTCGGGGTCATCACGCCGTCGACTTCAACTGGCACCAGATCATCCGCCATCACGCCGCCAAACTCGGGCATCACGCGGGAAAGATGGCTGTCCGCCGGATTGCCGTAGATATAGCTGAGCGCGCGCGCGGTTGGGAATGTGCCGCCATTGCCGCGCGCAAGAACCATCAGATCCGTGGGTTTGGGCGTCAGCCCCGCCGCCAATGGCCCATCGCCGCGCCCGGCCCCGCCATGACAGGACACGCAGTTTTCAGCAAAGAACGCACGGCCCTCTGGCGCTTCCGGCATGGTCGGCACGGTGCAGGCGATCAGACCCGCAAAGGCCGCTGTGGCTGTTGTGACCAAGATGATGCGGCGCATGGTATTAACCTCAGATTGGGGGCGTAAATGGTGATCCATGCTTGCCCATACCTGCCGCCGCGGCCATGATCCAGATCAATTCAAGAAAGTCAGGAAACGCGCACATGGCCCACTATGCCTTCATCATGCTGGTTGCGGGGGTCGGCATCCCCATTCTTGCGGCCCTTAACGCGGCACTTGGCACCCGCATCGGATCGCCAGCGGCAGCCGCTACAGTGTTGTTTGTCATCGCTTTTGCAGCCAGCCTAAGCGTCGCGGTGGTGACCGGGCCTCAGGCTTTTGCCCGCTTTGCAGGCACACCAAAGCACCTGTTTCTGGGCGGGCTTCTGGTGGCGTTCTACGTGCTGTCGATCACCTTTATCGCGCCGCATTTTGGCGTCGGCAACGCGGTGTTCTTTGTGCTGTTGGGACAGTTGATCTCAGCCGCCGCAATTGACCACTTTGGCCTTTTTGGCGCACAGGTATCGCCCTTGGGCTTGGCCCGTGCAGGCGGCATTGGCCTGATGGCGGCCGGGGTGTGGCTGACCCAGCAGGTTTAGCCCGCAAACCCTTTTATCTGGGCCCAGACCGCATCTTTGACCTCTACCGGATCGGCAGGTTTCTTGCCCTGCCCCGGCATCCGTGCCCCTGGATCCTGCGCGGCAGCGGCTGACAGCTCTTTCAGCCGCGCGGCGAATGCATGTGAGGCTGAGGGATCGATCAGAATGTAGTATTGCCCCAGATCATGCGGTGCCCCTTCCGGTGCCTTGAGCGGTTTGACGTCCTTTGACAGAACCCCGCCTGTCATACCCGCGGCCAGCAGCTCGGCCATCAGGCCAAAACCCCAGCCTTTGTAACCGCCCACCGACACCAGAGAGCCCTTCAAGGCCGCTTCCGGGTCGGTCGTCGGATTGCCAGCTTCGTCCAATGCCCAGCCTTCGGGAATAGCCTCCCCCGCTGCCTGCGCCATGGTGATCTTGCCCAAGGCCACCGTGGTGGTCGATTGATCAAAGAGCATCGCCACACCGCCGCGCCCGTCCGGTACGGCAAATGAGATCGGGTTGGTGCCAATCACCCGCGACTTACCGCCCGGTGCGGCAACAATCGGCGATGCATTGGTGAACCCCAGGCCAATCAGCCCGGCGCGCGCAATCTGTTCGGTGAAATAGCCCAAAGAGGTGCAGGTATGTGCATGGCCAACGGCCAAGGTCGCAATCCCGGCCTGTCGCGCGGCATCCAGCGCCACGGGCAAGCCATAGGCAAAGGCCGGCTGGGCAAATCCAAAAAGCGCGTCAACATTCACCACGGCTGAGCGCGGCGTGCTGACCACGGGCACAACATCGCCCTTGACGCGGCCCGATTTCAGCTGCTGGCAATAGCTTTCCACATAGTAGAGACCACAAATCCTGTTGCCGACAGATTCGGCGGCTGCCACCGCACGCGCCACCTCGGCTGCGGCAAACGCATCGGCACCATGGGCAACCAATGCGGCCTGAGTTGTCGCTTCTATGTCTTTGAGCGATACCTGCACCATGTCCAAATCCTTTAAATTCCTTGGCCAGAGGGCCGCATTCCAGTGTGATCAAAGGTTGGGCTTGGCGTCAAGCGATGATCAACGCATTCAGGCACTCGGACAAATCCTTAAATCGGCACCAGGCGGCCATTGTCCAGCCGGATCTGGCGGTCCATGCGCGCGGCAAGTTCCAGGTTATGGGTCGCAATCACCGCAGACAGTCCGGTGCTGCGCACCAGGTCCATCAACGCGCCAAACACCTGATCGGATGTGGTGGGATCAAGGTTGCCGGTGGGTTCATCCGCGAGCAGCAGGCGCGGCTGATTGGCAAGTGCACGGCAAAAGGCAACCCGTTGTTGTTCACCGCCAGACAGGGCTGCCGGACGGTGGTCTGCGCGCCCCGCAATGCCCACCTGAGCCAGCAGTTCATTGGCCCGCGTTTCTGCCGCGTTCCGCGCCACGCCATCCGCAAGCTGGGGCAGAACGATGTTTTCCGTGGCTGTGAATTCCGGCAGAAGGTGATGAAATTGATAGATAAATCCAACATCAGCACGCCGCACCCGCGTGCGCCTGCGGTCAGTTTGCCCGGTCATGTCATCGCCACCAATGGCCACTGTGCCCGCGTCCGGCGTGTCCAGCAGCCCTGCTATATGCAGCAGGGTTGATTTGCCTGCACCCGAGGGGGCGACCAATGCCACCACCTCGCCCGTGGCCACATCAAGGTCGATGCCGCGCAGCACGGTCACTTCATTTACGGCACCCTTGTTATAGGCCTTGGTAATGCCATTCAGGCGCAGCACCGGATCATTCATAACGCAACGCCTCAACCGGGTTCATACGGGCCGCACGGCGTGCAGGGAAAATGGTCACGATGAACGACAACCCCAGCGACAGAGCCACCGCTGACAACACATCGTTCAGTTGCAGCTTGGCGGGCAGGAAATAGATGCCCCTGATCGACGCATCCCAAGCGGTGCCGCCACTGAGATAATTCACAAAGCCAAAGACCTGATCGACGTAGATCGCAAAGAGACACCCCAGGATCACGCCCAATGCGGTGCCGATGATGCCTGTGAACGCGCCACAGATGAAAAACACCCGCAACACCGACCCTTCGGTCAGTCCCATCGTGCGCAATATGCCAATATCGCGGCCCTTGTTTTTCACCAGCATGATCAGGCCCGACACAATGTTCATTGCCGCGATCAACACCAGAACACTGAGGATCACGAACATCACCCGGTCCTCAATATCAAGCGCATTCAGAAACGAGCCTGACGCATCGCGCCATGTCCAGACCTGAGAGCTGGGCCCGGCGGCCTGCAGCAGCGCAGGGGCCATCGCATCAACCGCTTCCGGCTCTTCAACCATCACTTCAAGTTCATCCGCCAACCCTTCACGATTAAAGAAAGATTGCGCCTCGGCAAGTGGTAGATATGCCCGCGTCCGGTCGATATCATATCGGCCTGCCGCAAAGATATAAACCACCTCATACCCATTCACCCGCGGGCTGCGCCCCATCGGTGTCACCGCCCCATTTGGGGAAATCAGCTTGATCGTATCACCAACGGTGACACCCAGTGTGTTGGCCACGCCGATGCCAATGGCGATCCCCTCTTCAAAACGGTTGATATCGCCCTGCGCCTGATCGGAATGGGCAATGCGCGGGATGGTTTTGAGATTGGCCGCGGCAATGCCAAAGACTTCGACACCCGCATTGGCCTGACGCTTGTTCGCCATCACCTGGCCCCGCACCAAAGGTGCCACCCGCGTCACCCCTGGCACTTTTGCGACCTCGGCGGCCATTTCGGTATAATTTGAGATCGACCGGTCAATTACCCCCGCCGCGTTCACTTCGCCCAGCGTATAGACCGTCACATGGGCATTCGCGCCCAAGATCGTATCGACAAATTCAGCCCGGAACCCAGACCGCACCGCGAGCGTCGCAATCAGGGCAAAAACCGCAAGCGTAATGCCGATCAGACTGATCCAGGTCATCACGCTGACCCCACCCTCGGCGCGGCGCGCGCGCAGGTAGCGCCATGCGATCATCCATTCAAATGGCGCAAAAGGTGCGGTGTTTCGCGAGGTTTTTCCGGCCATCAAAAGGCTCCTGACATCTTGGCCGCAAACTGCGGGTTTGGGGGGACAGCGTCAAGCCGCCTTTGCGGCATCGCGGCGGCGAAACGGCCACACTAATAGTTTCAAGACAGCGCCCAGCAACAGGCTTGCCAGAACAAACCCGACCCCACCAAAGATGATCCCGGCGAAATTGAGCGGCAAGGCGGGTTGGTAGTCGTCCCAGGCTGCCGCAGCAATCTGCGGATCGGTCAGGCGCGGCAGGTGATAGGCCCGCATGAATGGCCCAGCACCTTTGAGTTCGGCAAGGTCACCTTTCAGCGCCGCATAGCGCCCGAACGTCTGGGTCATATCCACCCTGCGCCGGTTCAGAAAATCGGTTCCCTGCAGCTGCGCCAATGCCGCATCGCGGCTCAGCCCAACCGCTTGTGCGGACGCATCAAAATCCGCAACCACTTCGGCCAGCGCGTCCACGGCACCGCCCAGTCGCTGGGTATATTGTTGCGAAAATTCCGGGAATTGCGATGTTGTCACAGCCCCGGCCAACCCGCCTGCCAATGTCAAAGCACGCACAATTATCAATCTATCACCCGTCTGGATATGCCTGTTAACACGCTGCCTTTTTCAGCCAACCTATCACGAGCCATCCAAGTGCGGTCAAGCAATCCCCGCGTAAATCCGGGCCAACCGCTCTACGGCCTGTTCAGGCGGCAATTCTTCGCTGACGCCGGTGCGCCGTGAGGTCAGTTCAACCACACCATTCTTGAGGCCTCTTGGCCCCACGGTGATCCGCCATGGCAAGCCGACCAAATCCATTGTCGCAAATTTGCCGCCCGCGCGTTCATCGCGGTCGTCATAAAGCGGCTCAAGACCAAGTGCTGTCAGGCTGTCATAAAGCGCCTCACAAGCGGCATCCGCTTCGGCGTCGCCCTGTTTGAGGTTGACTATGCCCGCATGAAACGGTGTGACCCCTTCGGGCCAGATGATGCCCTTGTCGTCATGGCTGGCCTCGATGATCGCGCCCAACAGGCGGCTGACACCAATGCCGTGGCTGCCCATGTGGACTGGCACAGGTTTGCCATCCGGGCCTTGCACCTTTGCCCCCATCGCGTCGGAATATTTTGTGCCGAAATAGAAAATCTGGCCCACTTCAATACCGCGCGCGGTGCGGCGACGCTCCTCTGGCACCTCGTTAAAGAGCGCCTCGTCGTGTGTTTCGTCCGTGCGTGCATATTTGCTGGTAAATTCTTCCAAAACGGCCGCACACTGTGCGTGATCGCCATAATCAATTACCCGATCACCAAAGGTCAGATCGGTCACCGCGCTGTCGTAAAACACCTCGGACTCGCCCGTTTCGGCCAGCACCAGAAACTCATGCGTGTCATCGCCGCCGATGGGGCCCGAATCCGCGCGCATTGGGATCGCTTGCAATCCCATACGCTCATAGGTGCGCAGATAGCTGACCAGATGACGATTGTAAGAGTGCATGGCGTCTTCTTTGGTCAGATCAAAGTTGTAGCCATCCTTCATCAGAAACTCGCGCCCCCGCATGACGCCGAAACGCGGCCGCACTTCGTCGCGGAATTTCCACTGGATCTGATACATCGTCAGCGGCAGATCCTTATAGGACCCCACATGGCTGCGGAAAATGTCGGTGATCAGCTCTTCTGCCGTCGGCGTGAACAGCATTTCGCGCCCGCCCCGGTCCTTGATGCGCAGCATTTCGTCCCCATAGGCATCATAACGACCGCTTTCGCGCCACAGGTCCGCCGATTGGATTGTCGGCATCAGCATCGCCATATGCCCGGCGCGTGCCTGTTCCTCGTGCACGATATTCTCAAGCTTACGCAGTACTTTAAAGCCCATCGGCAGCCACGAATAGATGCCCGCGCTTGCCTGTTTGATCATCCCCGCCCGCAGCATCAACCGATGGCTGACAATCTGCGCCTCAGACGGGTTTTCCTTGAGGACGGGCAAAAAGTAACGGGACAGGCGCATTGGGCGGCTCCTTGGCTCAAAATGGGTCACGCCTTGCCTAATTCAAAGCCCCGCGCGACACAATCGCCATCCGCAAGGGGCGATCATTGCGCGGCGCGTTGGGCCAGTTCAATCGCCACTTTTGTGGCCAGCGCCATGTCCTGCACCGAAATCCATTCCAAGGGGCCGTGAATTTCCTGCATTCCGGTAAAGACATTCGGGCACGGCACGCCCATCTCAGTCAGGCGCGACCCATCGGTGCCGCCCCGGATCGGCACCGATACCGGGTCCAGACCCACGGCGGCAACCGCTCCGCGTACCAGTTCGACCGGGGTCATATCTTTTTCCAGCCAATAGCGCATATTGCGGTATTGCGGGGTAATCTCGCAGGTGATGTCGGCACGCGGTTCCGTTGCCGCGACCGTGGCACAGACCTGTCGCAACAGATCGCCCTTGGCGGCCAGGCCTTCGCGTTCAAAATCCCGCAGGATTAACGTGATTGTGCACTCGGACGAGCCGCCGTTGATCTCGCTGACGTGGATGAACCCTTCCAGCTTTTCAGTGGTTTCCGGGGTCATTGTCACTTGCGGCAGGGTCATCACGATCTTCGCGGCCAGATGCAGGGCATTGACCATCTTGTCTTTGGAAAAGCCGGGGTGCGCGGACACACCAACGACCTTGATCACGGCACCGTCGGCCGAAAAAGTCTCAAACTCGATCTCGCCGGGCTTGCCACCATCAAAAGTATAGGCAAAATCCACGCCCAGATCGGCAGGCAAGCGTGTATCAACCCCGCGCCCGATTTCTTCGTCAGGGGTAAAGGCGAGCCGGATTGCACCATGTTTGATCTGTGGGTTTTCAATCAGATGCCGAGCCGCTGTAATTGCAATGGCCACCCCGGCTTTGTCGTCGCCCCCCAGCAAGGTCAGGCCACTGGCCGTAATGATATCCTCACCCTGTTTTTGCCCAAGGTACGGCGAATTTTCAGGGGATAATTTCAAATCCGGCGCGTCAGCAAAGGTGATGTCACCGCCGTTGTAGCCGCGATGCACAACCGGTTTCACACCTGTCGCATTGAACTGTGGCGCGGTATCCACATGCGCGCACCAGCCCATCACCGGTGCCCCCTCAACTGTCGCCGGCACGGTGGCCAACACCACGCCGTAATCGGTCAGCATCACATCCTGCGCGCCAATGGCGTGCAATTCCTCAACCAGCAAGCGCGACATATCAAGCTGAATTTCCGTGCTGGGAGACGTTGGCGATGCCGCATCGCTTTGGCTGTCAATTGCCGCGTAGCGCAGCAGACGTGTCTCAAGTTCCGTGTCAAATTCACTGCGCATATCGCCCCCTTCCAGGTGCGCGCATGAGGACCCTGCACGCTCAGATTGTCAAGCAACGGGATGGCAAAAAGGCGATCAGCCTGCGCGGCTGAAGTGCAGAGTCGATGCCTGCCGACTGACCGGGAAATTCATGACGATTAGGACCAAACATGCCCGCGATACACCGTTCATCTTTCCCGGGTTCTGCTTGTTGTCGGCTCTGACCTGACAAATGGCCCTAGTGCCCGCCTGTGGTTATGGCGAAATGACGCGCGATGCCTTCGGTCACTTTGAACCACTCTGAACCACGCGCCGGCACCTGATGCGCGTCAAAGGCTGCCTGATCGACAAAAATTTCCACCACCATAAAGCGACCCGGAACTATATCGCTTTCCACAACATCAAAAGTGATGCAGCCCTCTTCGGCGCGGGTCAGCGCGATGTGCATCGGCAGCGCCGCCCTGACGGCATCCAGCCTGTGATCGGGTACATCAATATGACCGTTCAGAAATATCCTGACATCGTCGGTATCGGTCATTCTTTGCCCCAGCCCAGTGTCGCGTTTGATCGCCAGCTTTGCCCGGAAAACCCGGTGATGTCACCCCCCTCGCGGGCTTGGAAAAGTGCGGCAACGCCGGCATCAAGCCAAAGGCTTTCAGCAGTCAGGCAACCCATTTCCCCACCGCGCCTCTTGAAACGCAGGGCCACATGGGCGATGTGATATGCATCCAAACCGGAGACGCCCATGGCCCTGCCCATCAGAGATCAACTAAAGTACTGGGGCATCGCCGCGGCGGTGTTGATGGTGGCGCTGTGGTTCATCGGTGACGTCTTGCTGCCCTTCCTGCTGGGCGGGGCCATCGCCTATTTCCTTGATCCTGTCGCTGACCGGCTTGAGGCGATGGGCCTGAGCCGCCGACTGGCAACCGCGATCATCACAATCATTTGCGTTCTGGTATTTGTCGTCATGGCTCTTTTGGTGGTCCCGACATTGGTCAATCAGGCGATCAGCCTGTTTGAAACGGCCCCGCAACTGGCGCGGGACTTTACCAATTTTCTGACTGAACGGTTCCCCTCCCTCCTCGACGAAGGGTCCACCTTGCGTGCGTCAATTACCTCAGTTGGTGCCGCGGTTCAGGAACGCGGTGGTCAGGTGTTGCAGACAGCGCTCGCGTCATTTGCGTCAATTCTGAACATCATTATCCTCTTTGTGATCGTGCCCGTGGTCGCCGTTTACATGTTGATGGATTGGGACCGCATGGTTGCCGCCGTGGACGGGATGCTGCCGCGCGATCATGCCCCGACAATCCGCCATCTGGCCCGAGAGATTGACCGGACATTGGCATCCTTCGTGCGCGGCATGGGCACGGTCTGCCTGATCCTTGGTACCTATTATGCCATCGCGCTGATGCTGGTGGGCCTGCAATTTGGTCTGGTTGTCGGCTTCGTTGCGGGGGTTGTCACCTTTATTCCCTATCTTGGCGCGTTGATTGGCGGCGCATTGGCCATTGGTCTGGCGCTGTTCCAGTTTTGGGGTGACTGGGTGTCCATCGGGCTGGTCGCAGGTATTTTTGCGCTTGGTCAGGTCATCGAAGGCAACGTTTTGACGCCCAAATTGGTTGGCAGCTCTGTTGGCCTGCACCCTGTCTGGCTGATCCTGGCGCTGTCAGCCTTTGGCACCCTCTTTGGGTTTGTGGGAATGCTTGTGGCGGTCCCTGTTGCGGCGGCCATCGGGGTCATTGCCCGGTTTGGCGTCGAACAATATCAGCAGAGCGTGCTTTATAAAGGCACTGAAAACGGTGCCGCCAGCAACACGGACGACATCTGACATGGTCAGGCAGTTAGGGTTTGATTTGCCCAGCCGTACGGCGCTGGGGCGGGATGCCTTTTTTGTGGCCCCCACCAATGCCATGGCGCTTGCGATGATTGAAAACTGGGCGACATGGGCGGGCGGTAAGCTTGTCCTGACCGGGCCGGAAGGGTCGGGAAAAACCCATCTGGCGCATGTGTGGGCCGACATGACCGGGGCCAAGATCATCGCGGCCACGGACCTGAATAATGCCGATATTCCCGCCCTCGCCACTGGTGCGGTTGCTGTTGAGGACGTGCCGCGTATTGCAGGCGACCCGGCGTCGCAAACCGCCCTTTTTCACCTGCACAATCTTGTGCTGGCCGAACGGCATCCGCTGCTCTTGACCGGCGCGCTCCCGGTGCCGCGCTGGGGTCTGAGCCTGCCTGATCTGACCAGCCGTGTCGCAGCCGCGACCGCTGTGGCGCTTGATCCGCCCGATGACGCGCTGCTTTCGGCGCTGTTGGTCAAGCTGCTGGCTGATCGCCAGCTTACCCCCAAACCGGAACTGATCCCCTATCTGCTGAGCCGCATGGACCGATCCTTTGCAGCCGCGATTGAACTGATCGACCAGCTTGATACCGCCAGCATCGCGCAGAAACGCCCGATCACCCGCCATCTGGCGGCACAGGTGCTGGACAACGACACCCAATAAGCATGATACTTGGGGCACAAGCGCGTTTCACCAGTCGCATTCCTGTTACAAACCAAAGCCATAAGGCCATCATGACCGACGCCGATTTCCTTCAAGCCCCCTTTGCCCCTGCCAGCGAATTGCCCGATCTGGATATTGCCGGAACGGGTCGGTTCTTTAACCGCGAATTGAGCTGGCTGGCGTTCAACTGGCGGGTGCTGGAAGAGGCCGAAAACCCCCGTGTGCCCTTGCTGGAACGGTTGCGGTTTCTGTCGATCTCTGCCGATAACCTTGATGAATTCTACACAGTCCGTGTGGCGGGCCTGCGCGAATTGGCGCAGGCGGGCAACACCACGCCCGCGGCAGATGGTCTGTCGCCCGCTGAACAGCTTGTCCTGATCAACGAAAACGCCCGCAATCTGATGGCAAACCAACAGCGCGTACTGGTTGATCTGATGGCCGAAATGGACGCGCAAAACATCATGCTGGAACGCAGCGCCGATCTGACAGATGAGGACCTCGAATATCTCGAAGAAGTGTTCCTCAATCAGGTATTTGCCGTTCTGTCACCGCTGGCCATTGACCCGGCCCACCCGTTTCCGTTCATCCCCAACACCGGCTATGCGCTGGCCCTGCAGCTTGAGCGCACCGCAGACAAGCGCCCCCTGCAAGCCCTGCTGCCAATTCCGGCACAGATCGAACGGTTCGTGTCCCTGCCAGCACCCGATGGTTGCCTGCGGTATCTGCCGCTTGAGGACCTGCTGGTCATTAAAATTCCCGTGCTTTTTCCGGGCTACAAAGTCAAAGCGCAATTCGAATTCCGGGTCCTGCGCGACAGTGATCTTGAGGTCGAAGACGAGGCCGAAGACCTCGTGCGCGAATTTGAAGTTGCGCTGAAACGCCGTCGCAGGGGTGAGGTCGTGCGCCTGACCCACTCTGCCGGTGCGCCCGAGAAACTAAAATCCATTGTCATGGCCGAACTGGGCGTCCACCCGCAGGATGTGATCGAAATTGATGGCATGATCGGTGTCGATGACCTGTCCGAGCTTGTCACTGACGCACGCCCCGATCTTTTGTGGCCGCAATTCACCCCGCGCATTCCCGAACGCGTCACCGACCATGACGGCGATATGTTTGCGGCAATCCGGCACAAGGATATGCTGCTGCACCACCCCTATGAGACCTTTGACATGGTGGTTCGGTTTCTGGCCCAGGCCGCGCGCGACCCACAGGTGGTCGCGATCAAACAGACGCTTTATCGCACCTCGCGCGACAGCCCGATTGTCGAGGCGCTGTGTGAAGCGGCCGAGGACGGCAAATCTGTCACCGCATTGGTGGAACTCAAGGCCCGTTTTGACGAGGCCGCCAACATTCGACAATCGCGCCGACTGGAACGTGCAGGCGCGCATGTGGTCTATGGGTTCATCGACCTGAAAACCCATGCCAAAATCAGCACCGTCGTGCGCCGGGAAGGCAACCAACTGGTGACCTATACCCACTACGGCACCGGTAATTACCACCCGATCACGGCCCGCATTTATACCGATCTGTCGCTCTTTACCTGCGATCAGCGGTTGGGGCGCGACGCCACGAAAGTGTTTAACTATCTGTCAGGCTATGCGCAGCCCGCCAGCCTCGACAATCTGGCAATCTCTCCCACCACCCTGAAACCGCGCCTTCTGGCGATGATCAAGGCAGAAGGCGAACATGCAGCCGCTGGCAAACCGGCCGAAATCTGGGCAAAGATGAACTCGATCATCGACTCCGAAGTCATCGACGCGCTTTATGAAGCCTCGCAGGCCGGGGTTAAAATCAGCCTCGTTGTGCGCGGTATCTGCGGATTGCGCCCCGGCGTCAAAGGGCTTTCTGAAAACATTCGGGTCAAATCCATCGTGGGCCGTTTTCTGGAACATTCGCGCATTGTCTGCTTTGGCAATGGCTATGGGTTGCCCCACAAAAAAGCCCGCGTTTTCATGTCGTCTGCCGATTGGATGGGCCGCAACCTGAACCGCCGCGTTGAGACATTGGTCGAGATCGAAAACCCCACCGTAAAAGCACAGATCACCAGCCAGATCATGGCCGCCAATCTGGCCGATGTCGCGCAAAGCTGGGTCATGGCCCCTGACGGCACTTTTGAACGCCCCGCGTTGCCTGCCGGACAGTTTGCCTTCAACTGCCACCGCTTCTTTATGGAAAACCCCTCCTTGTCCGGGCGCGGGTCTGCCGGGGCCTCAGATGTGCCAAAGCTCACCCACACCGAAGACTAGGACCAATGGGTTTTCATCCCGCGTATCGGCCGCCCTTAACGATTGACCTCGCGGGCGCGGTACCGCATTTTGCGCAGCACTAGGGACGGCCCGCAGGAGAGCTCATGGCAGACCAGACCGATACACTCCCGACACCTGTGCCCGAAACCGGTGTGGCCGACCTGGGGCTGTTTGGAAAACCGCTTTTTGAGGACCCAAGTGCCCGTGCGTTGGCGCGCGTCGGGGTGGTTGATGTCGGCTCAAACTCTGTCCGATTGGTGGTATTTGATGGGGCGGCACGGTCGCCTGCGTATTTCTACAATGAAAAGATCATGTGCGCATTGGGCGCTGGCATGGCCGAAACGGGCCATCTGTCGCCCACTGGCCGGGTGCGCGCCCTGTCCGCGATGCGGCGGTTCAAAAAGCTGGCTGACGGGATGGGGTTAAGCGAACTGAGCGTTGTGGCAACAGCCGCGGTGCGCGATGCCAGTGACGGCAAAGATTTTTGTGATGAGGTGCACCGCGATACCGGTCTGCGCATCTGGGTCATTGACGGCGAGGAAGAGGCGCGGTTGTCCGCGCAGGGGGTGTTGTTGGGCTGGCCGGGTGCCTATGGCCTTGTCTGCGACATTGGCGGTTCTTCGATGGAACTGGCCGAAATTTCAGGTGGGCGCGTTGGCCGCCGCGTGACGTCGCAGCTGGGGCCATTGAAACTGCGCGACCTCAAGGGCGGTGCCAAGGCGCGAAACGCGCATATCAAGGGCGTGATGGATGGTTTGCAGGAAAAGATGGGCGCACAGCGTGACCGTCTGTTTCTTGTGGGTGGATCGTGGCGCGCGATTGCCCGCATCGACATGTACAGGCGCGGCTATCCGCTGCATGTGCTGCATGAATACCGCATGACTGTGCGTTCGGTCAGCGCGACGGTAAAGTTCATCCAGAAATCCAACCTTGATGAGATCCGTGCGGCCTGCGGCGTCTCGTCGACCCGCATGGCGCTGGTCCCATTTGCCGCAGAAGTGCTGAGCCGTCTGGTCAAATCGTTCAAGCCCAAAGACATCGCCGTCAGCAGCTATGGCATCCGCGAAGGCATGCTTTACGAACAAATGCCGCAACGCCTGCGCGACCGCGATCCCCTGATCGAAGCCTGCCGTTTTGCAGAAGCCAAAGATGCCCGGATGCCGGGGTTTGGCAAAATCCTGAACAATTTCATTGCACCGCTCTATAAGTCCAGCCCGGCACCGCGCAAACGATTGGTCAAGGCGGCATGCCTGCTCCATGATGTCAGCTGGCGCGCGCATCCCGACTACCGCGCTGAGGTCTGTTTTGACAACGCCACACGCGCCAACCTGGGCGGGCTCAAACATGCCGAACGCGTCTATTTGGGACTGGCGCTGCTGCACCGCTATTCAAACAAACGTGAAAACACCCGGTTTGAAGACCTGTATCAAATGGTCGATGAAAAGACCCGTAACGAGGCCGAAATCCTTGGCAAAGCCATGCGATTTGGTGCGATGTTGTGGATGAACAAGCATGAAGACCGGGGCGAAATGCGTTGGTTTCCACAGAAAAAGCTGTTGGAGATTTGGTTGACCCCTGACATGCAACCGCTTTTTGGTGAGGTCGCAGAGGCGCGGCTGAACTCGCTTGCAGATTCGCTTGGGGCTGAGGTCGTCGTCAAGATCGGCAAAGGGAAACCTGAGAAGTAGCGCTGTCAAATCTCGGCAAAAATCTCGATCAGATTGCCGTCGGGATCGCGAAAGAACAATGTGCGATGGCCAAAATCCCGGTTTGTTGGCGGCGACAGAATGGCGATCCCCTGATCCGCCAGTTCTGCCGCGCAGGCATCAACAGACCGCACCGGAACCTTGAAAGCCAACTGAAGCGCCGCACTGCCCATTGGCGTCGGCACATCTTGTCCGGTCCGGCCCGGATTGGACAGCGCAAGTATGGTCGGCCCAATCTGATATTCTATCCAGTTTTCAGACAGTTCGCGCGCGACGGAAAACCGCAAAATACCCTGATAAAATGTGCGCATCGCCGCCATGTCCCGGACAATGACCACGGTGTAATCGACCGCGCATATGGCATCGAATGCCGATCCGTTGGGTTGTTTGCTGGTCATCTGTTGGGGCTAAAGTTCGATCTGCGGCGCAGGTTCGGTCGGGGTCTCGGGCGGCACCATCGGATGATCCGGTTTACGACGGATTATGATATCCCCGTTCGGCAGCATCTCGGGCGCGCTATAGGCGCTCCAATCATCCACTTGTTCCAGCAATTCTGTCAGCTTCGGCCCCATCTCGGCAGCAAAATTCTTGAGCGCCGGACCCATCTGTTCCGCCAACCCTTCGAACCCGTCGATCGCAGGTTCCATTTCTTTCAGGATCCCTTCCATGAACAACTGCGCACCACGCTCCATCAGGGACAGCCCCCGATCCTCCTCAGCCCCGGCAACGAGGGGGGCAAGGGACAGGGCCAGTGCAAAGGAAGCAGCATATTTCATGGACGTAATATAGCAGTTCATGGTGGGTTTTTCAAAGGTGCCAAACTTTTATGCGTCAAAATCTATCGTGACCGGAAAATGATCTGATGCCGTCACCAGCGCATCGCGCAATAGCGGATTTTCCCAACACGTAGGGTCATCAAGCGGGTGCCAGATGCGCCATTTCGCCCCCTTTGCCCGAAAATCATCCGTGACGATGATGTAGTCAAGCAGGGCCTGCAGAAATCTTTTCTCTGTCCTGATCCAAAACCGTGACGAGGTCGGCGCAGCCCCCAGTTTCCGGCTGAGCGCCTGTTTTGCATGCGGATCAAAAAGTGCACCTGGCCCGTCATGACCCATCACAATTTCAACTGAAGACCGGCCAAACAGGCTCTCAAACTCATCAAGCCCCGGACCGTCGTTTAAATCACCCAGCACAATCAGCGGCGTACCAGCGGCCAGATGCTCGTCAATCCGGGCACGCAACCAGATTGCCTGTGCCAGTTGCTTGCGGCGATTGGCGATGCCAAAGCTCATGACTTCAGCGGGCGTTTTCGCCCCATGCGGGGCCTTGGATTTGAGATGGGCACCGATCATCCGAAAGGCAAAACCGGTTTTGGTTGTCACCGACAGTTCCAGCGGTGGCTTTGAAAACACCACCAGATCTTCGGTCGCATCAATGTCCAGATCAATGCGCAGTGCCCCGTCAAAGCGCGGTGCACCTGTGGCCCCCTCCATACCCGAAAACGCGCCTTGCGGATCATGGTACGCCACAAGAGTTTCAGGGTCAAAAAGCAGCGCAATCTCTTGCTGTGTCTCGTTTGAATAGCCCATGACCGCGTCGCGGGCGCGCAGGCCAAAATGCGCGGCGAATGCCTCCAATGACTTGACGGTCGATTGTTTCCTGTTTTGATCCGGGGCTTCGATGATCATCACCGCATCGGCATCCAGCGCCTGAAACACCACACCCAGCGCCGCCGTCTGATCGGCCCGCGTAACATTATAACGGCCGGACCAGCCATTATCGTTAAAAAGTTTGTTATTGCTGTTAAAGAGGCTCGAAAACCACTCCACGTTATAGGTTGCGATCCGCATCAAGCGGCCTTGCCAGAGATGGTTTCCCACGCGCGGTTGATATCAATCATGCGCTTTTCCGCCATTCTGACCGCTTCTTCGGGCAATCCACGCGCCACCAGAACATCCGGGTGATTGGCCCGCACCAGCTTGCGCCACGCGTCCCGCGCCTCTTGCAGTGAGGCACCCGGTGCGATGCCCAGAACGCTATGCGGCAAGGGAGAGGTATCGGGCACAAACCGCGCCCGAAGCGCTGCGAAATTCTCGGCCGGCATGCCAAATATTTCGCCAACTTCAACCAAAAACGCGTCTTCGTTTGGGTGGTAAGTACCATCGGCCATCGCGATGTGAAACAACCCTTCCATCAGGTCACACAGCATCTCGGGCTGATCCCGGAACATATCCGCGATCCGGCGCGCATATTCTTCAAAACCAGCGACGTCCTGGCGCGCAAGGTTGAACACGCGCGCGGCCCCAGCGGTATCGCCATCGGAGATCTGAAACACCTCGCGAAACGCTGTGACCTCATCGCGGGTCACCAGACCGTCCGCCTTGGCCATTTTTGCCCCCAGCGCAATCACTGCAATGGTAAAGGCCACCGACCGCTCTGGCGGGCTACGCAGGCGGTCAAAAACGGCCGACAACCCTTCGCCAGTGGCAAGGGCTGAAATGGCTTCGGTGATGCGGGTCCAGACTGACATGGGTCCATCATACCTGTGGGTCGGGGGGAAGTCAGGGTCCGGAAATGATTTTCTGCATCAAAATCAGATCAAGCCATTTTCCACCCTTGCGGCCCACCTGCGGCATCTGCCCGACAGTCGTAAAACCCAACTTGCCGTGAAAGGCCACGGCACCGGGATTGGCACCGCTGATCGCGGCCACCATCACGTGATGGCCCTGCGCACGTGCCCCCGCAATGGCCTGTCGCATCAACCCGCGCCCTGCCCCGCGACCCTGCGCCTGCTGCCCCAGAATGATCGTGTGTTCGACCGTCGCGGCATATCCCGGCCCATTGCGAAACGGGCCGTAGGTGACAAACCCATTCACGCCGCCCGCCTCAACGACCCAGAACGCGCCCTGTCGCTCGGCGATCATCGCGGAAATGCCCTTGATGGTTTTCTCTTGGGTGGTGAATGTCGCATCGGTATCGCGGATCATCGCATTCCAAAGCGCTGCAATGTCCCCGGCGTCTGCTGGATGTGCGGCCCGGATTTTCATGTCAGCACTCGCGGGCCCGAAGGCGTGTCAAAATGCGCCGTTAGTCCGACTGGACCGGTTGAATATCTGATCCGCTCATCGCTCAGGTGAGGTGCCAACATCTTACAAAGCGCCACAGCATCGGGATGTGAGACATGCACCTGCGTCAACCGGCATCCAGACTGAGCCAAAAGGGACGCGGGGTGCGCCGTGCCCTCCCATTCGATCAATGCAGGCGCGCAATTGTCATAGGGCAGAATGCCCGAGGCAGGCACTGCCATCCGCCAGCGCAAATTGCCTCGCCTTAGGCTGACAGGGCTGCCAAACCCATCTGGCAACGCCGCCAATGTCGCATCCAGATCATCACATCGGCAGATCCAGTTGGTCAGGCGGGGTGCCCCGTGAAACCGGTCCAGATCAAACCAGCGCGGACGGTCCGGCACCGGCGCATCGGGGTTGATCGCTATCGCCTCAAGATACAGCCCATCCGCCAGCCCCAGCAGTGTATTGTGGGTGTAAAACACATCGTGCTGGCCGCCGGGTTGCAGGTGGACACCCAATGCCTGCGCTGCATGATCCGTGGCGTTACCCAAACTGGCACCCGCCACTGCGATGTGATCCAACTCCATGCCAATCCTCTGCGACACATTAAGAAACCTGTTTTTGTGTAGGTCATATCTTTCATGTCGTCCATCACGCCGCCTCTACCCCTCAGCAGCGGTGCCGTTTGTCAGGCAAGAAAGATTGAACGGAGGGGGTGTTCAGAATGCCCAGACCACCAACGACCAAAGCGCTGCAACGCCCGTGGTATAAAACGTGGCCGCAAAGCCAAAGCCACGCAGCGGCGGCGACATGTGGTAGCCGACCCAGAACAACACCCGCGCAACCGCAAAGGCCAGCCCCATCGCGATGATCACCTGCCCGCCCAATGTGAGCGCCACAAACGGCCAGATCGCAAGCGCCAGCACCATTTGTTCGATGGTGTTGGTCAGCACTTTTTGATCAATCGATGCCGCTGACCCGGGCGTGAAACCCTGCCCGTCGATGATTTCATCATCAAAGAAACGGCGCTGTGCCAGTCGACCGATCATCGCGCATGTCACCAATCCACCGGGAAAGAACGCGCCGAGCAAGGCAACCGGTGCCGGAACAAAGGGCATGTTCAACCGCATCGCCCCACCGATGACGGCAACGGCCCAGATCAGCCCCGCCACCATGCCGATCACAATGGTCGGGCGCTTGTTCATGCCCGGGTCGCGCGGATCAGCTTCAGAATGTCCTGCGCGGCCGTCGGGATATTGGTGCCCGGACCAAAGATCGCCTTGACCCCGGCATCGTACAGGAACTGATAGTCCTGCTGCGGGATCACGCCGCCACAGATCACCAAGATATCCTCAGCGCCCGCGTCCTTGAGAGCCTTGATCAACTGCGGTGCCAATGTCTTGTGACCCGCCGCCTGAGAACTGATGCCAATCACATGCACGTCATTGTCCACAGCATCCTGCGCGGCCTCGGCCGGGGTCTGGAAAAGCGGCCCGACATCCACATCAAAGCCGATGTCAGCAAAAGCGGTGGCGATTACCTTCGCCCCACGGTCATGACCATCCTGACCCATCTTGACCACCAGCATACGCGGGCGGCGGCCCTCGCTTTCCGCAAATTCCTCAACCGACTTCTGGATCGCGGCAAAGCCTTCATCGCCCTCATAGGCGGCACCATAGACACCGGCCAGCGTCTTGACCTCGGCGCGGTGGCGGCCAAATTCGTCTTCCATTGCCATGCTGATTTCCCCAACTGTTGCACGCGCGCGTGCAGCCTCTATTGCCCCTTCGAGCAGATTACCGCCCTCACCGGCCCGGCGCGTCAATTCTTTGAGCGCTGCTGTGCACGCAGCCTCATCGCGGCTGGACCGGATGCCTTTTAGCCGCTCAATCTGGCTTTGGCGCACCGCGACGTTATCGACATCCAGAATATCAATCGGGTCTTCGGCCTCGCGGCGATATTTGTTGACGCCAACAATCACCTCGGTGCCACGGTCGATCATCGCCTGACGGGTTGCGGCGGCTTCTTCGATGCGCAGCTTGGGCATGCCGGATGCCACGGCCTTGGTCATACCGCCGAGCTCTTCAACCTCTTCGATCAGCTTCCATGCGGCTTCGGCCAGATCATGGGTCAGTTTTTCAACGTAATAGCTGCCCGCCAGCGGGTCCACGACATGGGTGATCCCGGTTTCTTCTTGCAAGATCAGCTGCGTATTGCGGGCGATCCGCGCGGAATGATCGGTGGGCAGACCGATCGCCTCGTCCAGCGAATTGGTATGAAGCGATTGGGTGCCGCCCAACACCGCGCTCATCGCCTCGTAGGCGGTGCGCACAACGTTGTTATAAGGGTCCTGTTCGGCCAGCGACACACCCGAGGTTTGGCAATGGGTGCGCAGCATGCTGGATTTTACATTCTTCGGTTCAAATTCCGACATGATCCGATGCCAAAGCAGACGCGCGGCCCGCAGTTTTGCAGCCTCCATGAAAAAGTTCATGCCGATTGCGAAAAAGAACGACAGGCGAGGCGCAAATTTATCGACGTCCATACCGGCGGCAATCGCGGTGCGAACATATTCGCGGCCATCGGCAAGGGTGAACGCCAGTTCCTGCACAAGGTTCGCACCCGCCTCTTGCATGTGATACCCGGAGATCGAAATCGAATTGAATTTCGGCATTTCATTGGCAGTGAATTCGATGATATCCGCGATGATCCGCATCGAGGGTTCGGGCGGATAAATATAGGTGTTACGCACCATAAACTCTTTGAGGATATCATTCTGAATGGTGCCGGACAGCACGGATTTGTCGTGCCCCTGTTCTTCACCAGCGACGATAAAGCTCGCCAAGATCGGAATGACGGCACCGTTCATGGTCATCGACACGCTGACCTTATCAAGCGGAATGCCGTCAAAGAGGATCTTCATGTCCTCAACAGAATCGATTGCCACGCCCGCCTTGCCGACATCGCCCTCAACGCGCGGGTGGTCGCTGTCATAGCCGCGGTGGGTGGCCAGATCAAAGGCGACAGACACACCTTGTTGTCCCGCCGCGAGCCCACGGCGATAGAAAGCATTGGATTCCTCTGCCGTCGAAAAGCCTGCGTATTGACGAATGGTCCAGGGACGCCCCGCGTACATTGTGGCCTTTACCCCCCGGGTGAAGGGGGCCGCACCCGCAACGGACCCAAGATGATCCACCTCTGCCAGATCATCAGCCGTATAGATTGGTTTGACGTCGATCCCTTCCAACGTCTTCCACGTCAGATCCTCAGGGTTGCGCCCGCGCAGTTCAGCCTCAGCCAGGGTGCGCCATGTATCCTTGTCCGCCATTATATCCGTGTCCTCTTGTCATGTGGCCCGCAGGCTGGCTTGTGCCTGCTCTTTTGCGGGTGTCGTCTTCTGCCAGGGTGGCCAGACCATCCGCACCGGCAGTCAGCCAGTGCAGATCATCTGCGTAATTCTCGCGCAATTTTGCTGTCTGTTCTTGCGAAAACGGTTGCCAACGCAATGGGTTATCGGGAATTTCCGATATGTCCGCGCCTTGATCTGCCAACAGCCCGCGCAGGTCGCGGGCGGTCGGAGACCGGTTCAACCACGGGACCTCTGCGCCAAAGGGGGCGTCCAGACCTGTCGCCGCTTTCAACAGCAAATTCGGATTGCCCGCGCCCTGCTCAAAGGGCATCACCACCAATGTCGCATCCGGCACAGCACAGGCCAGATCGGTGATCACATCACGCCATGTGCGCGCGCTTTGGGCAATTTTATCGCGTTGTTCTGATGACGGTATCGGATGACCGCGCGCCGCCGTGTAGGCCGCTGCAGACGCCCACCACAGGTCTTGCGCCCGGATCGTCAGGACCACACGGCTGACGCGACCACCAAATGCTGCCGAAATACGCGCCATCCGGTCGCCGATGGCCGGATAAAGCGCGCCCTGCCGCAAACAGTGCCGCGCCGAGCCGATCATATTCTCATCACTGACCAGCAGTTTTCTGATCCCGGCGTTTTGCGCACGAGCCAGATGCATCTGCACACGGCCCTGCGCCCTGCGGGCGTCTTTGGGGGTGGATGGCGTTGCAAACAAACCGGGAAACACTGATTTGCGGGTCCGCAAAGTGCCCCAAAAACCCAACGACTGCGCCTCTAATACCGCGAATTGACTGCGCAGATACTGCTGAAATGTGGTTGTCCCACTGCGGTGCGCACCAACATGCAAGATAATATCCATGAAAAAGCGGGCCATTCTGTTAAGACAGGCCGCCCCAACCGGCCATGATACAGGGATCACCCCATTCATGCCCCAAAACCTCTTGCATTGTGCTTAATGCAAAAATGACCCAACACTTGCATCGCAATCGCGTGGTACACATCTATATCAAGTGAAACAGGAGCACCGATGAAACGCCTTATACCACTTGTTTTTACAGCCTTATTTGCCACGGCTGGGGCCACCCAAGAGACATCGGAGCCACCGGTGGACAGCTTGTTTGTGACAGCAGATATGAACGATTTGAGCCAATTCCACTGGAAAAAGCGCCCCGTTCTTGTATTTGCCGACAGCGCGGAGGATCCTGCCTTTATCGAACAGCTTGAATTGCTGCGTGCCCGTGAAAACGCGCTCATTGAACGCGATGTGGTTGTCCTGACCGATACCGACCCCGCAGCACGCAGCCCCTTGCGGCTGAAAATGCGGCCCCGTGGGTTCATGTTGGTGCTTGTGGGCAAAGATGGCGGTGTCAAACTGCGCAAACCGTTTCCATGGGACGTCCGAGAGATCACCCGCAGCATCGACAAAATGCCGATGCGCCAGCGTGAAATCCGCGACGAAAAAGAGCGTGCTTCTGGCAATTGAATTAGCCAATGCCGGCGCAGTTTATGTTGGGTCGGGGAAATCACTCAAACTCCATGATCACATCGTCCACCGCCAATGAATCGCCGGCATTGGCATTGATCTTGCTGACCACGCCTTTGCGCTCGGCGCGCAGGATGTTTTCCATCTTCATCGCCTCTATCGTGCAAAGCGCCTGACCTTCCTGCACCTCGTCGCCCACTTCGACGTTCAGTTTCACCACCAGACCCGGCATCGGGCAGAGCAGCAATTTGGACGTATCAGGAGCCACTTTTTCGGGCATTAAGCGGGCCAGTTCGGCCTGACGCGGGGTGCGCACATGCACTTTCATATCGGCCCCGCGTGTCCGAATGCGGAAACCACCGGATATTTTGCCAACTTTCAGGATAAGCGGCGCATCTCCCACGGTCATTTCGGCCAGTTGATCGCCCGGTGTCCACGCGCCACTGACCCGCAGTTCGGCCCCATCATCAAAAGTCACGGTTGACCCTTCCTGATCGGCGCTGATCACCAGATCAAAGGACTGACCCTGCAAAGCGACATTCCAGTCTGAACCAACTTTGCGTTCATGGTTATCCATCCGTCCCGACACCCGAGCACGTCTGATCTCGGCCACCCGGTGCATCGCTGCCGTCGCAGCCGCGATCCGGCGCAGTTCAGTTTCGGCCAGTTCCACGCCGTTGAACCCATCAGGGAATTGTTCCTCAATAAACGCTGTGGTCATGTCGCCAGCGACAAAAATCGGATGGTCCATCACCGCCGAAAGAAACGGCAGGTTGTGGCCAATGCCCTCTACCTCAAAACTATCCAGCGCCACGCGCATCCGCTCAATCGCATCGGCCCGTGTGGGGGCCCATGTACAGAGTTTGGCAATCATCGGATCGTAATACATGCTGATCTCACCGCCTTCATAAACGCCGGTGTCGTTGCGCACGATATGGGTTTTCTCAACAACTTCGGCGGGCGGGCGATACCGGGTCAACCGGCCAATGGAGGGCAGGAAACCACGATAGGGATCCTCGGCATAAAGCCGGTTCTCAATCGCCCAACCGTTTATCTTGACGTCCTTTTGCTTGATGCTGAGTTTCTCACCATTGGCCACACGGATCATCTGTTCCACCAGATCAACACCGGTGATCAACTCGGTGATCGGGTGTTCAACCTGCAGACGGGTGTTCATCTCAAGAAAGTAAAAATTGCGTTCGCCGTCGACGATAAATTCAACTGTACCAGCGCTGGTGTACCCCACCGCTTGCGCCAATGCGACGGCCTGTTCGCCCATCGCTTTGCGGGTCGCTTCATCCAAGAACGGGCTGGGCGCTTCTTCGACAACTTTTTGCTGACGCCGCTGGATCGAACATTCACGTTCGTTTAAATAGATGCCGTTGCCGTGGCTGTCGCAGAGCACCTGAATTTCGATGTGGCGCGGTTGGGTAATGAATTTCTCGATGAAAATCCGGTCGTCGCCAAAGCTGTTTGCGGCCTCGTTTTTGGACGATTGGAAACCTTCGCGGGCCTCGGTGTCGTTCCACGCAATCCGCATGCCCTTGCCGCCGCCACCCGCAGACGCCTTGAGCATCACCGGATAGCCAACCTCGTTGGAAATTTTGACCGCCTCATCCGCGTCCGCGATGATGCCCATAAAGCCGGGAACCGTCGATACGCCCGCCTCTTTGGCGATCTTTTTGGAGGTGATCTTGTCGCCCATCTTTTCAATTGCGCCCACAGGCGGCCCGACAAAGGCGACACCCGCCGCTGCAAGTGCCTCGGCGAACTTGCTGTTTTCGCTTAAGAAACCATAGCCGGGGTGCACAGCCTCGGCCCCCGATGACTTGATCGCTGCCATGACCTTGTCGATGACGATATAGGACTGATTGGCGGGGGGTGGCCCGATGTGCACCGCCTCATCCGCCATCTGGACATGCAGGGCATCCGCGTCTGCATCCGAATAGATCGCCACCGTGCCAATGCCCATCTTGCGGGCAGTTTTGATAACGCGGCAGGCAATCTCGCCCCGGTTGGCGATCAGGATTTTCTTGAACATGGAGTGTCCTTCTGGGTCTTGAGGAAAACGCAAAAACCCCGCTGCGGCACAAAGCCGAGCGGGGTTGATTTAGAAATGTTCTTGTTCTGCGAAAGCCGGTTTCCGACCCGCAGAAAAGTTACATCAGGTGCAGTTAACGACTTCTGTCTGGCAGGCAAGCACGTTAGCGCCTGCACCAACGGCCGCACCGGTCGCAAGGCTGCCACCGGTGACGGCGGCCGCACCTGCGCCGATTGCGGCACCGCCGAGCGCTTGTTCACCCAACGTGTCGCCACAGGCCGCAAGGCCCGCGCAGACTGCGACTGCAAGAATAAGTTTCGATATGGGCATTTACGATCTCCTTTGGTGTATCTCGTTCTAGCGTAAACCACTGAAGCCCGTAATTGTTCCTCAGCTAAATCAGCGGGATCAATACCCGCGACATTTGCCGGGATTGAGCTGGCAATAGGCAATATTGCCCGCCGCACCGATGGCCGCACCCTGCAAAAGGCTGCCGCTGGTAAGGGCCGCTGCACCCGCACCGATGGCACCGCCGCCAAGGGCCTGCTCGCCCAGGGTGTCGCCACATGCCGCAAGGCCCGCGCAGGCCGTAAGCCCCAAAATGATGTTCCGAATAGACATATACCTGTTCCTTCACTGCTTTTGTTTGCTTGGCCAATGCGCTGGGTTTCTCCCATTTCCCGCTTGGCTGCATCTTTAGGTCGACTGTGCCCGATCATCGGGCCCAAACCCCGCCCCCCGTAAAAATCGGGCAGCAATGCCGAAGCTTCGACACGCTGCCCGTAAAGGGAAGGGGTATGGTCTTGGTGTGCATAAGGCGAAATCCAAAGGACTTTACCCGTAGCAAAACTGATGCTGACCGAAACGGACGCGCGCGCCAAGCGCGCCGTCTTACTTGCGCAAGAATCGGCTGAGGATTGCTGATAGGAGGAGAGGCCAAGCGACAACATGCCGATCAATCCTCAAACGCATCAGGAAAGGCGGCGCGTGCGACATCTTCGTTGATGACCAGCATGGCCTCATAATGGGCGGGATCAAAGGGATCTGTGGCCGGCAAAACCTCGCGACCAAACAGCCACGAAAGGCGCCCGGCATCAAGGTTGCCGCGCTCGAACGGCTGATCGCCAAATGCGTCCCACAACGCCTTCATGAACCCGATGTCAGCACGCCTGTCAGCAGCACGCCGGTCAGACCGGCGTTCGCGCACGGTCAAAGGCGTCGCCCCTTTGGGGTTCGCACGTCGTATGGTGAATTGGAAATCTGTACCCGGCAGTCGCCCGGGAAAGCCGCGGTGCTTGAGCATATAATCTAACATGACAGCCCCCTCATATCGGGGCTGCCAGCACGCGCAGCGAAGGTCAGGACAGGCGCGGACGCCTGCCCTGAAGTGGTATTACTTGTACTTGCCTGTGTACGTAGGCTCAACCGAGATAGGCTCGGGTGCGACCACAACGTAGTCATCGTCCTGCTGGCTTGCACATGCAGAAATGGCAGCAACAAAGCTGAAAGCTGCCAGCAATTTAATGCTCTTTGACATTTAAGTCTCCTGTCGTTGTTAATGGGGCGCGACACTGCTTGATGCATCGCGCGCCCCGATTCTGAGGTAAGGGATACGTGGGTATTCCTTGCCCGCACGTTACAAGAAGTGATTTGCCATTGATACCGGGTTTCAACCAATCGGCGGCATTGTGACTCCAAAGCCTCATTTTTAGGGCGAATCGCAGCCCTCTGCCGTATATATTGTGGTTTCATCACAGCCCTTCCCAAATACAGGTGTCGCCATCGGCCCGGAAAGCTTCAAAAAATTGTGTTGCATCGGGATCTGGGACGCCAAATTCCGTCACGCGATCGGCCAGCGATACCACGATGATCTGCCCGTCCAGGTCATATTGCGTGATGTAGGGCAACGCCACCGACGCGCACAGATGCATCATGTCCGGGGCCGCCGCTTCATTGTCGATGCTGCCACCATCGCGGGCAATTTCCGGGGCCACAAAGCGGAACCGCAGCCATGTCTGGCCGCCCACATCGTCGACCAGCACCTCTTGCAACTCAACGGGCTGACCCGATGGCACATCAATGGCGAGAGCCGGGCTGGCGGCAAGGAACAGGGCTAGAAACACAGCTTTCATGGCGCATCTTCGTCCTGCGTGGGGAAATCGGCGGGTGAGATAATCTCGATCAGTTCCATATCATCGGAATGGCGCACTTCACGGTGTTTGATGCCGGGGGGCTGAAGAACGCAGGAGCCTGCGCGCAGAGTATGTTCCCCCTCGCCTTCGTATTCGAACACCACCCAGCCTTGGGTGACATAGACCATCTGGAAATCAAGGTCGTGGGAATGCCAAGTGCCGGGGCTTTCCATGCCCGGCACAGCACGGATGACATGGGCACCGTAGGCCCCCTTGGTCGCGGATTTGATGCCCAGATCGCGGTATTCGAAGAAGGGGCGGAGACCCGCGCCTTTGAAGGTGCCGGAGTCCGCGTGGGCGATGGTGAAGGATTGGTTTTTGAACACCTTAGACATCAATCATTTCCCCTGAAAGATGCGCCCATGGCCCACCTGCCATGGGTGGTCGTCGCGCCTGCCTTACGCCTCCGACACCGGTTATGCACTGTGCTTTGCGCCTGACCGAGAGGTCGGACGGTATTTAAGAAAGGGTGAATAGGCATAGGAGTGCTCACAACGGAATGTTGTCGTGCTTCTTCCACGGCATCACGACCTTCTTATTTCGCAATGACGCAAACGCCCGGGCGACCCGTTTGCGGGTTGCGCGCGGCTGGATCACTTCGTCGATGAACCCGCGCTCGGCGGCCACAAAAGGATTGGCAAAGCGGTTCTCGTAATCCTTTGTGTGCTGCGCGATCTTGTCGGCATCCCCCAGATCAGCGCGGTGGATGATCTCGGTCGCACCCTTGGCGCCCATCACGGCAACCTCGGCTGTGGGCCAGGCATAGTTGAAATCAGACCGCAGGTGCTTGGACGCCATCACGTCATAGGCTCCGCCGTATGCCTTGCGGGTGATCACCGTGACCATCGGCACGGTCGCCTCGCCATAGGCAAAGAGCAGTTTAGCGCCGTGTTTGATCACGCCGCCATATTCCTGTGAGGTGCCAGGCAAAAAACCGGGGACGTCGACCAAGGTCAGGATCGGAATTTCGAACGCGTCGCAGAACCGCACAAACCGCGCGGCCTTGCGCGAGCTGTCGATGTCCAGACATCCCGCCAGCACCATCGGCTGGTTTGCCACTACGCCCACGGTGCGCCCTTCGATGCGGATAAAGCCGGTGATGATGTTCTTGGCGAAATCTTCCTGAATTTCGTAAAAGTCGCACTCGTCACCCAGCTTGAGGATCAATTCCTTCATGTCGTAGGGCGCATTCGCATTTGCAGGCACCAGCGTGTCCAGCGATGCCTCAATCCGTTCCGGATCATCAAAGAACGGGCGCACGGGCGGCTTTTCGCGGTTGTTGGCGGGCAGGAAATCAACCAGACGCCGCACCTCGGCCAAAGCCTCAACATCGTTTTCAAACGCCCCATCCGCCACAGATGATTTGCGGGTATGGGTGCTGGCACCGCCCAATTCCTCGGCAGTGACAACCTCGTTTGTGACGGTTTTCACCACATCAGGGCCGGTCACAAACATGTAAGAGCTGTCTTTGACCATAAAGATAAAGTCGGTCATCGCAGGCGAATAGACCGCCCCGCCCGCGCACGGCCCCATGATCACGCTGATCTGCGGGATCACGCCGCTGGCCTCGATGTTGCGCTGGAACACTTCGGCATAGCCCGCAAGACTTGCCACCCCTTCCTGAATGCGCGCGCCACCTGAATCGTTGATGCCAATGACAGGCGCACCATTCTGGATCGCCATGTCCATGATCTTGCAAATCTTCTGCGCATGGGTTTCAGAAAGCGACCCGCCAAATACCGTGAAATCCTGAGAGAACACATAGACCAGCCGCCCGTTGATCGTGCCCCACCCGGTGACCACGCCATCGCCCGCAGGCTTTTGTTTTTCCATACCGAAATCGGTACACCGGTGCGTCACGAACATGTCGAATTCTTCGAAACTGCCTTCGTCGAGCAGCAGTTCAACCCGCTCACGGGCTGTCAGCTTGCCGCGCGCATGCTGGGCGTCGATCCGTTTTTGACCACCACCCATACGGGCCGTTTCACGCCGCTGCTCCAGCTGTTCGAGAATATCTTTCATGGTGCTCCCCTATGTGGCCCGTCTTGAGTTTGCGGCATATTAGCGAAGCAGGCGGCACAACCAAAGGTCAATTATGCAAATTTGCAAAGTTTATTCAGCAGGTCGCTTGTTAATTGCAAATTAGCAAAAATAACAATGCGCAATGGACAAGGTCACGCCACAGGACTACTTGCATTTGCATGGATAATACACCGCAGATCCGGTTTCTGGATCGAACCACGCCGCCGCACATCGCCACCCTGATCCTGCTGGCAGGCATGTCAGCCATCGTAATGAACATCTTCCTGCCCAGTCTGCCGCAAATGGCAGAATACTTTGGCACCGACTATGCCGTGATGCAGCTTTCCGTGCCGCTTTATCTGCTGTGCAGCGCGGTGATGCAGCTCTTTATCGGCCCGATTTCGGACAATTTGGGACGCCGCAAGGTGATGCTCTGGGGGCTGGGCCTGTTCTTGATTGCCACGCTGGGCTGCATCTTTGCCCCCAATGCCGCGGTTTTTCTGATCTTTCGGGTCGGTCAGGCGATCATCGCCACCGCCATGGTTCTGAGCCGCGCCGTGATCCGCGATCTTTATACTCAGGATCAATCAGCATCCGTCATTGGCTATGTCACCATGGGCATGGCTTTGGTCCCGATGGTCAGCCCGGCCCTGGGTGGGCTTTTGGAAGAATTGTTCAATTGGCAGGCATCCTTTTGGGCATTGTTTGTGATCGGCGTCGGAGTCATGACCCTTGTTTGGGTCGACATGGGCGAAACAGCGCGGGCATCAGGCAAATCACTGTTTGAGCAATTCTCTGAATACCCCGAACTGCTGCGGTCCCCCCGTTTCTGGGGCTACGCGCTGGCGTCTGGTTTCTGCTCGGGCGCGTTTTTTGCCTATCTGGGCGGCGCACCCTTTGTGGGCAGCGTGGTTTTCAACCTCAGCCCATTCTGGCTG